>NC_017167.1:1562024-1874428 GCF_000219875.1 Alicyclobacillus acidocaldarius subsp. acidocaldarius Tc-4-1
GAACGGGCGGGAACTTGAAATGCGTTCATAGGATGATAGCGATGAGACCGCCGCTGCCCTCGTTGATGATGCGCTGCAGGGTCTCTTTCAGCTTGAACTGCGCGCTTTCCGGCATGAGCGACAGCTTTGCCGAGATGCCCTCTCGAACGATGGCCGCAAGGGACTTGCCGAAAATGTCGCTCTCCCAGATCTTGAGTGGGTCCTTTTCGAAGTCCTGCATCAGATACCGCACGAGCTCCTCCGACTGCTTCTCCGTACCGACAATCGGCGCGAACTCGCTCTCCACGTCCACCCGGATCATGTGAATCGAAGGAGCTGTCGCTTTGAGCCGGACGCCGAACCGAGATCCTTGTTTGATAAGCTCCGGTTCGTCGAGCGTCATCTCCTCGAGCGCAGGCGGCGCAATGCCGTATCCCGTGAGCTTCACCATGCGCAGCGCGTCCGCCACCTTGTCGTACTCGCGCTTTGCGTACGTGAACTCTTTCATCATCTTCAGCAGCTGGTCGCGACCGGTGATTTGCACGCCGACGATCTCCGTCAGCACCTGATCGTACAGTTCATCCGGCGCGTCCAGTTCAATGACGGCAATCCCGTGGCCCATGTCCATGTGGGCGAGACCGCAGGACGAGACGAACGAGTACTGCGCGAACTGGGCAACCACGCGATCGATGTCGCGCACGCGGCGGATGTCCCGGATGGTCTCGCGGACGGCCTCTTCAAACTGCTGGCGCAGCCAGTGATCGGGATCGAGCACCATGACCCAGTTCGGCAGGTTGACGTTGACCTCTTTGACCGGGAACTCGTACAGCGCCTCGCGAAGCACATAGTAGATCTCGTGCGTCGTCAACGTGGCACAGGAGAGAGCCAGGACCGGCACGTCGTACTTCGCAGCAAGCTCCTCCCGAAGCTGGAGCACGCGCGGGTGATCCGGCGTGACCGAATTGACAATCATGACAAACGGCTTGCCGAGTTCCTTCAGTTCGGCGACCACGCGCTCCTCAGCCGTGACGTAGTTTTCGCGCGGAATTTCGGCCACGGACCCGTCCGTTGTGACGACGATGCCGATGGTCGAATGGTCCGCAATCACCTTGCGCGTGCCAATCTCAGCTGCCTCCTGAAACGGGACGGGATCGTCAAACCACGGGGTCGTGACCATCCGCGGCCCGTTCTCGTCCTCGTAACCGCGGGCGCCCTCGACCGCATAGCCGACGCAGTCGACGATGCGAACGTTGACGTCCAGCCCTTCCGCGACGTGCACTTGGACCGCTTGATTCGGGATGAATTTGGGTTCTGTCGTCATGATGGTGCGCCCCGCGGCGCTCTGGGGAAGTTCGTCGATGGCGCGGGCGCGGTCGGCCTCGTCCTGAATGTTGGGGATGACAATGAGTTCCATGAACTTCTTAATAAACGTCGATTTGCCAGTGCGCACGGGGCCGACCACGCCGAGGTATATATCGCCCCCCGTCCGCTCCGCAATGTCTTGAAAGACGTCGAATTTTTCCACGATTCTCCCTCCTCGAGATGACCGGCGTGGACAGCATGAACGCATGCCTCGCCCCGGCCCACCGACAATCCACGTAGACCGTCACGCAATCGATGGACAGTAGCCAATATATGCGGCGCAAAGGCCGGTATGCTTCGCGAAGCAGAGCGCCTCGTCCCTGACGCCACTATGTATACGGGAGAGAGAATCGAGGTAGAACCACGACAAGAGGAGAAGCGGAGCAGACAAGGGATCCACGCACTCGAAGGCGCGGATCCCCAGCATCGTCAGCGCTGAATGTGTTGACGGTACGCTTCAGCGTCCAACAGCGCCTCGAGTTCTGAGGGGTCCGACATTTCGACGACAATCATCCAAGCTTCCTCGTACGGCGACTCGTTGACCTTCTCCGGCGCGTTGGCGAGCGCCTCATTGACTTCGATGACGCGCCCGCTGACCGGCGCGTATAAGTCGGAGACCGTCTTCACGGACTCTACCGTGCCGAAGGTCTCACCGGCCTTGAGCTCGGCGCCCTTCTCCGGCAATTCGACGTAGACAATGTCGCCTAGTTCGTCCTGCGCATAATCCGTGATCCCGATGTAGGCGCGCGATCCGTCGACCCGCACCCATTCGTGTTCGCGCGAATACTTAAGTCCCTCAGGAATGTTCACGAACAGGCCTCCCTCCCCGGTTCACCGAAGGTAGTGTACCAGATCCCCTGCATCACCGCCATCTCGGTCAAGGCAGTCGAAACTCCGCCGTCAGCGGTTGAGCCCCGACCACTTCCATCTCGTGATTTTTGTCTCGCGTCATGAGCAACTCGATCCCCTCGCTCGGCGAAATGTCACCCATCAGCACCCGCTCGATGGCGTGAGTGATGGGCATTTCCACGCCGTATGTTTCCGCTAGTTGCTTGGCGGCAAACGTC
Source organism: Alicyclobacillus acidocaldarius subsp. acidocaldarius Tc-4-1 (assembly GCF_000219875.1). NCBI lineage: Bacteria > Bacillati > Bacillota > Bacilli > Caryophanales > Alicyclobacillaceae > Alicyclobacillus > Alicyclobacillus acidocaldarius. Next base: position 1,564,433 of record NC_017167.1, read on the forward strand.
GCGTTCACACCCTCCACCGCCATGCCGATGGCGTCAAGCACCTCCGGCAGAGGAAGGCCCTTCGCCAACAAGCGGCCTGCGCGATGGTTGCGGCTGTGCTCGCTCGTGCAGGTGACAATGAGATCGCCGATCCCGGCGAGGCCCGAAAACGTCAGCGGAGACGCGCCGAGTGCGACACCCAAGCGCGTGATCTCGGCGAGTCCTCGCGTCATCAGCGCCGCTCTCGTGTTATCTCCAAGCCCCAGGCCCTCGGCCATGCCCACGCCGAGCGCAATGATATTTTTGAGGGCGCCACCCAGCTCCACGCCGATCACATCCGCCTGCGTGTACACGCGAAATCGATCGGTCATAAACGCGTCCTGTGCGCATTCAGCTACGCGCTTGCTTGCGCTCGCGACGACGACCGTCGTCGGCATCTGCCGCACCACCTCTTCCGCGTGGGACGGGCCGGAAATCACAGCGAGACGGCGTTCAATTCCCGGCATTTCTCTTTCGAGCCAGGCACTCACCCGCAGATTGTCCGGGCGCACAAACCCCTTCACCGCATGCACAATAAGGGCGTGATCGTCCAGATCACGAAGAAGCGGCAGAACCTCCGCGACGGACGCAGATGGCACGGCTAACACCACGAGCCTGGCTCCTGAAAGCGCTTCTTTCGCGCCGAGAACGGCCTTTAGGCCTTCAGGCAGGACGGCGCCGGGAAGGTAGCGCTCGTTACGTCGGCGCAGGTTGATGTCTTCAACGACCTCCGATCGCCGCGCCCAGATCGACACGTCCCAGCCATTCCACGCCAACACCGAACCCAGGGCAGTCCCCCAACTGCCCGCCCCCAAGATGCACGCTTTCATCGCACACCCTCGCTCGTCCGCTCAAAAATTCTCCGCTCCGTGCCGTGCAACAACCGATCGATATTCGAGCGATGGCGGTACACAGCGAGTGCAGCGAGCACCACGCTAGCCGCAAAGATCCATCCCTCGAAGTGAAACACCGCAATCAGAATGGGAACCACGCACACGAACACGAGCGAGCCGAGCGATACGTACCGCGTGAGGGCGATCACGGCGAGGCAGACGAGCCCGGCGATCACAGCGGGAAGCGGCGCGAGCCACAACAACACGCCGATGGTCGTGGCAACGCCTTTCCCGCCGCGAAATCCAAAAAATACGGGCCAATTGTGCCCCACGACGACGGCCACGGCAGACAGAGCCAGCGCCGACATGGCGTGCGGCGCCAGCGCGTTCGCGATCCACAGTGAGATGGCGCCTTTGAGCCCATCGAACAGAAGCACCAACACGCCCCATTTGAGACCGACGGTGCGCATCGTGTTGGTGGCGCCTGCGTTTCCGCTTCCCTCAGAACGGATGTCGCGACCGCTGACCCACCGGACGACCAGCGTGCTCGTCGAGATGGAGCCTATCAAATACGCGACGATCATTGACAACAGCCCAGACCAAGCCATTCACCAACGCTCCCTCGCAGGCCTCAAGACGAGCCCGACTGCGCTTCGTCACGCGCCCGCAACACAATGCGAATCGGCGTGCCTCGAAAGCCGAACGCTTCTCGAAGTTGATTCTCGAGATAACGCTCGTACGAGAAGTGACTCAACTCCGTGTCATTGACAAAAATCACAAACGTGGGCGGCTTCACGCTGACCTGCGTGCCGTAATAGATCCGAAGCCTCCGCCCGCCCTTCGAGGGCAGTGAAACGGATACCTGAGCGTCCGCGAGCACTCGGTTCAATGTTGAGGTTGGCACGCGCATCGCGTGATATTCGGCAAGTTCCTTAGCCACGTCCAGCAGTTTACCCACTCGCTGCCCCGTGAGCGCGGAGACAAAGATCACAGGCGCAAACCGAAGAAACGGGAATTCCTCCCGAATCTTCTCCTCGAATCGATGCGCGGTCTTGTCGTCCTTCTCAATGGCGTCCCATTTGTTCACCACAAACGCGATGGCACATCCGGCATCCAATGCGTAGCCCGCGACTCGCTTGTCCTGCTCCACAATCCCGGTCTCTGCGTCGAGCACCACGAAGGCGACATCCGCCCTGTCCAAAGCCCGAAGCGCCCTCAGCACGCTGTATTTTTCGATGCGCTCGTACACTTTTCCTTTTCGCCGCATGCCCGCGGTGTCCACCAGCACATACGCCTGACCATCGCGCTCGAGCGGCGTGTCCACCGCGTCGCGAGTCGTTCCCGCCACCGGGCTGACCATCACGCGCTCCTCGCCCAGCAACCGGTTCACCAAGCTCGACTTGCCCACGTTGGGCCTCCCGATGAACGCGATGCGAATGGCATCTTCGTCCTCATCCTCGCCGCTCGCCTTCGGAAGCGCAGCGACGACGGCATCCAACAAATCACCTGTGCCGCGGCCATGCTCGGCCGAAAACGGAATCGGCTCTCCAAAGCCGAGCCGATAAAATTCGTAGCTTAGCGCGTGCTGTTGGACGTGATCGAGCTTGTTGACGCCGAGCACCACAGGTTTGCGTGCTCGGCGCAACACCTGGGCTACGTGCTCGTCCGCCTGTGTGACGCCCTGACGCCCGTCGACGACAAATAAGATGACGTCCGCTTCGTCAATGGCGATCTGCGCCTGCACGCGGATGAGGTTTCCCATCTCGTCTTCTTCATCCATCTCGATGCCGCCGGTGTCGATCACGCGAAACGGCACGCCGTTCCACTCGCTTTTTCCATAGATCCGATCTCTTGTCACGCCGGGCGTGTCCTCGACAATGGAAACTCGCCGGCCGACGAGCCGATTGAACAGGGTCGATTTCCCGACATTCGCACGCCCTACAATGGCCACTACAGGCAAGGCCATGATCTCGTCACCTCCGATCCTCTCTATCCCATGCGCGCAAGGTCAGCAGCCCATTATCCCGGAATTCGCGGCGAACGTCAACGGCCCGCTTCTTCCCTCGATCCGCGCCACGCCTGAGCGGATGTCAGCAGTCGACACAGCTCAAACGTCGCGGCAAACACAAACACGGTGGCCATTTCCAACGCGTCTCGCCCAAGCACCCATCCGGCTAACACGAGTCCCACGCTTGCCAGCGCCCGAGTGGACGGGGCCGGAGAGACGATAGAAGCCGCAGCGCCCACCATCGCCGCTGCCCACACCTCTGGCGGGATACCGCCCCAATCTGCAAACGGGGCCATCCTCGGCCAGGCCACCATCGCAGCGATGGCGGCGAACGCTGCGCCAGTCGCGCGACGCCATCTCATGCCGGATAGGCTCACCATTTCATATATCGACACCGCCAGCCAGATGGTCGGCGAAACCCATTCTGGAATGAACCACCTCAACAGCCAAGCCGCCAAACATCCTGCGATGGCGGCCCTCACCACCCAGCGAGGCGCGATGGAAGAAGGCGGCCAAAGCGAGAGCCAAATCGCCGCCGGGACCAGCCACATCATCGCATCCTGCACGCCACAACGCCCCTACGCTTCACACGGAGATTCTACGCGGCCACAGGCCTCAGCGCGAGAAAACCCCGCCTTCCAGGCGGGGTCTTGCACGAAGCAATGGTCACTTAAACAAATCGCCGAACAGATCGCCGAGCGTTGGGCCAGAGGCGCCTTCGTTGCGAGGCTCAGTCGGCCTGCGATCTCGCCGCCCCCCTCGCCCTTGGCCGCCTCGCGGCTGAGACGAATCCCGCATGGACAGCGAAATGCGTTTGCGCTCCGGATCCACGCTCAGCACGCGGACTGTCACCTCTTGGCCAGGCTGAAGGACATCGGAGGGCTTATCGACGCGCTCGTTCGAGATCTGAGAAACGTGAACCAGCCCTTCCAAGCCGGGGCGGAGCTCGACAAACGCACCGAAATCCAACACTCGGCGCACCACTCCTTGGACGACGTCTCCCGGTTGAAACTCGTGAGCGTACGTTTCCCAGGGCTCCGGCAGCGCCGCCTTAATGGACAGCGAAATGCGACCGGCCTCGGGATCTACGCGCAGCACGCGAACCTTGACTCGATCGCCCTCGCGCACCACTTCGGATGGATGGTTGACGTGGGAAAACGACAGTTCGGAGATGTGGACCAGCCCGTCGGCGCCGCCCACATCGACAAACGCGCCGAAGTCGGTCAGCCGCTGCACCGTTCCCTCAATGACGTCTCCCGGCTTCAACTCTTCGAACAGCTTCCTTGCCCGCGCCTCGCTTTCTTCCTCCAACACGGCGCGCCGCGAGAGGATCAGCTTGTTCTTCTGCGGATCGACCTCAATCACTTTGGCGCGGAGCTTCTGCCCCTTAAACTGCTCGAGGTTTTCGACGAAGTGGCGATCCACCAAAGACGCCGGAATAAACGCGCGGACGCCGACGTCTGCCACGAGGCCGCCCTTGACGACGTCCCGAATCTCCACCTCAATCGGCTCTCCACTTTCCAGCAATCGCTGCATTCGCTCCCACGCAGACGCCTGTTCAGCGCGCCGCTTTGAAAGCGTCACATGGCCGGATTCCATGTCGACCTTCAGCACTTGCGCCGTCACCGTGCTGCCCACGCTCACGACATCACTCGGATGCGTTCCCGGCACCGCCGACAACTCCTGCGGCGATATATGCCCCTCATAACCGTGAGGCAGCGCGACGGTCACACCGTGATCATCCACGGCCGTCACTTCGCCGGTCACCACGTCCCCCTCGCGAACCGCCGCATCGGTCAACATTTCACGCAAATCCTCTGACATGTCAATGGCCTCCCGTTTCATTGGTCACTTTATGATGGCAACGCGCGACAGGAGTCGGCGTTTCTTCGCATGCGCCATCGCGACGCCAAGCCCACGTTGACCTTCCACAAAGGGTACCTATAGCATACCAAATTGGACAAGCCGCAAACGCTGTTTTGGAATTGCGGCACCAACTTTTCATACGCTTACTGTAACACAGTTGCGCCACAAGGAAAACGCTGAGGAAAACGCTCGCCCTTCAGCTCGATTGTTCCTGACCGCCGGTCAGCCGAAGCAACTGGTCTCGGAGATTTCGCATGATCTGCTCGTCCGGCTCTTCCCGCACATCGATGGGATGTCCAAACTTCACCTCGATGCGCCCGAACAAGCGATACCGTCCTCGGATACCCACAGGCTGAATCACCGCGCCCGCTTTTCTAGCGATAGAGGCGATTCCGGGTTGTAGCGGTCCGAGTTTGCCCGTTCGCGACCGGTGCCCTTCAGGAAACATCACAAGGCAAGTTCCGCTTTGCAGTACATCAATCGCCGTGCGGATGGCGCGCCGATCCACGCGGCCACGCTCGATGGGAAAACCTCCAAGCGAGAGGAAGATGCGCCGAAGCACAGGGATGCGAAACAGTTCGGCCTTGCCCATGAACCGTATGTATCGCGGGACCAGAATCCCTAGAAGGGGAGGATCGAAATTCGAAAGATGATTCGACGCAATGATGACGCCTCCCTCACGCGGGAGCCTCTCCAAACCCTCCACACGAATGCGAAAGCACGTACGAAAAACGCGGTAACGACCGCCCGGGCGAAGCGGTAAAAGGGCGTACGGGGCAAATCGCTGGCTTCACCGGACATGCGCATTCTCCACCAACTGCACGATCTCCTCGACTACGGATTCAATGCTCTTGTCCGTGGAATCGATCCGCACCGCGTCCTCGGCCATGCGAAGCGGAGCGACGGCCCGTTCGGAATCCTTGCGATCCCGCTCGATTACGTTTTGACCATCTCGTCAAGCGACACTTCATAGCCCATGCGCCGGTACTCTTCCTGGCGCCTGCGCGCTCGTTCCTCCGGCGCGGCTGTGAGAAACACCTTCACCGTGGCGTGAGGCAGAACCACCGTTCCGATGTCCCGCCCGTCCATCACAACGGAATGGCGCTCGGCGAACGCGCGCTGCCATTCGGTCAACAATTGGCGCACCCGAGGGTGCGCGGCAACCGTGGAGACCAACGCACTGACCTCCGGGGCGCGGAGTCTGGACGTGACGTTCACCCCGTCGATGAGTACCTGCAGCGTGCGGTCTTCCCCCTCTTCAAACGAGACGCGGTGAGCGTCGAGAACGGCTTCGACAGCGCGCTCAGAGTGGACATCAATCCCCTCTTGTGCGCAGAGATACGCGACGGCACGATACATGGCGCCTGTGTCGACATACATCAGATTCAGCCGCTCCGCGACCCGCTTCGCAACCGTGCTCTTCCCGGCGCCTGCAGGTCCGTCGATGGCGATGGTCACAGGTGCCACGTCGAAACCTCCTTCCGGTTCGATCACTCATTTTCTCGATGGTAACACAACCGGAAAAGGCTCGGCAATGCGGTTAACGTTCAGAAAAAGGCCACGGGCTCGAGTGAAGCGGTCGCCGTGCCACCGCCGAGTGTGATGGTCTCTCCCGTCACCGGATAGAGCATGTCATTCGAGCCGTCTCGAACATACAGCGTGACCGGCGGGCCCTGGGGCGTCGCGTCGCGAAACGAGATCACATCACCTGCGTGAACGAGAATCTGCATCTCGTTCGTCGTAAACGGCCCAAGCGAGACGCCGTTTCGGAAGACAATCACATTCGCCGCCCGTTCCGCACTGTCCGCCGTCAGGATGATGCTTCCGGTCGCCCCCTGAAGCCCCGGCGGTGTCCCCGTTTGCATGGCCATGACCGGCCGAGATCGCGCCATGGCTTCTACCCGCTCCCTCACCCGCGGCATCTGCATGGCCAACTGAGCCAGCACGAGCGTGGTCAGGGTCCCGAGCGCGACAGGAACCAAGATATCGTCCAGCATGCGGCGCATCCGTTGAATCGCCATGGACATCCCTCCACAGCTAAACGTATGCGCCGCGGGACGCGCTATGAATCTATCTTCTCCTCAGCGCGCGCTGTCGGATAAAGGTGTAGCGGACCACCTGATCGCGCACGCGCTCTGGGATATCCACGAACTGCATCGATAGGGTGCGGCCCGTCCCTTCCGCTTCTATACGCACCACCTGACAAAGGGCCTGCAGCCGGTATCCCGTATACGGCAGGGTCACATCGACATGGACCCGATCCCGGTAGACGATATCGACGGCATCCTTCGCGCGAACTGCCAGTCCCCCACCGCTAATGTCAATAGCCTGAACGAGATAACTCTCTCCGGTGCGCAAACAGGTGAGTTTAACCTGCGCGTCCAAAGAAACGCGAAAATATTCCCGGCGCTGAATGCGCACTAAGTCCGAGCCCCTGAGCGGGTGGACCAAGCGTACGGCCGGCGTCGGAATGTACGACAGCCCCAAGACGCGAGAGCGATATTGGTAGACATCGTTCTCCGAAGCGGCGTATTCGATCATCCACGTCGCATCGACATGGACCTCCATCTCTCGCCCAGTTCCCTGGTGGACGGGAACGTCCGCATACAGAAATTCGTCATCGAGATCTGCAACGCGCGACTTATAACTGTTCTCAGAGTTGTCTCCCACGACGCGGACGCGCAACGGGGCCCCTATCGGTGGCACTATGGGCATACCGTTCCCCATCCCTTCCAATCTCCTGCCTTATTATACACGCAGAAAGGGAGGTTGCGGGGAAACATCGGCAGAAAGGCTCGATTGCGCCAAAAGCCTCGAATTATGTCAAGCGTTCGATGCTCAACTCGTGCCCCGTTGAGACGTCGAGAACCACGCGGTAGGGCTCGTCGCTGCCGCCGAGGGTGCCGTCAAACGCGACGGCTTGAACCCATCGCCCGTTCGGATCCTCTGCCAAAACGCGGCGCTCGTCCTGAACGTGAAACTGTGGACCGAGGCGCGCGCGAAGAGCGTTCTCAGACAGCGGATGGGGAGCAGGCGGAAGAGTCTTTGGAGGCCACTTGCCGCGATCGTAAAATCCAATCACCTCGCCGTCGTCCAGCGCTACAACGACCCTGCAACTCGCATCCAGTGCCGGGACACCTTGGACGACGGGTTGATAGGTAAACCTGGCAATGCCGTCCACTTGACTGGCGTAAGTCCGCACCATGTTCGACAATCCAATCCTCTTCAACCAACGAGACGCGACGCCCGCTGCATCTGCCAGATCCACTCGAGGCTCACCATTCGGGCGCGTCAAGCGGTAACTGGCGAGCGTTCCCGTCTTTGCAAACTCGATGCGCACAGGCCGTCCCCTGACGGAGCCGGTCACCAGGATATACGAACCGTTGCGCGGATCGCGAATATCACTGACCTTCGCCTGGTCCACTCGCTCGCCCGCCACCTGCTCGGCCCTCCGAATCCAAGGCGCCGCATCCTTGCTCGCTGAGGCCGGGGCGGGCTTCGGCGCAGCGCTCGGTTGCACCACACTCGCCTGGACTCGGGCAAGCGCATTGCGCACGGATGGCGCAAGTTCGGTGCCTGTTCTGCCGTCAAGGACAGGCCCTGCATGCCACGCAATGGGCTCGAGCTGCGTCTCCAAGCGCCCTACCGTTTGATACGCATGCCGCAAAGTATTCTGTACGGTCACGTTGTGCGGATCGGCATCTGTTGTCATCCAATGTGCGGCGTCGTAGTCGATCTGATGCAGCTCCTGATTCACCCGGTGATCGGGCCCGCCGTCGGGAATTCGCGCCATGTCCAACTGCGCCGCGTATGCGTATTTCTCCACGTCTGCCAGATGACGACGGAAGGATTCAGGGTCTGCCACAATCGAAGCCGAGGCGAGCGCTGCACGCAGCGCATCGAGGTCTGCGACCGCCGCTCGCAAAGCACCCGAATACCCAGCATCCACCATGGATGACATCGCCTGCGCCCGGCTTCGCTCGTGATCGCCCCATGCAAAGGCCGCGCCGCCTACCGCGATCACGGCCGCCGCCGCCCCGGCCCACCACGTCCATTTGCGCATGAGATTCACCCCCTCATCAGGCTGTGAAAATGTGGTGACCTATCATGACAAGCTCCGGTTGCGCCCACATCCAGGCGTTCGACGTCTTGGCAGGATTGAAGTAGTAGAGAGCGCCATGTGTGGGATCCCATCCGTTGACCGCATCAATCACCGCCTGCATCGCCTCTCGATTGGGCTGAAGGTTGATCTGGCCGTCGTTCACGCAGTCAAATGCGCCTGGCTGATACACGATGGCCGGAATGGACTTGGGAAACTTCGGGTCATGTAAACGGTTCAAGATCACCGCTGCAACAGCCACTTGGCCCTCAAACGGTTCCCCGCGAGCCTCGCCGTAGACCACATGGGCCATGAGATTGAGGTCGCTCGCACTCAGGTTGTCCATCCCATGGGTGAAACCGTCCCCAGAAATCAGCGTGCCGTCACTGGAACTGGTCGCGCGCTGTGCGGCGCCAGAGGACGTCGAACCCGAAGAAGCACTGGGAAAGTCCATCTTGTAGCTCCAATTGGGCGTCGCCTTCACCAGCATGATCTTGGTTCGCATGTCGACCTCGCCGGTCACCGGAAGTCCAAAATTGTACTGAAAGGTGCGGACAGCCCAATAGGTCTTCCAACCGAAGATGCCATCAATGCGCCCCCAGTAGTAGCCCAGCAGATGGAGACGCCCCTGCAGTTCGTCGACGTCGTATCCCGTGCTGCCGTAAATGAGATTGCGCGCCGTGAACGCTTGAATTGAGGGCGTCGCAAGGGACGGCTCGGCGGCCATCCACGCGGAGAGGATGAGTGCCCATGCCGAGAATGCGCGTTTCGCCCTGCTCATTCGTCATCCTCCTTTCACAGAAGCTCGCACCGGCGACACCCCGTAGTCTGCAGACACGCAAAAAAATATGCCCGGGTTCGCCCCGGGCACATCGCATTCCGTCCAACGTCCTCAGCCAATGACCTCGATATCAAAGTCCTTGTCGTTATCGCACAGGCATCGTTTGAATCCCGTCTCAATATTGCCTTTTGAGTCGCGCGTGCCTCGCAGAATGAACGTCTCGCCACACTTCCTGCAGCGGATCATCACCTTAATCCGATGGGCAGCAGGTGTCGATTCCTGAGCCGACAACGACGACTCTGCGCGCATAGGGCTCCCTCCTCCACTTCATCCCGCTTTTATATCCATCCGCGCCAGCGGCTCGCCTCCGCCAACCGCTGAACGCCGACGATATAGGCGGCAAGCCGCATATTCACTCCATACCGAACTGCGACTTGATACACGCGGTCGAACGACTGCCGGACGCGATCGTCCAACTTCGCTTGGACTTCAGGCTCACTCCAGTAATATCCCTGGTTGTTCTGAACCCATTCAAAGTACGAGACGATCACGTCCCCGGCAAACGAAAGCACATCTGGAATCACCAGAATCTCGCGCTCCGTCAGGATCTCAAGGGCATCTTGCGGCGTCGACACGTTAGCCGCCTCAACCACCAGCGATGCCTTGATTTTCGCAGCTAATTCCGCTGTGATCGCCGCGCCTGAGGCGGCCAGCACCAGGATGTCGCACGGATGTTCTAGGAGCTCGCGGTTGGTCAGCACATCGCGGTACAACCGCGTCACCGTTCCAAACGAATCCCTTCGCTCCAGCAACTCGTCCACGTCCAGACCCGCCTCGCGGTACAGGGCGCCATACGCGTCACCCACGCCGACAATGCGAGCTCCCCGGTCACTCAAGTACTTCGCCAGGTAGCTCCCGATACCTCCAAAACCCTGAACGATGACGCGTTGTCCTTCGAGGGTCTGTTGCCTCTGCCTCACCGCTTCCTCCAGCGTCAGTGCGACGCCGCGCGCCGCAGCGCCATCTCGGCCGCGCGTCCCCCCCAAAATCACGGGCTTCCCTGTGATGAAGCCAGGACTGTCTGACTCGCGAATGTGGGAGTACTCGTCCAACATCCACGCCATGTTCTGCGAATTGCTGAACGCATCAGGCGTGGGGACATCCTTCGCCGGCCCCACAATCTGACTCACCGCGCGCACATAACTCCTGCTCACGCGTTCGATCTCCGAGAAGGACATGTCGCGCGGATCGCACACAATGCCGCCCTTTGCGCCCCCGAAGGGAAGTTCTGCGATGCCACACCGAATCGACATCCAGATGGCGAGCGCTTCCATCTCCTCAAGTGTAATGTCTGGATGCAGCCGTATGCCGCCCTTCGTGGGCCCGATAGCGTCATTGTGCTGAACGCGGTAGCCGGTAAACACCCGTACGGTTCCGTCGTCCATGCGCACAGGGAATCTTACTGTCAACACGCGCATGGGCAGTTTCAGGAGATCAAAGGCCTCCGGCCCATATCCTAGGACGTCGAGTGCCTGCCGGACGATGTCCTGCGTATCCTGAAGCATGGACGCACCCTGGTGACGCTTGTCCGCAGACGCCACAGAATCTGCCACAGTGTGTACCACCTTTTCCCGGTTGTCGACAACATGGAATCGAATGAAGACAGCCCTAGTATACACGCCCACCCGCGTTCCGAAAAGCAGCCGAGATCGCAGTTGGGCACAAAAAACAGAGTAACTAGAATGATCTAGTTACTCTCGGATAGGCGGAACCCTCACGTCGGAAAGTTCCGGAGAAGCTGTTCCACGGCGTGATCCGCAAAAATCACCTTGCCGTACTCTCCGAGCACCCATGGCGTCACCCGACTCATCTCACCATACTCCACCAGAATGGAAAATACCTCTTCCCACTGATCAGGTCTGAGGTCGCCATGGATCACCAACTGATAAGCGCCTTCGTGATGATAGAGCGATGTATGGATGGGATACTGGCGCAACGTCTTGCACGCGTCCAAGAGGTTATCCAAATCGCGGAACGCCATCACCATGTGGGTCGGCGTTGACCGCGGCGAAAATCCGTGATCTCGCTCGAAGTATGTTTCCTCTTCGTCTCCATAATCCCCGTCGTCATGGCCAGCCCCAGGCATGGACGGGATACGCGTGACAATGACCACCACGCCCTCTGTCGGCATCGTGAACGCCTCCACGGAAATCGGACCCGCGATATCAAATCCGACTTCCATATAAGCGGTCTCCATCATATCCCAAAAAAGATCCTGCACCTTTTTCCCATTGTGCCAAATTTCATCGCGATCGATCCCGCGTTCCTCGAGATCGTCATAGCTGATGAAAATCCGCACCTTGTCTCGGGCAATTCGCTCGACTCGCATCGGCGTTCCCTCCTTATCGCCAAAGGCCGAGTGAAAGGGCGTGTGATAAATTATATTATACCTCATTTGTTCCCCATGTCATGGCGTGCGCCATCATTCCGAATGTGTCCCCGCGCAGTTGCTGGAACACCCCACGTCTCCCACTCAAACAGCCATCACGTGGAGGCTCGCTCCACGATGTTGTGCTGCAGAATCACGGTGTAGTTGTCCACCGGCTCATCCTGTAAGAGCTTGGTGAGCAATCGCATGGAGACTGCGCCGAAATCATACATCGGCTGCGCAATCACAGTCATCTCAGGGCGCACCATCACAGCGAGACGCGTGTTATCAAACGCGATCACCTTCACGTCCTCAGGCACCGATTTCCCCATGTCTTGCACAGCATGAATCGCGGCCAGCCCCAACTCGTCCGAAGCCGCAACGACACCATCCAAATCGTGCTCCTCGAAGTACGCGCGGATCACGGGAAGAGACGTCTCGTAGCGGCCACGCCCCGTCCGAATGACGTGAAGCTCCTGTCCGCGCATCCGATTCTGGGCACCCTGCAACCGCCGATCCGCCACGACCGAGTACCCTTCGTCCATGGTGATAAAGCCGATTCGGCGACAACCCTTTTGGAGCAAGAAGTTCACCGCATCCCGCCCCGAACGATAGTTGTCGATATTCACCGACGGAATCCGGCGCTCTGGATCCTCTGTCGCGCACAGCACGACAGGAATCTGCGCCTCCTCAAACGCGTCGATCTCACGTGAAGTAAGAACATTCGTCATGTACAAGATTCCATCCACCTGTTTTTCCCACATTGTCCCAATCAAACCAACCTCGCGATCGACCTGAGCGTCTGAGTTGACCAACAGAATGTTGTAATCATACATGTTCGCGATGTCCTCGATCCCGCGAACCATCTCTGCGACAAAAGCCGCCGAAACGTCCGGCACGATCACGCCAATCGTGCGCGTCCGCTTGCTCGCAAGACCCCTCGCTACCGCGTTCGGCCGGTAGCCCAGTTTTGCAATTGCCTCCAATACCCGCTTTTTTGTATCCTCTTTGACCACGGCCGTCCCGTTGATCACGCGAGACACGGTAGCCATGGACACTTTTGCTTCTCTTGCAACGTCGTATATTGTAACAGGCATGGACAACCCCACCTTTCGTACGTCATCGGCAATCCATGGTATTCGGAGTCGTGTCCTTATTATAATCAAGTTTGGCCGGTCTCTGTCCAGTTCTTAGCTCACCAAGTCCACATATGAAAAAAGCCCGCCGAAGGCGGAGCTGCCAAGTGGCTTCCGTATGCTCAACTCGACATCAGTCTGTCGTAGAATCACAGCAACTGGACATAAACAAAGGGCTCGGACCACTCCGAACCCACACATATCTTCAATGCGGGTGGAGGGACTCGAACCCCCACGGTCGCCCGCCAGAACCTAAATCTGGTGCGTCTGCCAATTCCGCCACACCCGCATACATCTGTCACTCGCCTGGCAACGACCTACCTTCCCAGGAGGCTTCCCTCCCAGTATTCTCGGCGCTGGAGGTCTTCACGTCCGTGTTCGGGATGGGTACGGGTGTTGCCCCTCCGCTATGGTCACCAGACCTGCTTCGCTCCATGCTCGCTCGGAGGGCTTCGGCCTTCGGCCTGCAGATCTCCTCGCTCGCATGTCGCTTCGCATCTGTCTTCTTGGCCCTTGCCTCCGTGCATAGGGAGCCTTTCAGGTGAAGCCCTCGACCGATTCGTATCTGTCCGCTCCACGCATCACTGCGCTTCCACGCCAGACCGATCCACCTCGTCGTCTTCGAGGGGTCTTACTTCCTTCACGGAATGGGATACGTCATCTTGAGGCGGGCTTCGCGCTTAGATGCTTTCAGCGCTTATCCCTTCCCGACTTGGCTACCCAGCGGTGCCCCTGGCGGGACAACTGGTACACCAGCGGTCGGTTCATCCCGGTCCTCTCGTACTAGGGACAACCCCTCTCACGTATCCTGCGCCCGCGGCAGATAGGGACCGAACTGTCTCACGACGTTCTGAACCCAGCTCGCGTACCGCTTTAATGGGCGAACAGCCCAACCCTTGGGACCGACTTCAGCCCCAGGATGCGATGAGCCGACATCGAGGTGCCAAAACCTCCCCGTCGATGTGAACTCTTGGGGGGAGATCAGCCTGTTATCCCCGGGGTAGCTTTTATCCGTTGAGCGATGGCCCTTCCACTCGGAACCACCGGGTCACTAAGCCCGACTTTCGTCCCTGCTCGACCTGTCCGTCTCGCAGTCAAGCTCCCTTTTGCCTTTGCACGCTCCGCGCGATTTCCATCCGCGCTGAGGGAACCTTTGGGCGCCTCCGTTACCCTTTAGGAGGCGACCGCCCCAGTCAAACTGTCCGCCTGACACTGTCCCGCCTCGCGTCCTCACAAGGCCGGTTAGAACAACCGTGTCCCAAGGGTGGTATCCCAACGCCGACTCCACTCAGGCTGGCGCCCAAGCTTCTCCGTCTCCCACCTATCCTGTACATGGAACACCGTTGTCCCATATCAGGCTACAGTCAAGCTCCACGGGGTCTTTCCGTCTAACCGCGGGTAACCTGCATCTTCACAGGTACTACAATTTCACCGGGTCTCTCGTTGAGACAGCGCCCAAGTCGTTACGCCTTTCGTGCGGGTCGGAACTTACCCGACAAGGAATTTCGCTACCTTAGGACCGTTATAGTTACGGCCGCCGTTTACTGGGGCTTCGATTCGGACCTTCGGGGGTACACCCCCCTAAGCCCTCCTCTTAACCTTCCAGCACCGGGCAGGCGTCAGCCCCTATACGTCGCCTTTCGGCTTCGCAGAGACCTGTGTTTTTGCTAAACAGTCGCTTGGGCCTTTTCACTGCGGCTCTTCCTCCAGGAAGAGCGCCCCTTCTCCCGAAGTTACGGGGCCATTTTGCCGAGTTCCTTAACGAGAGTTCTCCCGCGCGCCTTCGTGTTCTCCACGCGCCCACCTGTGTCGGTTTCCGGTACGGGCACCTTCGGCTCGCTAGAGGCTTTTCTCGGCAGTGTGAACGTCGGGACTTCGGTACTGTCCTTCCCTCCCCATCACAGCTCACGCTTTCCAGGGTGCGCATTTCACTACACCCCACGCTCGCTGCTTGGACGGCCTCTTCCATCCGGCCGCTTCCCTCGTCCTCCTGCGTCACCCCTTCGCTCAAGCGCCTACGGTGGTACAGGAATGTCAACCTGTTCTCCTTCGGCTACGCCTTTCGGCCTCGCCTTAGGTCCCGACTGACCCTGGGCGGACGAGCCTTCCCCAGGAAACCTTGGGCTTTCGGCGGAGGGGATTCTCACCCCTCTTTTCGCTACTCATACCGGCATTCTCACTTCCATGCGCTCCACCTTGCCTTCCGGCTCAGCTTCCCCGCACATGGAACGCTCCCCTACCATGTCGCCATCCCGAGCTTCGGTGTCCGGTTTAGCCCCGTTCCATTTTCCGCGCAGCGCCACTCGACCAGTGAGCTATTACGCACTCTTTCAATGATGGCTGCTTCTAAGCCAACATCCTGGTTGTCTTCGCAGCGCCACATCGTTCCCCACTCAACCGGAACTTCGGGACCTTAGCTGCGGGTCTGGGCTGTTTCCCTCTCGACTACGGACCTTATCGCTCGCAGTCTCACTGCCAGGTTCCTCGACATTGTGGCATTCGCAGTTTGACGAAGCTTGGTAGCCCTCGCGGGCCCCGCACCCCATCAGCGCTCTACCTCCACAACTCATCCCCTGACGCTAGCCCTCAAGCTATTTCGGGGAGAACCAGCTATCACCGGGTTCGATTGGCATTTCACCCCTACCCCCAGTTCATCCCCTGGCTTTTCAACGCCAGTGGGTTCGGGCCTCCATGCGGTGTTACCCGCACTTCACCCTGACCAGGGGTAGATCACCCGGTTTCGGGTCGATGCGGACGAACTCACGCCCTCTTCAGACTCGCTTTCGCTTCGGCTTAGGCTCCTCCGCCTTTACCTCGCTCGCCCGCATCACTCGCCGGTTCATTCTACAAAAGGCACGCCGTCACACCTTTCGGTGCTCCGACTGCTTGTAGGCACACGGTTTCAGGTTCTCTTTCACTCCGCTCCCGCGGTCCTTTTCACCTTTCCCTCACGGTACTCGTTCACTATCGGTCGCCAAGGAGTATTTAGCCTTAGGAGGTGGTCCTCCCAGATTCCTACGGGATTCCTCGTGTCCCGCAGTACTCGGGGTCTGTTTCCACCCTCGTGCGCGCGTTTCGGATACCGGGCTCTCACCGTCTCTGGCCGGCCTTCCCAGACCGTTCTCCTACGCACCCACTCGGGCTGGCTACCCTGCAGCTCGCCGCAAACAGCCCCTCTACCCCGCATGCGCAACGGCTGCAGCCTTTCCCACGCATGCGGTTTAGGCTCCTCCGCTTTCGCTCGCCACTACTCACGGAATCGCGTTTGCTTTCTCTTCCTCGGGGTACTGAGATGTTTCACTTCCCCCGGTTCCCCGCTTAACGCCTTTCGGCCTTAAGCTGCTGGCGCTTCCCGCCAGCGGGTTCCCCCATTCGGACATCCACGGATCTCAGCCCGCTTACGGCTCCCCGTGGCATTTCGGCGTTCGCCCCGTCCTTCTTCGGCTCTTGGCGCCTAGGCATCCACCGTGTGCCCTTCCTAGCTTCACCTTGCCTTTCTCCCTATGCACTTGCCAAGGTCCTCCGAGAGAGCTCTCGCTCCCTCAAAACTAAACACACCCAACCTCCCAAACCCGCAAGCCCCGTCCTTCTCCCTAGAAAGGAGGTGATCCAGCCGCACCTTCCGGTACGGCTACCTTGTTACGACTTCACCCCAATCATCGACCCCACCTTCGGCGGCTGGCTCCCCTTTCGGGGTTACCTCACCGACTTCGGGTGTTGCCGACTCTCGTGGTGTGACGGGCGGTGTGTACAAGGCCCGGGAACGTATTCACCGCGGCATGCTGATCCGCGATTACTAGCAATTCCGGCTTCATGCAGGCGAGTTGCAGCCTGCAATCCGAACTACGAGCGGCTTTTTGGGTTTCGCTCCGCCTCGCGGCTTCGCCTCCCTTTGTACCGCCCATTGTAGCACGTGTGTAGCCCAGGACATCAGGGGCATGATGATTTGACGTCATCCCCGCCTTCCTCCGACTTGCGCCGGCAGTCACCTGTGAGTCCCCGCCTCAACGCGCTGGTAACACAGGTCAAGGGTTGCGCTCGTTGCGGGACTGAACCCAACATCTCACGACACGAGCTGACGACAACCATGCACCACCTGTCTCCTCTGCCCCGAAGGGAAGGTGCATCTCTGCACCCGTCAGAGGGATGTCAAGCCCTGGTAAGGTTCTTCGCGTTGCTTCGAATTAAACCACATGCTCCACTGCTTGTGCGGGCCCCCGTCAATTCCTTTGAGTTTCAGTCTTGCGACCGTACTCCCCAGGCGGAGTGCTTATTGGGTTTCCTTCGGCACTGGGGTGTGTCCCCCCAACACCTAGCACTCATCGTTTACGGCGTGGACTACCAGGGTATCTAATCCTGTTTGCTCCCCACGCTTTCGTGCCTCAGCGTCAGTCACTGTCCAGCAAGGCGCCTTCGCCACTGGTATTCCTCCACATCTCTACGCATTTCACCGCTACACGTGGAATTCCCCTTGCCTCTCCAGCACTCAAGTCAAGCAGTTTCCAGAGCCATCCCATGGTTGAGCCATGGACTTTCACTCCAGACTTGCTCGACCGCCTACGCACCCTTTACGCCCAGTGATTCCGGACAACGCTCGCCCCCTACGTTTTACCGCGGCTGCTGGCACGTAGTTAGCCGGGGCTTCCTCACTCGGTACCGTCTCGCATGGGGCTTTCCACTCCCCATGCCGCTCTCCCCCGAGCAACAGAGCTTTACAACCCGAAGGCCTTCTTCGCTCACGCGGCGTTGCTCCGTCAGGCTTGCGCCCATTGCGGAAGATTCCCTACTGCTGCCTCCCGTAGGAGTCTGGGCCGTGTCTCAGTCCCAGTGTGGCCGGTCACCCTCTCAGGTCGGCTACGCATCGTCGCCTTGGTGGGCCGTTACCCCCGCCAACTAGCTAAATGCGCCGCGGGCTCCTCTCTCAGCGGCCCATCCGGGCCTTTCCCCGCAAGAAGATGCCTCCTCGCGGGCGTATCCGGCATTAGCGCCCGTTTCCGGGCGTTATTCCGGTCTGAAAGGCAGATTACCCACGTGTTCCTCACCCGTCCGCCGCTGACCTCAAAAGAGGTCCGCTCGACTTGCATGTATTAGGCACGCCGCCAGCGTTCGTCCTGAGCCAGGATCAAACTCTCAATCCAAGTGCTTTATCCTGACCGTTCGGTCACAAGGACTTACGGGCTTGGTGGTCTCGTGTGTTTAGTTTTCAAGGAGCGATTCCCGCGCCACCGCGCGGATTTCCTGCCGCCTCGCGGGCGGCGAGAATGATACTATCACCGCCTCCCCCTCTGTGTCAAGGGGGTGCGCGAAAAAACATCAGGATCACAGCGCCAGCCGGAACGCTTGCAAACTGGCGCGCGTCAGCAAAAAGAACACGCGCCGCCCTGCATGTCGGCGCGTTGGTCGAACCTCTCCCTTTATGAATGAACCGCCAGGTTGAATCCGTTTATCCTCGGCTCCCATGATAATAGTCCAGAAGGCGCTCCTGAACCCATTGCTTATTTTCTGCGTCCGCAAACTCCCGCTTGGTTTCCATGGGTGCATGGAAATCCGCCTGGTCTGAAAAGACAACGCCCTGCAAGTCTCCACCCTTCACCGGATGACTCCTCGTCATCTTCACCACTCCCCCAGGGTCGAATTCGCCGTTGATCTACAACAGATGATATATAACAGCTCTGTTTTGTCTTTATTGTATAAATGACAGCCCGAAAAGTCCAGCGATTTTTCAACTAATTTCGAACTTCATCGTTCTTCAGCGTGTCGTTCACAGGACACACTTCCATTCCCGACTCCAGCAGAAACGGATGAATGCGACGCGGCGCTCCGTGCATCACACGAGGCACGAGCGCGTACAATTCATGTCGGGCTCGCGTCATGGCGACGTACAACAAGCGCCGCTCTTCATCGATATCGATGTCAAAAGTCGAACCAGGAGACACGGCCATATCAAGCAACGCCACGATATCCCATTCCTTACCCTTGCTGTCGTGAAAGGTGCGAAATTCAACTCCTTTCGCGACAATATCCCACTGCGCTCCGAAGGCTCGCCGAAGCGCCATCCACGCGACGGCCAGCTGATGGCGCGTGCGCCCCAGGATCGCCGCAGAGCGCCCTTCACGTATCGCGCGGCGGAGCAGATGCGCCACAAGACGCCATTGCGCGGTTCGGTCGGGGACTTCATACGCCATGCAGACACCTTCTGCCTCGCTCACGCTGCGGAGCGGCTTATCCACTCGAACTTTGACGTGACGAATCAGCTGCGCGGCGTGACCTAAGATTCTTCGGTCGGATCTGAAATTCAAGGTGAGCAAGTATCGACGAGCGTTGGGAAGAACCTCCGCCGCGCGCTGGAGAAACACGGGCGAAGCGCCGCGAAAAGCGTAAATGGACTGATCGTCATCGCCGACGACGAAGGCTAAAGCGCCGTTTCGCTCCACGAGCGACGTGAGGAGAGCCCATTGCAGTTGATTCGTGTCCTGAAACTCATCCACCAAAATGTAGCTCATTCCAAACAGCCGTATCTTCGACGCCGAAGGCGACTGAAACAGATGGAGCGACGCGAGAAGAATATCGTCATGGTCCCAGCGGTTTAGCGCTCGCTTTCTGCGCATATATGACTCAAGAATTTGCTTTTCTTGATGGTCCACCTTGTCAATCTCCATTCCGCCGACCATCCGGCTATACAGGGTGAGATACGATTGGAGTTCGTACGTGCTCACGGCGCGGCGTTCGCCCAAAACGTCCACCACGGCTTCTCGCATGAGAGCGTACTGCTCCCGCTGGCCGAGGAGAGGATACACTTGAAAATCCGCCTCTAAAAGCGCTCGAAAAAAGACGGAATGAAACGTCCCCATGGTACAGGACTCCACGTCTACAGCGTGCAGTCGTTCGTGCCCTCGTAACTTCTGACGCATGTGTTCGGCAGCCTGCCTCGTAAATGTCATGGCGAGAATGCGCTGAGAGGGTATTCGTCCCGTAGCGATGACCTGAGCCAAATGTTCCGTCATCACGGTGGTCTTGCCACTCCCAGGCGCCGCCACCACGACAGACGAGACGTTCTTGGGTTCGATCACGGCCCACTGTTCCTCCGTCCACATCCGATATCCCCCGCTCCCATTCAACACCTCTCAGGCACCTGCGTCGATGATGGCGGGGAGAATGCCAACTCCCTGGGAAAGCCTGCGTGAGAAGACGGGCGGAGTCAGAAGGTGTGATATCATGGAACGGTCAAGGGGGAAACACTGTGGCCATCTACGCGATCGCAGATTTGCACTTGGATACCTCGAACAGCAAACCGATGGATGTGTTCGGACCAGCGTGGCGCGATCACGCCGAAAAGATCGCGCACCACTGGCTCGAGCGCGTTCAAGAGGATGACATCGTGGTCATGCCAGGTGACATTTCTTGGGCGATGAAGCTCGAAGAGGCCGCGCCCGACCTGGCCTGGATCGGACGTCTTCCTGGGCAAAAGGTGCTGATTCGGGGAAACCATGATTTTTGGTGGGGAGGGATTCAGCGGGTTCGCAAGGCGCTACCTCCGCGCATGTATGCCTTGCAGAACGATTGCCTTGTCCTTGACGACGTGTGTTTCGCAGGCACTCGAGGATGGACGCTTCCCCACCACCCTTCCTATCACCCGGAAGTGGACGAACCCATTCTCAAGAGGGAGATTCTGCGCCTCGAGCTGTCGCTAAAGGCAGCGGTCAAAGAGGAAAAGCCGATTCTGTGTCTGATGCACTACCCGCCCATCGACGCTCAACGTCTGGACTCTCCGTTTCATGAACTGCTCGCAGCCTACGGCGTCCGAGCGTGCGTGTACGGACATTTACATGGCCCCGCGCATCGATTCGCGTTGAATGGCGAGATCGACGGGGTTCATTACCAATTGGTGAGCTGCGATTATCTTCATTTTATTCCATGGAAAATTCCGAACGAATGGTTACAGCCGTGAGCTCACCCCTTCGGTACAAGCAGAAACACGGCGTATCCAAGCGCCTGGCCAAAGCGCGCCATCCAAGCGAAATGCTCGGCTAGGGCCCGCCCGACTTCAGGGTCCGAGAGTATGGCCGCATGGGCGTCAGGAACGGGAGCTGAAGGCGGAAGCTCACGCGCAAGACTCCAGATAGACCCCGTTCGCAACACCGCAGGCTGAAATCCAGCGGCAAGGAAACGATCGCGCCAACTCGAGAGCGTGGGCACTTCTCGCGTTCCATACACACGTGCGGCTTCTTCGTGCCATCCCGAGGGAGGACGGATAGGCGCCACCATCTCCACAAAGACGGCAAATCCGCTCGCCTTCAACACCCGACGCACTTCTTGCAACACCACCGGGATGTTCGTGAACACAAGGACCGATTCGCCAACCACGGCATCAAACGACGCAGGTGGCCACGGCAAGTCCTCTGCCGATCCCACGACCGTGTCCAACGCGAGATGAGCCTGTTGAGCACGGTCGCGCACGCGGTCGATCATGTCCTGTCGAACGTCAAGTGCTGTGACGCGCATACCTCGTTCCGCAAGCCGCAGGGCGGTGGCGCCTGTCCCACACCCCACCTCGAGCACAGAGGCTCCCGCCGAAAGGGGTACGCGATTGAGCCACCATTCCGTCAACGCAAGTCCTCCAGCATGAGCCCCCACGACATCCGCTCGGCTCAAGGCATCTAAGTAGTCCACTCCAAGTTCCCCTTAAAAGATCGTACGCGCGCAAGCGCCCGTTGGATTGGGCGGTTGCACCGTTCGAGCACCTGGTATACTTGGGCGAGGAGAGGAGGGGGCGCTCGTGACCCCGATTGTTCGCGTCTTTGAAGCCTGCGTCGAGCAGCCGGGCGACGTGATGTTTCTACCTTCGGCGCTCATGTTCGTGCTCGAAAATGGTCAGTTCCACATCTACAGCGAGGGCTCGATGCACAACTTTTGGCGATCCGCCTGTACTCGCTATGCGTGGCACGAATTAGAGAGCGGGATCGTCGTCGACGGGCATCATGTCCGCCTGATGGATATCACCGCGCAGTTGGAGCAACTTGTCCCGCGGAACGCGTGGACGGCCCGGCGGATAGTCTGGGCATGGTACAATCAGAATCCGCGTCAGCGCTTCTATTTGCGGCGACACGTCCAGGGCGGCTTCTGAATCGAACAAGCCTTCCCGGCCCCAATCTTGGACGTGGGGTCCATCGACATCACGCCTCACCCAGAATCGCCTTGACGCGCTGGCGAAGCACATCCGCTGCGATGGCAAACCCTATTCCTTGAGAACTCTGGGACACGGCCGTGTTCATGCCGATGACCTCGCCCCGCAAGTTGATGAGCGGTCCGCCGCTGTTGCCGCGGTTGATGGCCGCGTCGGTTTGGATGAGGTTGGGATACTCGCGGTCGCCGATCTGGAGCGGGCGATTCTTGGCACTCACGATTCCGACCGTCACGGTGTGATCGAGCCCGAGCGGCGATCCGATGGCCACCACCCACTCGCCGACCTGGACGTCTTTGCTGTGACCAAGCCGCAAAACGGGCGACGGGACCGGGATGTTCGCCCAAAGCACTGCGATGTCGTGCTTCCGATCTCGTCCGACGAGATCGGCCTCGACCAGGTCCTTCCGGCCAAACACCCGAAGCATGATTCGATCCGCTTCCGCGATCACGTGTTCGTTGGTAAGGATGTAGCCCTTGGGGTGGAACATGAATCCTGTTCCGATATTGAGGGCAGCGCGTCCTTCTCGCGGCAAAGGCCGCTCCCAAGGAAAAAAGAGGGCGCGGTCTCGGTAGGGGGTTTGGATGACTTCAATGCCGACGACGCACTTTTTATATCGCTCCACAAGCCGGACGAAATTGGGGAGATGAAGCTGAGCGGCACGCTTACCCGGCGTGGAATGAGTCTTTTTCACCTGTCATCACCCCTTGGCGGGATCAAGGCCGATCCACGATGCGCTGTTCATTGTATTCGCCAAGAGGATGACGCGTGCCGCACGCGGCTAAGCGTCAAGCGTCCGGTACCGCACACCGTAATTGCCCCGCCGCGTGCGGTAGACCTGAACCGACGAGGCGTCCAGCCGCTGGCGCGTGCCGGAATCGCGAAGGTTCATGGCCACGTACATCGCGACCGCCTTCGAATCATACAGCCGCGCTTCGTAAATCCAGGTCATTCGTACCCCTCCCCGCCTAGTTTGCCCCCACCTCCGCCGAACATGAGGCGCTGCGGTGCTCCACAACCACCTCATGCCCCGCCCAGCGCTTCACGTTGAGCACGCCGTCGTCGAACAAGAGATACTGACCTTTGATTCCTCGAATGACCCCGCCCACCGCCTCATCCGAGGCAAGCACGAGGGAGGTGAGCATGACGTTGAAGCCCGGTTGCCGCGGATAGGCGAGACGCTCTGGCCGCACATCGGCAACCAGATAGGGGTGATAGGGTTGAGCGACAGAAGCCTGTACTTCGCGTGCGACCTCGACGAGCGGTCGATCCGGCCCAGCCTCGTCGGCCAACATCTTTCGCCAATGCGTCTTGTCCGCCATCCACTGCGAGATGTGCACTTCCAGATCTCCAGCGGTCTTCCGATCCGGCACCTCCGCAATCACGGCGGCCTCTATGGCTCCCTGATCCATCCAACGTTTGAGATGCCGTCCCTTCCGCGTAATCCCGACCTTGAATCCGCTGCTCCACGCGATGTACACGTAATGCGGCACCATACAGTGTGCCGCCGCGAACGCCTCGTCGCGACACGTCCCGAGGTGAAAATGGCATTGATGCGGCTTGACGATGCACAGATCGCACTCGGCCAGAGTCTGCACACAGGGAAAACAATATCCATTCTGATACAGCTTCTTGACGCTTCTCCCACAGGCCACGCAGCGAAGCGCGCCCGTCGCCCGAAACACCAGCGTATCTCCCACCGCAATCGGGATGGAACACGGCCCGTCCGCGCTCTCCATCCGCAGGCGGTATGAGACGGGCATGCCGAAGCTGGGTTCGAGTTCGCGCAAATCCCCCGTCCACAACATAAAACAGTCCCCCAGACGAAACACTACAACCGCTTCAAGCGAATCATACAAGAAAGAGGGAGCATCGGATGTACATCGCGCTCGCCGTTCTGCCTGGACTGCTGCTCCTCGCACTGATTTACGCCTACGACAGACTCCACCCAGAGCCCAAGCGCGAGATCGCCAAGTTGTTTGGGTTAGGCGCGCTCGTAGTGCTGCCGGCCGGCGTGATCGAACGCGCTCTCTTGGACCACGCGTCGGCCCAAACCACCACGTGGCGGGGACTTTTGGCGACGGCCTTCTTTGTCGCTGGCATGGTGGAGGAGTTTCTCAAGGCTGCCGTATTCGAACGAACCGTCCTCGACCGCGGCCGTCTGCACGCTCCCGTCGACGCGATTGTCTACGCGTGCGCCATTGGACTCGGATTCGCGACTGTGGAAAACGTTTTGTACGTCACCAGTTCGGGGTTCTGGACGGCAGTCGTCCGGGCCCTCACCGCTGTGCCTGCGCACTTCATGTTCGCCATCCTCATGGGATATCAGTTCGCGCGCGCGCGGTTTCTCGGCACATCCCGAGCGTGGGGCTACATTGCACCCGCTATCGCTCACGGCGTCTATGACACGTTTGCACTCGCCGGATCGCTCATTGCGGACTTCGTCCTCGCGGGCGTGCTTTTCCTTCTCTGCGAATACAGCCTTCAGATCCTGCGGCGCGCCCGGCAGCCATGGCGCACTCGATGGACGTGAGTTATCGAAGGTCGTAACCCTGCGCGCCGAACGGGCGCGGGCCACTCGCGACCCCACGAAACACCAGCAGCCATGCGCGCTGGGCGCGGTAAATGCTCATCTCGGTGCACTCGTCCAACATGAGCAGTTGGAACAGGTTCATATTCGTCTGGCAATACGGACTCATATGCTCGTCCTGCAGACGAAGGCCAAGGACGCGATGCCGATCTCGCTCGCGCAACTCGATACCGCCCTCTCCGTGAATCTCACCGATGCTCACCTCTAGGCGTGCAGCGTCTGCGCGATCCGCCACAAGGGTCTCGTACAGTTGGCGGAGAGAACGCGCCTTGCGGCTGCGATCCGTCACGAGCACGTAATGGATCTTGTCCGATTCCACAACATCCCCTCATCTTTGTCAGAACATGCGGTGCGGCGAGACCGCATCGCTGCTGTTACTATACTTCACCCGGGCAAAAAAGAGAATCCGAGCCACTCGCGCCTCCGAGCAAATAGGGAACCCAGTCCTCCGCATGATCGCCCACCCAAGCAATCGGCACATTACGCCTTCTCGCCACTTCGTACAATTCGCGAACTGGCGTCATCTGAAGTTCCGTGCCCACGATGAGCAGCCCCCGCGCTTCCGTCACCCAGTCCAACGCTCGCGCAATGTGACGCACCTCCTCACCTTCCAGGACGAACCCTGGACGAAGCACGTCTCCACACGTCGGACACTTCGGAAGTGCTTCCTTCCACGCCAACGCAGACTGAAAAATGCCGCCGCACGCGTCGCACCGCAATTCCCGAAGATTGCCGTGCAACTCGATGACCCGCTTGCTCCCCGCAGCCCGGTGAAGGCCGTCGATGTTCTGCGTGACGACGGGAACGTCTGCGTGAGCCAGCGCCAAGTGTGCACGGTTCGGCCGCTTCCTCTGCCACTCCCTGGCGATGATTCGGAACGCCTCAAACGCCTCAAGGGGCTGTTCTCGCCATAGGGTCGGCTGAAACAAACGCCGTAGTGGAACCCCCGCGACGACATCGTCCACAGTAGGCAAGCCACTCTCCACGCTGATGCCGGCTCCCGTGATGGCAACCAGGTGAGACTTCGGCCAAGTCCACAGATGTCCATGGACCCCCTTGGCAGGCGGTTTGCCAGAACAGTAGTATAACATTCAACAAATCCTTTCCGAGGTGATGCAGATAACTCGTACATAACAGTAAAGTTTATTCCCATTTTTGCATTTACAATGAAGTCGAGGCCTTGATACATTGTCGGTGAGTTAGACCATGAGGGGTTTCAGGGAGGAGATCGCGATGAAGGATTCATTTGGTGCACGTGTGAGAGCCATTCGTCACAGCCGCGGTTGGTCCCAACAGGAGCTCGCCATGCGAGCGGGCGTGTCCACACCTCACATTTCTTCCATCGAACGCGACAAACGGAGACCCTCTTTGGATTACGCCAAGCGATTGGCCGACGCGTTAGGGGTACCGCTGCACGTGCTGTGCGACCCTGAGATGACGTACGAACCGAAGCGCATGCGGAATTCGGTTTACGAGCTGCCAACGCCGCTCCAACACTTCGTGCTCAACGAGGAATCATTCCCCTATTTGGAAGCCGCCCATCGCATGAGTCAATTGTCCAAAGAAGAAGCATCCTTTCTCTGGCAATTGATCGACGTGCTGGCTCAAAAGAAGAACCTGCTGACCCGGCTGCGTTACTTCGAACACCGTTCCGACTCGGATGAATCGTGAGCCAGTAAAATCTTCACACCATACCGGCCGTTCTGCGTCTGAAACACCGAAAGATAGCGCGCATCGCTTGAGGACGCCACGGCGTCCTCAAGCCGCGCCAGGCGGCAGGAAGCTTGAAACTTGGTGTCATACAGCTTGGAATCGTACACCCACGTCATGAGACGCCTCCTCCTTCGCCGTCCTGATTCGAAAAAGCGAGTGGCAACACCACCGTGAACGTCGTGCCTTCTCCCCAGCCGGCTTTCCACCAAAATCTCTCCGCGGTGTTCAATCACCAACTGGCGGGCGATGGCCAAGCCCAGTCCGGTTCCGGACCGCGACCTTGTGCGAGCTTTATCCGCCTTGTAAAAGCGCTCGAAAATATACGGGATGTCCTCTTCCGGGATGCCGCTGCCTGTATCGGCCACGCGGACGTAGGCATAGTCATGACGAATGTCCAGCTCAAATCGAATGGTACCCTGAGACGTATGCCGAAATGCATTATCGAGCAGGTTCGTGAAGACCTGCTCCAGACGATCCTCGTCGCCATCGACCATGACAGGATGATCCGGGATGGAAACTTCAAACGCCAATTGGTCCTCGTCGCCCGCAAGCGCCTGAAACTTGCGCGCCACGCGCCGCATGACCTGGGTGAGATCGACGCGCGCAAAATGGAGCTTGAATTGTCCGCTTTCCAGCTGGGCGAGGTTGAGGAGATCATTGACAAGGCGCTTCATGCGCATGGTTTCATCGTGAATGATCTCCGTCAACTCGCGGCGCATATCTGGATCATCCGAGATGTCGTCCAGAAGAGCCTCCGTGTATCCCTGCAACATGCTGAGAGGTGTCCTCAGTTCGTGCGAGACATTCGCGATGAAGTCCTTGCGGAGGCGATCCAGCCGCCTCTCCTCCGTGATGTCACGAAGGACACAGAGTGCTCCGCGCAACGTCGTGCCGTCCGCCTCGTACAAAGGGAGCATCGTAATGCCGATGGTGCGGCCGTCCCAGGTGTCTTCGCGGTAGACCGCGTCCTGTTGTTCACGCACACGCACCCATAGGCTCATTAGACGATCCGGGAGTCTCTCCTCATCGACAATCCCGCGCTCTGCCACCGAGAGATGGCGCAGATGGCGCTTTGCGGGGGGATTTGCCAACACAACTCGGCCGTCGAGATCGGTCGCAACCACGCCGTCTTGCAGCGACGAAAGAATTCGCTGCAGTCCCTCACGTTCCATCGAGAGCTGCTCGATGGTCTCTGCCAACTGACGAGCGAGCGCATTGAACGTGTGCCCGAGCCGCCCCACTTCGTCGTTGGTCACCACGCGAACGCGCTGACGGTAGTGGCCGCGCGCCATTTCCTCGGCGGCTCGGGTCATGTCGACCAACGGACGAGACAGATTTTTTGAGATCACAAACGCAAATCCCGTCGCGAGAATCACGCCGAGCACCGTATCAAACAGCACCATGTTGCGAATCTCTCGCAATGGCTCGTCCAAGACGCTTGTGTCCTGCGAGACGGCCACGAGACCTGGTTGCGGCGCTCGGGCATTCGGGATCTGCACGTACACGGTGAGCCGATGCACTTTGCCAAAAGTCCCGCGCAGCGCGACCGGCTGACCGCGCGACAGCGCCTGCCTTTGCGCGGGCGTCATGGCGGCATAGGCTGCTTTCAGCGCCGCATTGGAGGTATACGGAATTCCATACACCACCGTCGCCCGCTCCACACGCCTGGCGATGTCACTCGCGACTTGCTCTTTGATGGAGCGATCCGTTTCCGTGGCGAGAACGGACTCGACGGTCAGCGCGAGCTGGGTAAGACTCGCTTCTTCGCGGGTCACAATGTACTTGTTAAAAACCTGCTGGAGCAAAACCGACAGGAGCGCCTGAATGACAAACACCATGCCGACGATCGTCAGCCACATCTTGGCTACGATACTATTTCGGATCACGAAGCCACCTCGAACTTGTACCCGACGCCCCACACGGTCA
Organism: Alicyclobacillus acidocaldarius subsp. acidocaldarius Tc-4-1; assembly: GCF_000219875.1. Classification (NCBI taxonomy): domain Bacteria; kingdom Bacillati; phylum Bacillota; class Bacilli; order Caryophanales; family Alicyclobacillaceae; genus Alicyclobacillus; species Alicyclobacillus acidocaldarius. Next base: position 1,593,012 of record NC_017167.1, read on the forward strand.
CAATGTAGCGGCTCACCTCGGGCGAAGCCTGGCCCAGCTTTTCGCGAAGCCGTTTGATATGTGTGTCTACGGTGCGCTGATCTCCGAAGAACTGATAATTCCAAACATCCCTCAGCAGTTCTTCACGGCTAAAGACCTTATCAGGGCGCTGAGCCATGTAGACTAAAAGGTCGAACTCCTTCGGGGTCAGATTGACCTCCTGACCGTTGACCTCGACGCGGCGCGCGTCGATCTGAATCTCCAAGCCGGGAAACGTAAGCGTTTGAATCGCATTTCGGCCATACTCCACTTCACCGGTGCGCTTGAGCATGGCCTTCACGCGCAGCACGAGTTCGCGCGGGCTGAACGGCTTGACGACATAGTCGTCGGCTCCCAGTTCGAAGCCGTGGACGCGATTCGCCTCATCGCCCGCTGCGGTCAGCATCATAATGGGCACGTTGCTGTGCTGACGAATTTGCGCGCACACGTCACGACCGTCCATCCCGGGCAACATCAGGTCTAAAATAATCAATGCGTACGCCTGATTCAAAGCCTTGTTGAGTGCTTCTTTTCCATCAGCCGCCTCATCGACCTCAAACCCGTTTCGCTCGAGGTACATGCGAACCAATCGGCGAATCCGTTCCTCGTCGTCCACAACCAAGATTCGCGTCTGTGCCATGCCTACACCTCCGCCTGTGGCCCCTTCCGTCCCATTATACGGCCAGGAACGTTTGGCAAACAACGCAGCCGACCGAGCGTAAGCCCGGCCGGCTGACGTTTGAAAAACGCTCAGGATGGGAACATGCGAACCACAGACGTTTTGAAGCTCTGCCAGACGCCCTGAACCAGATGGCCTTGCTGCATCATCCGCTGAAAGTGCTCAAACCTCGCGTACACGTCCGGATCCTCGCTGACGTACACCTGGCGGATCGCTGGAAATGCGGATTTCACGTGCTCCGCAATCTGGTCCTTGTTCGTCTGTTTGGAGCCGGCCGCTGGTGGCGTTTGAATGGCGAGATAAGCCACATCGCCCATCACGAAGGCGATGGCCTGCTGTGCATAGCCGGATCGCACGAGATAGGAGGCGATGTCATTGGCCTCACGAAAGGTCGCGGCCGCCTGATCACCCATCGCTTGTCCTACGCGATCCGCTGCTTGCCCTGCTCGTTGGACGGTATTGGCCACAGCGTTGCCCGCCTGTCTCGAGGCCTGCGCGACACGGTTGGCGGCTTGTGACGCGTTGTCCACTCGCCCGCACCCGGTCACCACCAAAACCATCCACAGTGCGGCTGCAATCCGCGCCGACTTGATCATCGTCAACAGCACCCCCTCATCGTGTAGGATGCTGTCTCGAGCTCTGTCCATGCACACCGACGCTCAGTCGCGGCGGACGTTGCGGTCTCGAGAAAGCGACCGCGCAGGACCCTTGCCACCGGATTCGCGCCGGATCGTCGGCCGTCGGTACGGAGGCGGTGTCATGCCCGCCGTCTGGTACAACGCGACCCACTCATCCTGGCTCAGGGCACGCCATTGGCCCGTCTTCAGGTGACCGAGTGAGATAGGTCCGAATGCAATCCTCTTCAATCGCAGCACAGGCAGCCCGAGCCGCTCGAACATCCTCCGCACCTGCCGATTTCGGCCTTCGTGAATAGCGAGATGGACGACGGCGACGCCGTCCTCGCCATCCGCCTGCCGAAGGACCTCGACCCTCGCGGGGGCGGTCACACCATCCTCTAGCTCCACGCCCTCCATCAGGGCCCGCCGAGTTTCTCGATCCACGATCCCCCGCACCGAAACGCGGTACACTTTTTCGATCTCACGCGAAGGGTGAAGCAGCCTCTGCGTCAGTTCGCCGTCATTCGTGAATAGCAAAAGCCCGCTCGTGTCATAGTCGAGCCGGCCGACCGGGTACACGCGTTCTCGGATCGGAGGCAAAAGTTCCATCACCGTGCGCCGTCCCAACGGATCGGATACCGTGGACAGATAGGCGACGGGCTTGTTCAACACAAGCACCACTGGCTGCTCGAGCTCAATGGGCACGCCATCCACCGCGATGCGCTGACGTGACGGATCGACCTTTGCGCCCAACTGGGTCACAACCTCGCCGTCCACGCTGACCCGCCCGGCGAGGATGAGCTCCTCACACTTCCTGCGCGACGCGACGCCAGCATGTGCCAACACCTTCTGCAATCGTTCCATCCTAATCCGAACTCCCATCCTCCTGCGCAACGAGCCAGGTTCGCTAGACCTGTATCATACCAGACACGAGCCAAACTGCGAAAACCGACGCGAGCACGCTGACGAAGTCGCTCATAAGCCCTACGGCGAGCGCGTAGCGAAACCGATAGATGCCCACACTTCCGAAATATACCGTCAAAATGTACAGCGTGGTGTCGGATGAGGCTTGCATGGTCGAGGCCAACAACCCCAAATGGGAATCGGGCCCGTGTTTCCGAAAAATGTCGATCATGAAGGCCAGACTGCCCTGGCCCGTGATGGGCCGCAGAATGCCCATCGGCGCCACTTCAGCAGGAACGTGCAGCCAGGTGAGGACCGGATCGAGCAGCTGAACGAGCCCGTCCATGGCGCCGGATGCGCGAAAGACACTGACCGCCACCATCATCGCAACGAGATGCGGGATGAGCCGAATGGCTGTCGAAAAACCGCCTTTGGCGCCTTGCACGAAAGTCTGGTAAATGGGCACCCGCCGCCAGGCTCCGATCACCAGGATCAGGCTCACGACAAGTGGGAGCGTCCATTCGCTGATGACGGCCAGTGCCTCGCTCATCGCACCTGCCTCCGATGGGAAAGCGCTCGAAAGAGACGATCGAGGACCAGTGCCGCACACGTACCAATGAGCGAGGCGACCAAGGTGGTAAGGACCACGGCCGAGGGATGAGCAGAATGGTACTGCATGCGGATGGCAATGACGGTCGTGGGAATCAACGTGATGCTAGCCGTGTTCACGGCCAGAAGCGTGCACATGGCGTCCGAAGCCCTGTCCGGATGGGGATTCAACTTCTGCAGTTCCTCCATCGCCTTAAGGCCTAGAGGCGTCGCGGCATTCCCAATGCCCAGAAGGTTGGCGCTCATGTTGGCCAAGATGGCGCCCATCGCGGGATGATCGGCGGGGACGGAAGGAAACAGGCGGCGAGCGACGGGCTTTAACTTTCGAGCCAGCCAAGCCACGGCACCGGCGCGCTCTGCGATGTGCATAAGCCCCATCCACAGACTGATGGCGCCGATAAGACCGATGCACAACTCCACGCCGCTTTCCGCGCCTTTCAGGATGGCGCTGGACACCATCGGCATGCGGCCGGTGACCATCGCAGTAGCGACGCCGGAGAGGAACAACGCGAGCCAAATGAAGTCGATCACGGCACGGCACCTCCCGCGGGGCGAACTTGTCCCGTACAAGGAGTATGCCGGAGGATCGGACCGTATGACGGGCTTTACATGACCGGAGGATCCGACGTCTTTTGCTTGGAAAATAGGCTCTGGATTCGCTCCAACATGGCGGGCGCGAGGTCAATCAGTCGGTCGTACAGCTGATTCTGGTGATCCGCCGACAGGAGCCGAACATTGTTGCCGTGCACAATGAGAAAGCCAATCGGCGTGATGGAAACGCCGCCCCCCGATCCGCCTCCGAACGGGAGATCGCCTTGTCCCTGACCGTGCGCGTCCCCTCCCTCAATCTGACTTCCGCCGGCTGCAAACCCAAAGCCCACTTTCGACACTGGCAAGATGACCGTTCCGTCCGGCGTCTCGACCGGATCGCCGATGATGGTGTTCACGTCCACCATCTCGCGAAGATTCGACATCGCGGTCTGCATGAGACTCTGAATGGGATGATCCACGTTACGACGCCCTCCTCTTCCAAGCCGTCAACATGCAAAGTCCTGCAGCTATAACGTACCCTGTGCGAATGCGCACTATGCTCCTCGCGTAGATGGTCAACAAGACATCTTGGAACGCGGGAGCAATGGAGACGGTTGGAACGCGGTGCATCCTCACTCGACTGCCAATCCAACCCAAAATTGTGTAGATGGCGGCGTAACACACGCCCACGAGCACGCCTGTCTGAACGGACTCCCCGGCGCCCATTCGAGCTTCCAGCTGCAATTCTTCGACGTGGACATGCGGCGCCATGCGATCGAGCGCGCGAAGCGCACGGTGCGCGAAGGATCGCCAAGCGTTCAGCGAGAGCGAGGGGCGGCTGGGCTCGGGCAGACGGTCCGCCGTCGGACCGCGCCCTCTCTTTGGCTGCACCCTGCCCTCCCCACTCGCCCACCTCCACCGCACCCGGACCAATCCATACATCGCTCGAACGTGGGCGCGGATTTCGTCCGATCCCGCACGCCTGTATTCCACCTCCACGCGGATGGGGGCCGCCATGAAAAGGACGCACAGCGCCACACACAGCCCGCATGCGATGCCAATCCAACCGAATCCCATGGATGCAGGCACCTCACTCGCATTCACGAGCTAGGGTGCACCCAGAACCTGGTCGATATGCAATCTCTCAGTCCCGCGCGAGATCTGCCGACATCGCGAACAAATCGGGCCGCCCCTCCTTTCCCGCAAAATCGGGCAGCGGCGGAAGTTCGTCCAAGGATCTCAATCCAAACTGGCGGAGAAACTCCATCGTGGTCCCGTATAAAATCGGCCGACCCGGTCCGTCCTGCCGCCCCACTTCTTGGACAAGCCCCCGGTGGATAAGAGTGGCGAGTGCGCGATCCGACTGTACGCCCCGAATCTCCTCGATTTCGGCACGCGTGATGGGCTGCTTATACGAGATGATAGCCAGAACTTCCAACGCGGCCTGTGACAGACTGGAACGGGCAGGTTGATCCGCCATCCGGCGAAAATACGGTGCAAACTCAGGGCGCGTCACGAGTTGCCACGTGTCTCCTGTGTGGAGCAGCGTCAGCCCTGAACCACGTTCCTCCAAGTGCGCGGCGAGCAGGTGGCAGAGATCGCGCGCCTGGCCCTCCGACACGTCCAACACCTGCGCAATCTCGCGGGTCGACATCCCCTCCGAACCGGCGGCGAACAACACCGCTTCAAGCGCAGCGACCAATTCCATGATCAATCCCCCGTCCAGACAAGTTCAATGGGACCGAACGGCTCCGCTTGTCGGCACGTCAGGCGGCCATCCTTGAGCAACTCCAGGATGGCGAGAAACGCGGCCACCAGAGCCTCCCGCGTGAACCTCCCGCCGAGGAGCCAGGTGAATTCTGCGGACCGATATCGTCGCATGCGTTCGGCGATCTCGTCCATCCACTCCTCGACCTTTTCGACCTTTCCGCGGATTTCTGCAACGCGCTCCGACGGCGGCAACCGCAGGTACAGCTTGCGAAACGCGTCGACGAGGTCCCACAGCGTCACGTCGAGCCTCTCTGCCTGGGTATCGGGCCGGTATGGGCGCAGATCCATCGGCTCGCGGCCGTACACCTGGGCGTTCCGCGCGGCGAGATCGGCCAGCTGAGCGGCGGCCCACTTGCACCGCTCGTACTCGAGCAATTGTTGCACGAGCGGGAGCCGCGGATCTTCTTCTTCGTCAGGCGCGGCTGATCTCCGCGGAAGCAACATGCGCGACTTAATCGACAGGAGCGTCGCCGCCATCACTAGAAATTCACTCGCGATGTCGAGCGACCACCGCTCGAGGTCATCCAAGTATTGAAGGTACTGTTCGGTAATCGCGGCAATGGGAATGTCATAAATGTCGATCTCATTCTTGCGGATGAGATGCAAGAGCAGATCGAGTGGGCCTTCGAACTGCGCGAGTCGGATTTCGTAGGACACCTTGCGCCTCCTCTCACACGCCGTAGCAGTACGACATCACGGCGTAGACGAGATCGGAAAACGCGCGGTTTGCGGGTGGAAGAAGGAAGATGAGCAACAGGAACCAGGGGCCGTAAGCATCCAGCCACGCGAGCGAAAGGCGCCAGCGCACGGGCAACAGTGCATACAGGGCGCGCCATCCGTCGAGCGGTGGAATGGGCAGGATATTCAACAACACCAGGGCGACGTTTACCTCGAAAGCCAAACCCAACAGTTGCTGCAAGGCGTCCGAGACCGACACCACCGGAAGGCTTTGCACGGCGAAGCTCAACGCGGCCAGGACGACATTGGCCAGGGGACCGGCCAATGCGACCCACGCCATCCCGGCGCGAGGATGGCGAAATGCACCCGGGTGGATCTCGACGGGGCGCGCCCAGCCGATGGGTGCCACCAGCATGGCGATAAGGCCCGTCAAATCGAGGTGCGCTGCGGGATTGAGTGTCAACCGCCCTTGACGCCTGGGCGTCGAATCCCCGAGCCAGGTCGCCATCGCCGCATGCGCAAACTCGTGCAGCACCAGACTCGCAAGCACGAGAGCGAAGCGCAAGATCCAGACGGGATTGAGCCATGAAGCGAACAATCCGATGCCTCCTGCCGGTGAATGGATACCGGCATTATATCACGCGCGTTCACAGCGCTGATAGGCGAAGCGACCAAGAGACGCGCTCGAGATCCGACGCCCCTGCCCGCATGCACATTTGGCGAAGTCTTGCCGCGAGATCCTCGTCGCGCGTGGCAATGAACAGTCGGTTTTGGGCGGTGAGCGGAAGACCCACGGGAAGATCCAGCAGTACGGGGAAGGAGGAGCGCATGACGTCCAGAAACCCCCTCCAATACGAGGAGCGATATCCTGCTGTAATGAGGTTGTACACCACCGTCCCGCGATTCGAGGTGACGCGAGCGAGGCAGGACACCGTTCCCGGGGCGAGGCAGGGTTGATAAATGCTCGCCTTCAGATACGCGTCTACGAAGACGAGGTCGTAGGTGGCGGCGTGGGGCGAGGAGATGAACTGCACGCCATCTCCAACCCAGTAGTTCGCCTCGCGGTGAGACGGCGCCTGGAAAAACTCGATTCCGAGGGTCAGCACGGTCTCGTCGATCTCGACGCCATGAAGGGCCGCCTCCGGATGAAGGCGGCGAACATGGTGGAGGCTCGTCCCCGCCCCCACGCCGATGGCGAGAAACGCCCGAATCGGCTCATGAGCCTCGGCGAGAGCCGCGAACGCTCGTTGATACGGAAAAACGGGGCGCTCAGGCCGGGCGAGATCGAGCGCCCCCTGCCAGCCGCCGTTTCGCCCGAAACGCATCTGTCGAATGCCCTTCTCTTCGACGACCTCAATCCAACGATGAACCGTACCTGGTCCCGCGTACAAAAGCTTCGTATCCTTCAACCCCTGTCGTGCGCGAATGTCCATGCTCGCTATTATACTGCACACACGCGCATCGGCCGAGAGGTCACGCTGCAGCCATCGCGGGTCGACGCCACACGCGCACGATCATCGGCCAAAAGGGGCGCACGAAGCCGAAAAACATCTGAAACATGCCAAAGTAGCGGAAGACCCGGGGCAGAAACGCCAAGATGCTGAGCACGTCGTCTCACCCCCTCCATCGTCTACTGAAGGGTATGTCGCATCCGAGTCGTGGGTGTGGGCAGCCGTCCGCTGGGCGCAAGATGGCGGCGCCCCGCGCGCCAGGCGAGTTCCATGAGAACCCATTCGATGGCGCTCGTCGTGACCGGAGCGCCGCGCGCGGGCGCATCGAGTCCCCCTATTTTACCGATGTCGCCGATGCCGACGATGAGCGGCACATCCAAGCCGCAGAGCGCGTCCACGGTGTCCCCCGCGACGAGGTAGGCGTCCGTCTCATGTCCCTCCTTGTCGACCGCATGCTCGACGCGGCGGCCGTGACAATCGACGCTGAAGTCGACGGGTGTTCCGCGCACCCCTCCCGTGTGCGAAGCGACGGCCAGAATGGCGGCGATTTCGACCGACGGATGCGCACCGAGGACCCGCAGCGCAGACTCTCCTGCCGCCTCGGCGGGATCGCCGTTGTCATCCAGCATGACGATGACCGGATCGCGCGGGGCGGCCTCAACGCACCGCACGAGTTCCACGCCACTCAACCGTGTGGGATTTCCCCGGCTCTGCGCGACGAATGAACACCCTGTGCGCTTCGCTGCGATAGCCAGGGCTCGTGCAGCGACGCGATCGCCGTCCGTCACCACAATCACGCGGCGGGGATGCGAGACCACGTGGCGCAAGTGCCTCACCCCTTCGGTTTCGCAAACACGGCGGCGAGAAACGCGAACACGATGGCGGCGGAGATACCCGCGCTCGTGACCTCGAAGATGCCGGTGATCACGCCAATCAGCCCGTGAATCTTCGCCTCGTGCATGGCGCCGTGCACAAGGGCGTTCCCGAAGCTCGTGATGGGCACGGTCGCGCCAGCGCCGGCGAACTTGATGAGCGGATCGTAAAGCCCTAAGCCGTCCGCCACCGCGCCAGCCACAACGAGGATGGACATGACGTGCCCAGGCGTGAGTTTGGTCGTGTCCATGATCACTTGCCCAATGGCGCAGATGGCGCCACCCACCAAAAACGCCCACAAGAACGTCCACGCCGACATGTCAATCCCCCCGTTCGAATGCGATGGCGTGCGAGATGGACGGAATCGTATCCCCTTGCTGAGCGCTGACCTGCGATAGCAGCGCTCCCGTGGCGCACACCAGCAGCCGGTGAATGTGGCCGCGGTCCATCTCTCGGAACAGGTGTCCGAAGGTCACCAGGGTGCTGCACGCAGCCCCGCTGCCGCCCGAAAACACCTCAGGCTGATTTTCGTCATAGATCATGGCGCCACAATCCTGGACCCGCTCCTCTGCGACCGTTGCTGACGCCAACCCCTGTTCGACGAGAAGATGGCGCAGGATGTCCAGCCCGACGCGGCCGAGATCACCCGTGACGACGAGATCGTAGTCGACGACAGAGCGGCCGGTATCTTGCAGATGCTGTCGCAACGTATCACACGCGGCCGGCGCCATCGCCGCGCCCATTTCCCATGGGCACCTGACGCCGAAGTCCGCGATCTCGCCAATGGTTGCGTGGGTGATTTGCCACTTCCCACGGCCTCGCGCGAGGATGGCCGCGCCAGCGCCCGTGACGGTGCGCTGAGCGGTTGGCGGGCGCTGGACGCCGTACTCCGTGGGATATCGGAACTGGCGCTCGGCCGTGCTGGTGTGACTCGACGTGCCGACGAGGACGACATCCGCAAATCCGGTCGCCACAGCCAGACCAGCCACGGCAAGCGCCTCGCAGATGGAAGCGCAAGCGCTGTACACGCCCAGCATAGGCCTGGCCAAAGGCCTTAACCCCATATAGAACGATGTCAGTTGCGCGTTGAGATCCGCGCCGACGACGAGGTCGAGATCGCTCGGATGGACAGCCGCTTTTTCGCACGCGATCTCGGCTGCTCGGCGAAACAACGCCTGTTCCGCCCGTTCCCAGGTGGCTTGCCCAGCGCGATCGTCATTTACGCGGACGTCGAAGGCGTCGGAGAGCGGGCCTTGCCCCTCCAAGGAGCCAGCCACGGTCGAAGTGGCCTTGACGGCTACCTGGCGTTCGCCGAATGCCCACGTGGAGCGCCCTAGTCTTGCCACACGTCATCGCCCCTTCTAGAGGTGCTCCACCACGTATCGGATGAGCGCGATGAAGAACGCGCTGACAACCCCGTAGACAATGACGGGACCCGAGACCTTGAACATGTTGCCGCCCACGCCCGCCACGAATCCCTCGCTGCGGTGTTCCATGGCGGCGGACGTCATCGTGTTGGAAAAACCTGTAACAGGTACGGCCGATCCGGCGCCAGCCCACTGCGCAAATCGGTCGTAGACGCCCATGGCGGTGAAGATCGCTGCTAGCAGGATGAGCACGGCGACCGTTGGATTCCCGGCCTCGGTGGGCTTGAAGCCGCCATACCGCACGAACAGGGCTTGGATCGCCTGTCCCAGTTCGCAGATGAGCCCACCGACGATGAAGGCTCGCACCGTATTTCGGAGGATGGGCCGTCCGGGCGTCAGGCGATTCACAAGCGCGTGGTACCGGGCTTGCTCCTCGGGTGTCGCGATTGGCATGCAAAATCCCCCCATCTCTTCTCGTCTATGTAACATGCCCCGAGGGCGCGAAAAAAGCCGCCCTTGGGCGGCGACAAGTTGTTCCAGAGACGATGTTATTCCAGTTCCTGTCGAATTTGCTGCAGGATTCGCTTTTCCAAACGCGAGACTTGCACCTGAGAAATGCCCAACACGCGCGCCACGTCGCTCTGCGTCTTATCGCGGAAGAATCGCATGTACACGATGAAGCGCTCACGCTCCGGTAGTCGCCCGATGATCTCGTGCAGCTCGACCTTGTCGAACTTGCCCTCGGTCTCCTCGTCCGCTATCTGGTCCATCAGATAGATGGGATCCCCGTCGTTTTCGTACACGGTCTCATGGATCGACGCCGGTGCGCGAAGGGCTTCTTGCGCAAACACGATTTCCGAAGGCTCCATGCCCATGGCCTCGGCAATCTCGGTGATGTGCGGCTGGCGACCGAGTTCCTTCGCGAGCCGATCCCGCACGTGGCGGATCTGTTTCGCCGTCTCCTTGAGACTTCGGCTCACTTTGACCGTGCTGTCGTCCCTCAGAAACCGCTGGATCTCGCCGATGATCATGGGGACGGCATACGTCGAGAATTTGACGTCGTAAGACAGGTCGAACTTGTCGACGGCCTTCATCAGGCCGATGCATCCGATTTGGAAGAGATCTTCCGCTTCATAACCTCGCCCGAGAAATCGCTGGACGACGGCCCACACGAGGCGCTGGTTGTGAACAATGAGTCGCTCCCTCGCCTCCGCGTCGCCGTTGTGGCTCCGCTCCAGAAGCTCCCGGACCTCTTCGTCGGACAGTTTCTCATATTCATCCACATGGTGTGGAACGGGGCGCTCCTTTGCCTGATCCACGTGCGACCCCCCTCACATCACGTCAGGGGCAGTTCGGAACGTCTTGATGAGCGTGACGCGCGTTCCTTCTCCTGGCTTGGACTCGATCTCCATCTTGTCGACGAAGGTCTCCATGATGGTCATGCCCATGCCTGACCGTTCGAGCTCGGGGCGCGACGTGTACATCGGTTGTTTGGCGAGGTCCACGTCGGGAATGCCCACGCCCCGGTCCTCGACGACGACTCGCACGCGATTTCCGTACAAGGCGCACTCCACGGTCACCTCGCCGATCTCGTCCGGGTAACCGTGAATGATGGCGTTTGTCACGGCCTCCGACACCGCCGTTTTCAATTCCGTCAACTCTTCCATCGTCGGATCGAGCGGCGCCACAAACGAAGCGACCGCCACGCGAGCCAGCGACTCGTTCTCCGACCGGCTCGGAAACACAAGGCGCAGATAGTTGTCCACGCGCACGTCTTCGGCCACTCGTTCCACGGCCATCACGCTCCCAGGATTGCTGCCACCGCAGCTTCTTCAGAGTCGTAAACGGGTATCACCTTGAGCAAACCCGACATTTCGAAGAGCCGCCTCAACGTCGGGTTGACTTCACAAAGCGCCATTTTACCCCCGTGCTCGGAGACGCTTCGATACCGGCCCAGAATGAGTCCGAGGCCCGAACTGTCCATAAAATCGATGTTCCGAAACGACATCACGAGACCCCGGTAGCCGTGCTCCGCCAATTGTTGTTCGATCCGGTCCCTCATTTGTTCCACGGCGTGGTGATCCAGTTCTCCCTTTAACTCGATCACCACGATTCCTCGCTCTAATTTGGTCTCGACAGACACCTTGCATCCCCTCTCCTTATGCGGTCTGGTCAAGAAATTCACGGCCTAAACGGGGAATTCCTGCCCATTGACAAAAGTAGTGGAGAATCTACTGAATTCGACAACCAAACGATGACGCATCAGAGGCGCTGGCGGTACAATGGAAAGGAGAAGATAGGAGGCGAAGTATGGAGACGCTTGGTCAAAAGATTCGCGCGCTGCGCAAGGCGCGAGGCATGACGCAGGCCGAACTCGCTCGAGGACTCGCAACCGCCAGTATGATCAGCCAGATCGAATCCGACAGGACAATGCCGTCTGCCCAACTGCTGACCCAGATCGCGGCGCGCCTCGGCGTCGATGTCTCCGAGTTCCAGAAGCAACTGGCCGGATCGTCTGAGGAGGCTCACACGTATCGCCGTGCCAAGCAACTTGCGGAACAGGGACACTATGAAGAAGCCATTCGGCATTTTCTTTCGCTCTCCTGGCCGCTTCACTCGCAGTTTCGCCCGGAACTCGTCTTTCAGGATATGGGAGACTGTTATTTGAAGGCCGGAGACTACGAACAGGCCGCCCGCCTCTACGACGCGTTGGTCTTCGCGGGGTTTGCGCGAGGCGACATGTCGAGCGTGGTCCGAGGCTACTATTACGGGGCTCTCGCGCGGCGGCGGTTGCAGCGAGACGAGGAGGCCATCCTATACTTGCAGCGCGCGCGCCAAGCGCTCGCGGCGTCTGGGCTTCAAATGCCCCTCCGTCTGAAGATCGAGATGACCCTCGCGCGGCTGCTCCTCCAGTATGGCCCCGTGGCCGAGGCGCGGTCCCTCTACGAAGGCATCCTGGCGCGCGACACGGAACCCATGTCCACGGTCGATCGCGCCCACGCCCACCACGGACTCGCCTGTGCGGCTGCAGCCGTCGGCGACTATCGAGCGGCCATCGAACATGCGGGGCGCGCCATTGAGCTGCACGAAGACGCTGGCAATCGCGCCTTGGCGATGCGCTGCCGCATCAATTTGGGAGCGTTCTTGCGACTCGGAGGAGATGTTGCGGGCGCACTGTCCCATCTCCTCGACCTGGAGGATAGGACGAGTCCTCGAGACGAAGTCCTTCGGGTTGCGCTCGATCACGAGTTGGCGCTGACCTATCAGGCGCTGCATCAGCCTGCGTCCGCGATGGATCGCGTATCCCGAGCGCTCGCGATGACCCGGGTCGGCCCCGAGATCCGAGCCCAGCTTCACCTGCTCGCAGCCTCGCTGAACCTCGAGTTGGGCGATCTCGACCGGGCCGAGTTGGAGCTTCGCGCCCTCGACGCGCTTGTCGCCGAGCATCCCGACATCGCGCCTTCGGGGTACCTCCATCTGAAGGCCGAAGTGTATCTGCACAAGGGGAGCACCCCCGAGATCCTGCAGCTCTGCGAGGAAGCCGTCGCCCGGGAAACTCAGCGCCATCCCGAACGGCCATGGGCTGCGCCCGATCGATTCTGGCTATTTCCCCGCCAATAAGAAAAAACGCGCCCAATCGACACGGTTCGCGCCGCCTGAGGCGGCGCGTCCTGCTTGATGGCGCGGTTTCATTGGGCTTGGCCGAACGTGATCACTTTCTTCACGGTCTTGCCAAGGCTCTGGAAGAACGTGGCCTTTGGCACGTCCTCCTTCGCGACAACCGGGACATCCGCCACGACGCGTCCTCCCGATTTGACCAGAACATGTCCGACGACCTGGCCGCGGGACACGGGAGCCTTGAGCGTCATCCACTGGATCTCGGTCGTGTACGCGGTGTTGTGGGCACGCTCGGTGACAAAAGCCACGGGCTCGGCCGTCACCGCCTCGACGCGATCGCGCGTGCCTCGTTTGACCGCGACCTGCCCCACGACGTGGCCGCGGGGATAGACCTGAACCGATTTGTAGTGTGCGAATGCGTAATTCAGCATCGCCGCGACTTCGGCATTCCGGACCGTAGGTTTAGGCTCCCCCATCACGACGGCGATCACGCGAAACCCATCGCGCTTCGCCGTAGCAGAAAGACAATACTTCGCCTCCTGCGTGTAACCCGTCTTGAGGCCGTCGACTCCATCGTAAAAGCGCACGAGTTTGTTGGTGTTCACCAGCCAGAGGGGGTGATCGGTATCTTTGCGCAAGTAATCGCTGTACACCGAGGTAAACGCCGTGACCTCGGGATGCATCAGGAGCGCCCTCGACATGATGGCGATGTCGCGCGCACTGGAATAATGGTTTGGAGCAGGCAGCCCGTTGCAGTTAGCGAAGTGCGTGTCGGTCATGCCGAGTTCCTTCGCGCGTTGGTTCATGCGGGCGACGAACGCCTCTTCGCTCCCGTCAAGGTGTTCTGCCATAGCGACGCAGGCGTCGTTCGCCGAAGCGATGGCGATGCCTTTCACGAGGTCCCGCACGGTCATGGTCTCGCCGGGTTCGAGAAAGATTTGCGAACCGCCCATGCTCGCGGCTCGCTCGCTCGCCTGGACGCGATCGGTCCACTTCAGCTTGCCGCTGTCAATCGCTTCGAAGATGAGAAGAAGGGTCATGATCTTCGTGATGCTCGCCATGGGCAGCCGCTCGTGGGCATTTTTCGCGTAGAGCACCTTGCCGGTTGCAAAATCCATGAGGACCGCAGACCGCGCCTGTTTGGCGAGATCGACGCTTGAGGTTGGCGTAGAGGTCGTCGAGCCCGCGTCCGTCGCCTCGCGCATTTGCGCAATCCCAGGCGCTGACGCAGCACGAGCAATCTGTGGCATGGCGCTCGTCGCGATGAGACACAGAGCGCCGAGGCCAAGCCCGAGCGCGCGAGAATGCCGCTTCATCCTGCAACCTCCTCTCTCGGAGTCCACCGATTCGAAATCGGCGTTAGTGTGTGCAAGACGAAGCGGCGCTACGCATCCTCCATGCTTTATGTGTTCACGCGCGGCGGAGATCCCGGAGAAACGATTTCCCGACGGGCGGAAGCGGCACACCGAAGTACTCTGCCACGGTGGCGCCGAGATCGGCGAAGGTTTCTCGCTCGCCGAGATCGACGGGCCGGGCCATGTCGAGATGGTAGGCGAGAATCGGGACGCGTTCGCGCGTGTGATCCGTGCCAGGGACCGTTGGGTCGCAGCCATGATCGGCGGTGATGACCAGGAGGTCGCCCGGGCGAAGCCGCGACAGCACGCCCTCCAGATCCGCGTCAAACGCTTCGATGGCGCGGGCGAATCCCACTGGGTCATTTCGGTGCCCATACTTCGAATCGAAATCTACCAAGTTGGCGTAAATCAAGCCGGAGGTCTCGCTGTCCATCGCCTCCACCAGCTTTTGCATGCCATCCCGATTGTCCGCGGTGTGCACCGCCCGCGTGATGCCCCGATGGTTGTAAATGTCTGCGATTTTCCCAATCCCAATCACAGGGTATCCGGCGGCCTCGATGACATCGAGCACCGTCGGGCCGAAATCCAGCGAATAGTCCCGGCGGCGATCCGTTCGCACAAACCGCCCCGGTTCGCCGACGAACGGCCGCGCAATCACCCGACCCACGGCGTGAGGACCAACCAGGATGGACCTTGCGTATTCGCACCAATCGTATAACGTCTCCACGGGCACCACGTCTTCGTGCGCAGCGACCTGAAAGACGCTGTCCGCCGAGGTATAGACGATGGGCCGGCCCGTCTCGAGATGCTCTCTCCCATAAGCCTCGATGACCCAGGTGCCAGACGCCGGGCGATTGCAAAGGACCGGTTTGCCCACATACCGCTCGAACGGCTCAATGATCTCCGGCGGAAACCCGTTCGGATACGTCGGCATCGGCTGTGACAGGACAATGCCCACGAACTCGAGGTGACCGTTCGTCGTATCCTTCCCGGCGGATCGCTCCACCATGGTGCCATACCCGCCCACGCCGACAGGCGCTACGCCGGCGATGGGCGCAATGCGCCCCAGGCCAAGGCGTTCAAGGTTGGGAACTCGCAGTCCGCCCACCGCCTCCGCGACGTGCGCAATGGTATTGCTTTGAACATCGGCCTCCCCGTACTCCGCGGCATCCGGCGCCGCGCCGATCCCACAACTGTCGAGCACAATCCAAATGAGACGCTTGTCCAACCCACATCCTCCATTCGTATTACGCCCGCGGATGCGCGTTGCGATACACCTCGCGCAGCCTATGCGGTGTGACGTGCGTGTACCGCTCCGTCGTCGAGATGTCGGCGTGTCCCAGGAGTTCCTGAACGACTCGGAGATCCGCGCCGCCCTCCAGTAAATGGGTGGCGAACGAGTGCCGAAGCGTGTGCGGTGTGACCTCGACCGATACGCCTGCCTGCTGTGCATAGCCCTTCAAGATGTTCCAGAACCCTTGCCGAGTGAGCCGCCGGCCAAAGCGATTGACAAACACCGCGCCTTCTCCCCGGTCCCGCACCAGAAGCGGCCTGCCGTAGCGCAGGTACAGACGGAGGGCATCCTGGGCCATCTCGCCCAGTGGCACCACGCGCTCCTTCTTGCCCTTTCCGAACACGCGGACGAATCCGGCGGCCAGCTCGACGTCTTCGAGCGACAGCGCCACAAGCTCGCTCACACGCATCCCCGTGGCGTAGAGCGTCTCTAGCATGGCGCGATCGCGCAGTCCCATGGCATCCGGTCGACGGACGGCGGCCATCAGCCGTTCCACGTCCTCTTCCGAGACGACCCGAGGAAGGTGCTCGTCCGGAGCCGCCACCTCGATGTGCGCCGTCGGATCCGCTTCGAGGACGCCTTCACGCAGAAGGTAGCGGAAGAACGAGCGAAGCGCAGACATCCTGCGAGCAATGGTCGTCGATTTCATGCCTCGCCCCTTCAGGTCGGACAGATAGCGGAGCACGGCCGTACGGTCCGCATCTCGGATGGTCCGATGCTCTCGCGCGAGGTAGCGACAGAAATCGGTCAAGTCTCGCGCGTAACTTGTAGCCGTATTTTCCGAGAGACCTCGCTCCAGCCGGAGATGATCCAAAAAGGTGCGAATGTCTGGGTCCACCGCATTTCACCCCCTGCGTGCGACGATTGAGCTTTCACCGCGGATGCCGCATGAGCTCGTACAGCCGCTCGCGATTGTCCGGCTGCACGGCGACATCAAGCAGCGCGATGTTGCGCGTCTCCTGTCCGCAGCAGGTGCAGCGGTGGACGATCTGGAGTCCCTTCTTCGAGTGATACTCGACGCGCACCGGTTCCATGAGCCCACCGCACGAATTGGCGCGATCGCCCGGATCAACGTCTACGTGCAGAGAATACAAACAGCGAGGACAGTGGTTCCGGCACGTTCGTTCTGCAGGCTCCACCCGGAGGCCGCAGTGCGCGCAGGTGAACGGCTCGTTTCGGCGAATAAACGCAGCCATGGTCATCCTCCCAAAAGCCGGGTCACCATCGGCGGAACAACAAACGCTTGGACAGCCGCCGCGAGCATCACGCCGCCTAGGCACATCACGCTTCTCCCAGTATACCTCACGAACTGAAGCGTCCACTGATAGAGGGGAACGGATTGGGCGACAATCTGATACGAAAACCGGATGGCGTTGACACTCGCCAGGAGAAACGCGAACAGGAAAATGGCCTGATGAACAAAGATCCCGATGGAAGCCACCACAAAACCCTTCCACCCGAATTGAAGCGAGGTGAACGCCACGGCGAAACCCGTCTCGAAGGCGCGCGCGAACACCGCGGCCGCTACGATGGGTATACCTACCGCAGAGGAACCCGCCAGCCACACGAGCGCAAGCCAAGCCGCATCCGAGACAAACCGGCTTGCGAACACCGAACTGCCCGATGCCAGCTGGCCGTGCAGCGTAGCCAACAGGAACGCCTCCAACTGATTGGCAAGCTCCAGCTTGTCCGTCGGCCGGAGTTCTCCAGCCACAATCCCACCAAAGGCGACGCCGGACAGGACCATGCCAAGCAGAAACGCCCAAATATGCGCTTCTTGGGACAGCCGGCGCGCTACCCCTCGCCGCAACCGAAACCAAGCGAGCGAAAGCGACAAAGGCGAGCGCCTGCGGGCCATCCACGCGGTTGCTCTCATGACCGTGCCTCCTCCCGAATCGCGGAGACGTAGACACGACCATGTCTATGACGAGCAGTCGATGAATAGACTCGCTCGAATGCCGACCCTCACGCCTCCTCGATGCGCCCATACCGTCCGGCACCGCCCGGCGAGACAGGCAGTCGGCCGCTCAAAGCTGCCGCAATTCGGGCGGCCAGCTTCGCTCCGACCACGTCGGCGAGCGCCTGTTCAGAAGGCGGAGCGTACAGCAGGGAGACTTCCCCACCGAACGCATCGAGCAACTTGGCGTACGTCCGAGGTCCCACGCCGGGGACAAAGGAGAGGGGAACGATGTAGCGGTAGGGTGCCCGCCAAGGCGGATGAACAGGCGAGTCGTCGTCCGCGATGGCTTCAATCCGATCCCACACTCCCTGCACCAACCCTGTGTCCGCGCCACAGGCACACGATTTCGACGCGACCAGCGCTCCGCAGGATCGGCAACGCGTCCGATAATACTTGCCAAGCGGTGGATAAAGACCTAAATTCATCAACACCGCGCGCCCGCCGAGACGACGGCACGCGGCTTGAATCTCGGTGAACGACAGCTCCTGCAAGGCCAGCACGTTGAATTCGCGCGCGATGGAAGGAAGGCTGTGAGCGTCGGAATTCGACAGAAACGTGAATTCCCTCATTTCCTTCAGGCGATCCGCCATGTCCGCATCCGCCGACAGCCCGAGCTCGACAGCGTCGACGACCTCGAGCGGCATGATGTCCGCGACGCGATCCGCCGCACTGCCGAGGAGCCCCTTGAACGGCGTGAACGCGTGGTGCACGACCAACAGGCCGTTTCTCGCATGGACCTCTTCGGCCAGTCGGGTTGGGTCGGTTCGCGCGACTTGCGAAGACAACCCGGTGTTGCACTGAACCGTTTTCAACCACATTTGAAAGTCAGCCGCCGCTTCGACCGTGGGAAGCCAACATCCGAAGTGCGCGGCGCCATGTTCTGAGACGCGGATTTCCACTTCCGCCCCAAGTACGACCAAAAGTGACCCCTGATACATCAAACCGCCGCCCCGGACCGGAACCAGATGTCCCGCGCGACACAGATCCCGGATCTCCTCGAGCACGGGGTCGCAGACGGCGTCAACGAGACCCACGACGTGCAGCCCCTTCACACGGATTGCCCAGTCAAGGGAGGCCGCCACGGTCAATTGATGCGACGCAGCCATTTTGACGGGCCGGCCCTTTGCGGCTCCCGTGTGAACGTGAAAGTCGGCGAACACCCGCATCACGGCCGTGCCAGCCACCAGTAAAGCGCTACGAGCGTCTTGGCGTCTTCAATTTGGCCCGCCGCCAACATTCGACAAATCTCGTCGCGCGAGAACACTTGAGACTCGACGAACTCATCGCCATCGGGGTGCTCTGCGCCGCGCTCCACGTCGTTGGTGTAGTACACGTGCAGCTTCTCGTTGCTGAAGCCCGGCGCCGTGTAGAAGGTGTGGACCGGCACGAGAAGTCCTGCACATCGATACCCAGTCTCTTCAGACAGCTCTCGCGCTGCCGCCCGCTCGGGCTCCTCACCGGGCTCGAGCTTGCCGGCGGGGATTTCCCATAGCTCCCGTTCACACGGCTTGCGAAACTGGCGCACCAAGACCACCTTACCCGGATCCACTTCTGCAAGCACGGCCACGGCGCCCGGATGTAGCACCACCTCGCGCGTGCTGGTATGGCCGTTGGGCAGTTTCACGGTGACACGCCGCACATCAATGATCCGGCCGGTGAACAGCCGCTCTTCCGCTACCGTCTGCTCCCGCATGCATTTCCCTCCCTTTATCCTACGGCTCCGAAAGCGCCGCCATCAGCAGCCGGGTGAGCCGCGCAAGGCTTGTTTCATGGATCCGCTCTGCCCGCGTATGGGCGCGCTCGTAGCCCACTCCAACGTTGACAGGCAGAAGCCCCATGGACGCGAGCCAATTCGCGTCGCATCCGTCTCGCATACGCGCACAAAGGATGGGCGTGGCCTCCCTCTCCATCCGGCGTCGCACGTCGTGAAGCCACGGGCTGGATCGCACGTCGTAGGCCGGGTACAGGAGGTCAGATCTCACCTCGCGAGGCGCCGTGCTCCGCTCGAGCTCGGCCAACCACGAATCGTAGCGCGCCTTGGCGATCCGCCAGGCGACATCTGGCGAGAACCAGACGGCCAATTCCGCCTCGAAGCCTACCTCCGAGGAAAGAAAGCGCACCAGTTCGCCGGTCAGCCCAGGTCCGATACGTTTTGCAGCCTCCTGCAGTGTCCGCCACACGGAAAACCGGTCGGCTTCTCCGCGCGCGGAGTAGCCTAGCCACAGGCGCGCTTGTCCGTATCCCGCCTCGGCTAGCGTGCCGACCGGCGCTTCCGCATCGACAACCAGCGCGCGCCGCGCGCGGGAGGAAATCCGCCGAGACGCCCGAACGCCGGCGCTTCCCAACTCCTCACCGACCGAAAATAAGATCTCGATGGGCGGATGCCGCCTGCCGTCCTGCACGACTCGCGCCAACCCCGCCATCACCGCGGCCACGCCCGCTTTGTCGTCCGCGCCGAGCGGCACGTCGTTCCCGCTCTCGATCCATCCGTCGGCTCGCCGCCGCACATCGGGTACCCCGGCCCAACGGGTGTCCAAATGCGCGCACACCAAAACCGGACTAAGCGTCGAATCGCCCGGCGCACGTGCCCAAAGATTGGCGGAGACGGTGTCACCGACGGCGACAGGCTCCCAGTCGACGGACAGGCCAAGGTCCTCCAGCCAAGCGGCGCAAAAGCGCGCCGCGCGTTGCTCGCCCCCCGACGGACTGTCGATGTGCAAAAGTTCCAGAAACAAAGCGAGGGCCGACTGCTCGTCGGCCGCACGCGATCCCGCCCTCACGCGGGTGCCTCCGTCATCACGATCTCGCAGGCAAACACCTCCGAGAAGTGGTTGCGGAGGCGACCTTCCCACGCTTTCATGTCCTGAGGCTCACCCAAGACCGCAGCCACGCTCGTCACACCCCGGTCGCGGATGCCACACGGGACGATGACGTCGAAGTCCTGGAGATGCGTGTTCACGTTCAGGGCGATGCCGTGATACGTGACAAATTCACCTGACGGGCGCTTTTTCACCCGCGCACCCACCGCGCAGATCTTATCATCGCCCACCCACACACCGGGCAAATCATCGATGCGACGGCCCTCAATGCCGACTTCCGCGAGCGCGCGAATGACGACCTCTTCCAGGTTGCGCACAAATCGAGCCACGTCATTCCCCCATGGGGCTAGATGAAGCACCGGGTACAGCACCCACTGGCCCGGGCCATGGTAGGTGACGTCGCCGCCGCGATCGACCATGCGCACCTCAAACCCCCTGCGGGTGAGAACCTCGACCGGAAGGAGGATGTTGGCGTCGGACCCGTTGCGGCCGATGGTGATAGTGCGCGGGTGCTCGAGCGCGAACACGGTCTGCGTATCGTCTTCGAGGTTCAAGAGCTTGAGCGCCTGACTCACCTGCATGTCCAGTGCGTCGTCATACGGCACGACGCCTAGCGAACGCCAAACGAGCGACGTGGCCAACGAACTCACTCCCCACTCTCAGCGGGCTTCTCTGCTTGGCGCCAAGGCACCTGATCTTTCGCATGATACGAACTGCGAACCATGGGCCCGGACTCCACATGCTTGAAGCCGCGCTTCAATCCTTCTCCGCGCAAGCGCAGGAATTCGGTGGGTGTATAATAGCGCACCACCGGCAGGTGTTTGGCCGTCGGCTGGAGATACTGGCCGATGGTCAGGATGTCGACGTCGACCGAACGCAAATCGTCCATCGTCTCGTAAATCTCCTCAAACGTCTCGCCAAGCCCCACCATGATGCTCGACTTCGTGGGAATATCCGGCGCTATCTCCTTCGAACGCCGGAGCAACTCGAGCGTCCGATCGTACTTCGCTCGTGAGCGCACCGAGTCCGACAACCGGCGCACGGTCTCGATGTTGTGATTCAGCACATCGGGATGTGCGTCGAGCACGGTCGTGAGAGCGTCCCAGTTGCCGTCGAAGTCGGGGATGAGAACCTCCACGCTGCAGGTCGGGACTTTCCGCCGCACCGCCCGAATCGTCTCCGCAAAGACAGAAGCTCCCCCATCGGCGAGATCGTCGCGGGCCACACTGGTGATGACCACGTGTTCCAGCCCCATTGCGACCACCGCATCCGCTACGCGCTCCGGTTCGCGCAAGTCGAGCTCATTGGGACGGCCGGTGTGCACCGCGCAGAACCGGCAGGCGCGCGTGCAGATGTCGCCGAGGATCATGAACGTGGCCGTGCGCATTTCCCAGCATTCGAACAGGTTCGGGCAATGCGCCTCTTCGCACACGGTGTGGAGCGACTGCGTGCGCATGATGGCTTTGAGCTGCTTATAATTGTCACCCGTTTTCGCGCGAATCTTGAGCCATTCCGGGCGAGCCGTCGTGGTGCCCGTGTCGATCACGCGAACGCTGGCCTCTGGCTTCCCCATCGATCATCATCCCTGTTCACAAGGTCACTTGCCGACATCTATTGTAACGCTCAACCGCTGCCGGAACCACCGTGCTCGTTCCGCTCGTACCGACCGCTCGCTCCGCCGTCCTTGAACACCAGGCGCACGTCCGAGATGGTCATGCCGCGATCCGCCTTCTTGCACATGTCGTACACCGTGAGCGCGGCGACAGATGCGGCCGTGAGCGCCTCCATCTCCACGCCGGTCTGGTGAGCAGTGCGAACCTCTGCGCGCACCCGAAATACCGCCTCCTCCGCTTGAAGCGCATGTTCCTCAATGCGGACGGATACATGATGCAGCGGCACCGGATGGCAGAGCGGAATGAGATCACTCGTGCGCTTTGCCGCCATGATGCCGGCGACCTCGGCTACCTTCATCACGTCGCCTTTGGCAACCGCGTGATGTACAATAGCATCGCGCGTCGCCCGTGACATGCGGATGTGCGCTTCAGCCACGGCCACGCGGGTCGTGATGGGTTTTCACTGACGTCCACCATATGCGGCCGGCCGTCTGACGAAAAGTGGTGAAACACGTCCTGAGCATTCACGTCCATCGCTCCTTATTCGATTCGAACTGACTGGGGTGAATCCTACATGCGCGTCGACATTCGCCTATTCGCCAATGTAAAGGAGTTGGCCGGACAAGACAAACTTGAGCTGGACGTGCCAGACGATGCGACAGTCTCCGATGTTCTGCGCGCCTTGAGGCAAGCCTATCCAGCGCTTCACGATGCGCTCGACCACGTGATGGTCGCTGTCAATTTGGAATTGGCCGATCCGTCGCGTCACGTCCGCCCGACCGACGAGATTGCGCTCATCCCGCCTGTCGGCGGTGGAGAAAGCGAGCATGCGTACGCGCGCCTCACGCGAGAACCCCTCGATGTGAAGAAAGCGGAGGCGCTGTTGTCCGATGCCCGGCACGGAGGTTGCGTGCTGTTCCTCGGGACCGTACGCGGGTGGACAGGCCCTCGGCAAACGGAGCGCATCGAGTACGAGGCGTACGAGGCGATGGTCCAGGTCCAGTTGGAGCAGTTAGTGAGCGAAATCGAGCGGGATTTTGCGGGCGTCAAGGCGCTCGTGTGGCATCGAATCGGCACGCTGTACCCAGAGGATGTCGCGGTCATCTGCGGTGCGGCGCACCCGCATCGCAAGTCGGCCTTTGAGGCCTGTCAGGCGCTCATCGACCGACTCAAAGCTCGGGTGGCCATCTGGAAGAAGGAGTTTTTCGCGGACGGATCGGCCGAATGGCGGCCGAATCCGTAGCGCATGAGCTTTACATAATAGCTGCGCTCCCGTCATAGAGATGAGCCAGAGGCTCAATGGACGAGGAGCGTGCTACGTGTGAACCGCAGCAAACTTTCCCGCCTCATCGCCGAACGGATTTCCGCTATTTCCGCGCTCTTCCTCCTTGCGGCTGGCTTTGTGATCTCGCTGGCATCCGCGGTTGGACAACCCTTCACCGACCGCTTGGCGGAATCGGAAGTCCAAGCACTTGCTTCCATCGAAGTGAACGCCCTCTTCGGAAACGACGGGCCTCCGGCCAACGAACATGGCAAGGCCACCCCGTTTCGCGCCGTGGCCGAGCGCCTGCAGTCGCTGTTCGTCAATCCAGTCGCTATCCTTCGTCACATGCTCCCCCAGGTCGCACCGAGCGACCCAGGCGGGGGACTGCAGACGTCGCTGCTCAACTCCATTGCGGCCATGGCCCAAAGCCGCCACACGCTCGTCATCGGCTGGCTGCCTTCGACGAATCCGACGACCTGCGTCCGGTGGATCCAGGACAATCCCGGCGTCAACGTCGTCAGCCCAACCTGGTTTCACCTCGCCGACGCATCGGGAAACCTGTCCGGAAGCGCGCTGCCGACGGTTGTGCAATACGCGCAAGAGCGCCACATTCAAGTATGGGCGCTTGTGGACAATCAGTTTTCAGCAACCCTCACGCACGAAGTTTTGGCCAATCCTCGCGCGGTGACCAACCTGATTGACGAAATCGCCTACCAGGCGAGTGCGTACCACTTGAATGGCGTCAACCTCGACTTTGAGAACGTGGCCGCAGCTGACCGCAATCGCTTCACAGACTTTGTAGGCAAGCTCCACGCGCGACTGCACTCGCTTGGCATCGATCTGTCGCTCGATCTCACGCCGGACATTGTACAACTCGACGACTCCGAAGCCTTCTTTCACGCCGCGCTCGCGGACGAAGTGGATCAGGTGGTGCTCATGGCGTATGACGAGCACTGGGCCACCGACCCGGATCCAGGGCCTGTGGCCGACCTCCCGTGGGTCGAGCGCAGTGTCAACGATCTCTTGGACACCGGGGTGCCTGCCAACAAGCTGGTGCTTGGCATTCCGCTTTACACGCGGTTCTGGTACGTGAACACGGACGGGAGCGTTCAGAGCAATGCGGTCAGCGCCGGAGCGGTGCAATCCATTCTGAATGAATACCGGCTGCCGCTTGGGACGTGGAACGATTCCCTCGGTCTGATGTTTACCCAATATCCTACGAAGACGGGTTACGCAGAGGTCTGGTATCCCACGTCTCAGACGTACGACGACTGGCTTCAACTCGTAAGCGACGACGGTCTGGCGGGCGTTGCCGTGTGGTCGCTGGCGTGGTCCGACGCAACCTCCTGGGCGTCCACCGTGCACGCACTCCACCTGAACGCTTCACCTTGAAACGGGGATGATGACGTGGATCGGACATTGGTCTGGGTCGCTGTCGCGACTGGATTCGGTTACGCACTGGCGTGTATGCAGGAACCGGCCGACGCCCTAGAAGCGGCGCGCTCGTCCCTCGGGATGCTTGCGCAGTCGCTGCCGTGGATCATCGTCTCCATGTTTCTCGCCGGGCTCGTCAGCCAGTGGCTCGAACCCGAACTGGTGGCACGATGGCTGGGGCGTGAAGCGGGAATCGTGGGGATTGTGTTCGGTGCCGCGCTGGGGATGCTCGGAACCGGATCCCGCTTTGCGGTGTATCCTCTTGCCGTGAGCCTGCTCGCTGCCGACGCCTCGCCAGGCGCAGTCGTAGCGTTTACCACATCGTGGCAACTGACCTCCCTCGCGCGCCTCCCCGCCGAGTTCCCCTTCTTTGGTATACCGTTTACGCTGGCCCGGTTTGTCATCTCACTCCTCATCTCGGTGGCGGGCGGCGTGCTCTTCGAATGGCTATGGAAGGCCTGGAGTCATTTCCAATGACCGCGTCACTGAACAGGGGAATCCACGCCACCTTCGACGTAGTGACCCTGTTGCCACACGACCTTTTCGATCGTGGCTTGGCCAACATCGGTTTTCGCGAGCAGGTAGAATCCATCGGGAAGCCTATACGACCCAACGTTCCACGCCGCAAACCACGTCTGGTTTTTCCGGATGGGCACGGACGCGATGCGCTGGAGATGCGCGTTCGACTTGAGCGTGTAGTCGCCGTGATACGCCGTGACGATGGCGGCGGGAGCGTAGTACAGATCCACCCGGTGACCGTTCCAGCCGTGATCGTCCGACCAGATGTTCAGGGTGGACCCGTGGCTCAAGACTTCGAAGTGTGGGTTTCGCATTTGATAATGCGCCAGCTCGACGGTCGTAGGCGCGTCGGCGATAGAAGGCGGAAGCGACTGACCCACGAGCGCCGAAGGATGCACCTCAAATTCGCGCCCACACCCGGCGACGGCGCCTGTCAGCGAAAGGACTGCGAGAAGTGAGACCGCGGACAACGCGCGACGAGATGGCATGCGAGACTCCCTCCGAGGACTGCAGGCTGATGAGGATAGTTTAGGCCCACTGCGCCTCGGGTATGCGCTCGCCCGCCCGAGCTTATTGCGATAAAGTGGAGCCATGGATCTGAAAATCGTTCGCAACCATAGGGGTCAAATCGCCGCATATGAACTCCAAGTCGACCAGGAAGCTTTCCTCATCCGCGTTCGAGCGGGACGGCCGAGGCAGAAGCGGATTGTGCTCCGCGCCGATGAACGCGGATTTTCCGTCAGCGCTCCACGTTGGGCTCCATGGAATCTCGTGGAGAAGGTCATCCGGCAGAACGTATCTTGGCTGCGAGAGACTCAGGCCAAGACCTTCACCGCGATGCCACAGCTCAAGGTGGGCGACGAGATCCGAATCCTCGGGCAGCCCTACGTGATCCGCACGTGGGCAAAGACGGGCTGCGACATCGATCACGCCACCCACATCGTGTGGGTGGCTGAGTACGCGGACGACGTACACGCGCAAGTGTATGCGATGCTCCGCGAACTGGCCCTAAAGCATCTGCCGAGGCGAGCGATGATGTGGGCGGAGAACATGGCGCTTCGACCTTCGCGCATTGGGGTCAAGGCGCAGCGGAGCCGTTGGGGGAGTTGCACGAGCAAGGGGCACATCTACTTGAACTGGCGACTCATCCAGGCGCCTGAAGCCGTAGTAGACTACGTGGTTATCCACGAACTTGCACACCTGGCCCACATGAACCATGGCCCGGAGTTTTGGAAACTCGTAGAGCGCTTTATGCCAAACTGGCAGGCGCAGCGAACGTGGCTGCG
This sequence comes from Alicyclobacillus acidocaldarius subsp. acidocaldarius Tc-4-1, assembly GCF_000219875.1. Lineage (NCBI taxonomy): Bacteria > Bacillati > Bacillota > Bacilli > Caryophanales > Alicyclobacillaceae > Alicyclobacillus > Alicyclobacillus acidocaldarius. The sequence goes on from NC_017167.1 coordinate 1,619,670, forward strand.
CCTGCACGGTTCCGAATTGTTCCGATTGGATCCGGAGGCGAAACCGTAGCCCCACGCTTCACGCCTGCCCGAGATACTTGGTTGCGAGTGCGACAAGCGCGCGGCATCCGACGACAAGGGCGTTTTCGTCGATATCAAAGCGTGGATGATGGTGCGGATACGCGTCTCGGTCGGAGCGGCGAATGCCCGTGAAGAAAAACGTACCGGGTACCACCGTTTGATACGCCGAGAAATCTTCGCCGCCCATCGTCGGCTCGGCGTCCGTGACGAGATCGCCGAACTCCTCCTCGAGGGTGGCTCGTACAAAGGCCGTGAGTTCTGGATCGTTTACCACCGGTCGGTAGCCCCGCTCGTAACGAAACTCGTACGACGCGCCCTGCGCTTCCGCGATGCCCTTGATCAAGGCCTCCATCGCTTGTGCGGCCCAGGTGCGGCGTTCTTCGCGGAACGTCCGCACCGTACCGCAGAGCTCTACTTCGTTCGGAATGACGTTGTCCGCGGTCCCGCCGACGAACTTGGTCACGCTCAGCACAAACGGCTCAAACGGGTCCACCCGCCGGCTGGCGAGCTGCTGGAGACTCACGACGATTTGGGCACCGATGGCGATAGGGTCCACCGTGAGATGAGGCTGCGCCGCGTGTCCACCTTGCCCGATAATGCGGATGTGAAACGTATCCGGCGCAGCCATGAGCTCACCTGCGCGCACGCCAATGCGGCAGCTCTCCATACCTTGCCAAAGATGCTGACCGATCACGGCGTCGACGCCGTTCAACACACCGGCATCCACTAACTCCTGAGCGCCACCCGGCGTCAATTCCTCCGCGTGTTGAAAAATGAACCGGATCTCGCCGCGCAGTTGGTCGCGGTGTGCGGCGAGCACCTTGCATGCGCCGAGCAACATGGCAGTGTGTCCGTCGTGACCGCACGCGTGCATCACACCCGGATTCTTCGATGCAAAGGGAAGCCCGGTGTCTTCCTCGATGGGAAGCGCGTCGATGTCCGCGCGTAGCGCGAGGACACGGCCTGGGCGGCCGGTGACCAATCGAGCCACGACACTTGTCTCGGTGGGTCGGCTGATCTCGAACGCCCCCATCTTCGTCAGCTCTTGCTCGATGAACGCCGCTGTCTCCCGCTCTTGAAAACTGAGTTCCGGATGTTCGTGCAAATGTCGGCGCCACGCGACGAGATCGCCGCGAATGGCCTCCACTTCGCGGGCGAGATCCACCATCTCCGGTCCTCTCCTCTCTTAGCCGTGGAGGGTCATCATCCACGTGGTCAAGCCTTCCACGTCGACTTGTTCACCAATGTAAAACGGTCCGAATTCAGCGAAACGAGCGCTCGACTCGTCGAACCGCATCTCGTAGATCAGCTTCTTGAAATGGATCGGATCGTCCGCGTAGAGTGTCACACCCCATTCCCAGTCATCCAGGCCAACGGAACCAGAGATGATCTGTTTGACCTTTCCGGCAAACTGACGGCCAATTTGCCCATGTGCCATCAGATGCTTCCTGCGTTCGCCTTCATCGAGCATGTACCAATTGTCGGGATGCGTGCGGCGCTTGTTCATCGGGTAAAAGCACACGTACCGCATTTCGGGCACGGGAGGTTTCAATCTCAACTGGAGCGCTTCGTCTTGCTCGACGTCGACGCCCGGCTTGGCGAGGTATCCGCCGAGCTCGACCACCGACACATAGGAATACGCTCGGTCCGTGAAATTTGCCAAGCGCGTCGCCTCAAACCTCGCTTTGACATCGTTTAACTCGCCGATGGTGGGCCGCATGTACAAAACAGCAGATCCGCTTTTGTGCCCGCAATGACGAACTGCCCAAAGCTGCCCCAAACGCGCGCGCTGTGCCTCGAGCTCACCTTGGACAAACGCGCCGAAGTCGCGCAACACGGCGGCGGCCGTGTGCGGATCCGTCTTCTTCCACGCCTCGCGCCGGATGACGCGGAAGTCGTGGAGCACGTACCATCCCTCCAGCGTGTGCGGTGCCGGCATCGTGTCACCCTCCCTCTGCCGTAACATTACCACAACGGCCATGAGCGGCCAAAAATCTCGACCGCGGCGGACATGCAGGTCTCGCGTCGCGCATACGATGTTCTAAAGACCTGCTGAGCCAAGGGGTGAGCCGATGCGCAAGTGGAAAGGATGGATGGCATCCACGTCTTGGATGCTCGGCGGTTACGGCATCTGGTCCTGTTTGGCGCTCGCGCGGGCCGGTGCCGCCGCGGACATTCCCCAGCTCGAAGCTGCCGGTGCAGCGGAATTGACCGCGGCTTTGGCCTGGATCCTGGCAGGATGCATCGCCGTCTGGAGATTGTCGGGCGCCGCAGTTCTGCAGTTCGCCAATGCGCTTTGGACGGCATCGCTCGCTTGGTATTATCAGGACGACATGGCCTGGCTCTGGAGCGGAGCCTGCGCCCTTCTCGGTGTATTGGCCGTGACAGGCGCAAAGAGAGGCAACAGGCGTTCGCGGCCTGCCGACTTGGTCTAACCGACGCGGTGTTCCATCCGAAGCCGATCCGCAATCATCGCAATGAATTCCGAATTCGTGGGTTTGGTCTTGGCGGCCGAAACCGTGTACCCAAACACGCGGCGAATGGCCTCCATATTGCCGCGGCCCCACGCGACCTCGATGGAGTGGCGAATCGCGCGCTCGACGCGCGAAGGCGTCGTCTTGAATCGCTGCGCAATCTTGGGATACAACACCTTCGTGATGGAACCGAGGATCTCGACGTCCTCATACACGAGGCCTATCGCCTCGCGCAGGTAGTGGTACCCCTTGATATGCGCCGGTACGCCGATCTCGTGGATGATTTGTGTGATCTGCGCGTCAATGGAGCGACGCGAGGAAGGTGACGGCGCGGACATGGACGTCGCAACGACCTGAGATGTCGCGGCCACCGGCGCGGGCGCCTCGAACATCACCTGGCGAATGCGCTCGGCCAGCACCGGCATGTCGAACGGCTTCAGGATAAAGTACGACACCCCGAGCTCCGCGGCGCGCCGGGTGACGCTCTCCTGACCAAATGCGGTGAGCATAATGACCTTCGGCGGATGATCCGTGACTTCCGAAAGGCGCTCCAGAGCCCCAAGCCCGTCCAACACGGGCATGATGATGTCGAGAATTAAGACATCCGGCCCCGTTTCGCGCACCAGATGGAGCACCTCCGTGCCGTTGTGCGCGATCCCGCAGACCTCCATATCCGGCTGTCCGGAAATGAATTCGCTCAACAACTCTGCGAATTCATGGTGATCATCGGCTAACAAGATCTTCATGCGTGTTGACACGGCCATACCCCCTCTGCAATCCTCCGGACATACCAATTNGACGTGAAGCCCGAGACTCCTGTCAAAACTATGTAAAAAATTTCGCCTTTATGTCACCTTTTTCGACAAAAAGCGACAAGGGCCACGCCCTCGGTGGCCCTTGTTGGTCACGCCGCTTGCGCTCGCTCGGCAGCAGTCGGCGCAAAGGTGAGTTCGTGCTGATGGGGATGAAGCATCCAGTACGCGTACACGCCATAACCGCGGACGGGATCGGACACGAACACGTGCGTGACGGCGCCCACCAGCCTCCCGTCCTGTACGATGGGGCTCCCGCTCATGCCCTGGACAATGCCGCCGGCGGCTTGAAGAAGCCTTGGATCGACGACGCGGATGATCATGCTCTTGGTCGACGGACTCATTTGTCGAGCCGTATGCTCGATGACCACCTGAAACGCCTCGATCTTCTCGCCGTGGAGCACCGTGTAAAGAACGGCCGGCCCTGGGTGCACTTGTCCCGGCAGTGCCACAGGAATGGGCCCAGGCAGTGGAGACGTGCGCGTCGCGAAGGCGGCGTCCATGCGCCCGAACACGCCGTACGGCGTGTTTTCGTCGATCTCGCCGACCTCCCGGTTCACCCCGCGGAACACGCCCTTTTTCTCGCCGGGTTGCCCGGCTTTGCCGGCCTGAATGCCCAAGATGGCGGCTGGATACACCGAGCCGTGCCCTTGAATCGGCTGACCCGTGTCCGCGTCGGTGACAAGGTGCCCCAACGCTGCAAACCGGCCGGTGGCCGGATCGTAAAAGGTCAGGGTCCCCACGCCGACGGCCTTGTCGCGCACATACACTCCGAGTTCTGGCACACCGTGCACGTCCCGGATCTCAATTTCACGCAGCTTGTCGCCCCTCGCTACAAGTAGGCGAAATGGCGCGCGCTTGTCCCGAAGTGCCGCCTGCAGGTCCTTTGCCGTGTGCACGGGCACCCCGTCGACCGAAAGAATGACATCGCCCACCTCGATGTGATGCGCCTCGGCGAGGCTAATCCCTTGCGTCGCCCGCCGGTACCCAATCACCATGGGCCCCTCGGAAAGCAAGCGGATGCCCACCGCCTGTCCTCCCACGATGACCCGTTCGGCAGGCTCGACATGAACCCGTGTGCGCCATGGAATGAAGCCGAAGATGCGATCCGTCACGTCGAAATCTCCCGCATCCGCGGTCACTGTGACGGCTCCCGGTGGATCGACCGGCCGGACCCACGCGTGCATGGAGAAGGGATGAAACGACCGGAGGGCTATCTCGTCGTCCGTGGACATTTCGACTGATGTGGGCAGTTCCACCAGCTGGCGAACCGGCGGAATCCAGAGAAGCGCTGTGGCAGCCACGAGGACGGCGACTTTGAGCGCGCGCAGCCAACCCGCCATGGTGCATCCCCCTTCCCGTGAGTAACACCTCGTCTTGCGTGCATCTAAGGTGCCCCCGGCGGGTGGTCGTATGACCGCAAAAAGCTCCCCGAACCGCCGTCACGTGGACTGGCTTCGGAAGCTTTCCAAAAGCGCGCGCGCGTGCATCCGGGCGGTCGCATCCGACAAATCCGAACCGAGAAGCCTGGCGATCTCCTCGATGCGACCACCGTCGTCCAATCGCGTCACACGGGAGATGGCGCGCTCGGCGTCCGATGCTTTGGCGACAAGATAGTGCACGTATCCCGCGGCGGCTACCTGCGGAGAATGGGTGACACACAGCACCTGTTTCTCCCGCCCGAGTTCGCGCAGCATCTCCGCCACGCGCAGCGCCGCTTCTCCGCTCACGCCCTGATCGATCTCGTCGAAGATCAACGTGTCCGTGCGTTCGAGGTTGGCGATTACGACCTTGACTGCGAGTAGCATGCGCGAAAGCTCGCCACCAGATGCAACTTTCTGTAACGTCATCAGAGGTTGTCCCGGATTTGCGCGAAACAGAAAACGAATCTCGTCCCAGCCATGTTCGGTCGGCGCGTCAACGCGCGGACGCACTTCGATCTCGCATTCCGCATGCGCCATGGAAAGCCGAGCGAGCGAACTGGAAATCGCGGCTCCGAGCGACCTCGCCGCGCGAACCCTCGCCTTGTGAAGGCGCTCCGCGATGTCGCGGTACGCGGCTTCACGACGCTCCACCTCGGCCTCAAGTTCCGCGATGCGCTCTTCGTGTTTCGACCAAGCGTCGAGTTGGGCTCGCGCGCGTTCCAAGTGGGCGAGCATCTCCTCAGTGGTCGCGCCGTATTTGCGCGACAGCCTACGGATGAGCGCCAGACGCTCCTCAATTTCGTCGAGGCGGGCGGGATCGTGCGCCGCGCGAGACAAGAACCGGTGAAGGGTAAACGACGCCTCCTCCGCGTGAACGCGAGCCGTCTCGAGCAACTTCGCGATCTCCTCCGCCCGATCGCTCGACGAGGCCAGCGCCGCGGCCATGCGTTCCGCTTCTTGAAGCCTCGCAATGGCCCCGGTCTTCCCGTCGTCGAGCAACGCGGCCATCTGCGTCAACAACTCAGCGATCTGATGCGCGCGCTTCAGGCGGTCCCGCTCGGCGCGCAATGCGTCCTCTTCACCGGGGCGAAGCCGGGCTTCCTCGAGTTCACGAACCTGGAGCGCATACAGATCCATCTGCTGCGCGCGCTCCCGCTCCGACACCTGAGCCTGGCGCCACTGACGCAACGCGTCCTGCCACGCGCGATAGGCTTCGGCGCAAGAGGCTGCGAGCTCTTCGTGCTGACCATAGAGATCGAGCAGGCGGCGCTGATACGACGGCGTCATGAGGGCGATGGATTCGTGCTGATCTTGGAGTTCAACTAACGTATCCCCTAGCTCGCGGAGCATCTGCACCGTGACGGATCGGCCGTTGACACGGTTTTGTGCCCGACCGCTCGAATGAAATGTCCGGGAGACCACGATCTCGCCGCTGTGATCGATACCCCACGACGAAAGGAGCCGCTCCGCCGCCTCGTTCGCCTGGATGTCGAATACCGCTTCAACCACAGCCGGCGAGCCGTCCGGCGGAATGGGGCTCGGAACCCGCCCGCCCAAGATGGCGCGGGTGGCGTCCAGGACGAGCGACTTACCCGCCCCTGTCTCACCCGTTAGAACGTGCAGGCCGCGATCGAGTTGAAGCCGCAATTCGTCAATCAGCACGAAGTGGCGCACGTACAACTCCTGCAGCATGTCCTCGCGCCCCCTCAGGTCGAGGATGGATCTCCGTGAAGCTTGCTTCGCAGTACGCCAAAAAACTCGCGGTCCGGCAATCTCACGAGCGTCGCTTGGAATGGAGCCTTCCGAACCAGTACCTCGTCTCCAGCAAGAAGCCGCATGCCCTCCTGTCCGTCGACTGCAAGCTCCACATCGCCGTGCCGCGCGTGCACGGAGAGCCGCACCCATGAGGACGCGTCGATCACGCACGGCCTCGAAAACAGCGTGTGCGGACATACGGGTGTCAGAACCATCACCTGCAGATGCGGACTTACGATGGGACCGCCGCAGGACAGCGAGTACGCAGTGGATCCGGTGGGCGTCGCGACGATCATGCCGTCGCCCGTGTACGTGTCGACGTACACGTCGTCCACGTGCACGTCGAGCGTCACCATGCGCGCAAATGAGCCCTTGCCCACCCCGACGTCGTTGAGCGCCGTGAAGCGCGCAATTTCCTGGAGATCCCGATATACGAACGCCTCGAGCATCAGGCGAGTCTCGAGGTTGTATTCGCCCGCCACGATCCGCTCGAGCGCGATCTCCAGTTGCGAAGGTTCCGACTCCGTCAAAAACCCGAGGTGGCCGATGTTTACACCAAACATCGGGACATGAAAAGGCGACAACTGGCGGGCCACGCCGAGCAACGTGCCGTCTCCACCGAGCACGATGACGAGCTCACACGATTTCAGCTCTGGGTGCGTCTCGACAATCGCGGTGTCGTGATCGATGGGCACATCAACCACACGAATCCCCGTTCGTTCCAACTGTCGACAAATGTCGGTCCGAACCGAACACGCTGCCTCCTTGTGCACATTGTACAACAGGCCTATTTGGCGCAACGTCCTCCCCCATCCTCAGCCGTGCTTCCACGCGATGAGCGCCACGAGCGCGCCACCAAGCGCCCAAAGGACGCGATGAACCGCTTCTTTGCGCCGGACGTGGCGCGGGCGATTCCACTCGTACACCGCGGTCTGGACGGACTCCTGCATCACATCGATGACGATCACGCCGCTCGCTCCATGCAGCAAGGCGACCAACGCATACCGCTCATGCAACTCCTGTTCGGAGACCGGCTCCGTGCGAACAAAAACAGCATACTCCCGCCCTTCTTTGCGCGCAATGAAGTCCGGGCGAAGAGATCCGGACCATTGGCCGGACGTCATTCGGGTCACGTGGGTGACACCTTCGCTCCCCTTGAGAAGCTCGTAGCCATTCGCCTCAAGCCATCGCCGCCCCATGGTCTTGAGACCTTCCACGGGAGTCTCTTCGTCCCGACGCCAAAGCGACGCCGCGAGCGATCTCAGCCAAAGCGCCATCGCCGCCAGGGCGCATACCAGCGCAAGTGAGGAAATCATGCCGTGCCCCCGTTCGAGTCGGTGCCGCTCTTCAGGCGGGCCCATGCGGCCTCGACAACCCGATGGCTCTCCGTCATCCACCGCCTGGTCTCGTCCGGATCCGGGTGCATGCGGAACCAGCCGAGAAACTCGAGGTTGCCATCTCCGCCCGTGATGGGTGAATACGTGAGCCCTCGGCAACACCAACCCCTAGATTCGATACTCTTCAGGATGTCCAGGAGCACGGCCCGATGAACCTCCGGATCGCGCACGATGCCGCCTTTGCCGACCCGTTCCCGCCCGGCTTCGAACTGGGGCTTGATCAGCGAAACGATGTCGGCGTCAGGGAGGCATACCTCGGACAACTTGGGGAACAACAGGCGAATGGAAATGAAGGACACGTCCATCACGGCCAGATCCGGACGAGGGTCGAATTGTGCCGCGTCGACGTAGCGAAAGTTGGTGCGCTCCATCACGCGCACTCGTTCGTCCTGGCGCAGCCGCCACGCCAGCTGACCGTAGCCTACGTCGACCGCGTAGACCAACCGGGCACCCCGCTGCAACAGGCAGTCGGTGAACCCGCCCGTCGACGCACCGACGTCGATGGCGATGCGACCATTCACCTCGATGCCGAACGTATCGAGCGCGCGCTCCAGTTTCAACCCACCGCGCGACGCGTATTCTCGGTTGGGCCGCTCCACCTCGACGTGCGCGCTGTCCGCGACCTTGAAGCCCGGCTTGTCGGCGCGCACGCCGTCCACGCGCACGAGCCCAGCCATGATGGCTCGCCTCGCAGCTTCGCGGCTCGCATACAGCCCCCTCGCCACCAACAGGAGATCCAGCCTCGTCTTGTTCATCGATCCCGCCCCCGATCCCGGCGCCGAGGTCTCCGCCTACGCGACGGATCTCGCCGGCCGAAGAGCATGGCGAACGATTCCCACACGCGGGCGGCGAACAGGATGATGGGCGTCGGGGAGTGAATGGCGATGGTCTTTCCGATGGCCTTGCCTCCCACGGTGAGCGCGGTGATGACCGCGGTGATGCCAATGCGAAGCGCCTCCGTGGCCCATCCGTGCGCCTGAATTGCCTGGATGACCTGCACGCTCACCGCCAGCGCGCCGGCGCCACTCAGGACACCGGCGATGTCGCCGATGACGTCGCTGCACACGCTCGACACCTTCTCCGCGTTGCGCACGATGACAATGGCACGGCGAGCGCCAAACACCCGCTCCGCCGCCATGGCGTGAAACGGGGTCTCCCGCGCCGCCGCGGCCGCCATGCCGAGCATATCGAACAGCGCACCCACCAGGACGATCACGACGACGATGGACGCACCCACGTACCAGCGCGCCGCATTGAGAAAAATCGTCGAGGTATCGAAAACCGCACTGATGGGCAAGGTCAGTGCGGCAATGGTCAGCGCAAAGGCGTAATTTGCAGTTTTCGAAGTCGTCTTTCTCACGCGCGCTCCCTCGGCGCCGCCGCAGGACTGCGGCGGCGCCACTCCTGTATGTATCGATGCCCGGGTGGCAACTCCCTGAGTAAACGCTGTGGCTTAGGTCCAGTAGGTTTTCCCAGGCGCTCACCGAGACGTCGCCGTCCCGGCGGTTTCCCTTTCAGAGCGCCTTGGCCGCGTCGCCGACAGCCAGACTGGATTACCACTTAGTCCACACTATAATCCTCAGGGAGCCTCGCCTCGTGGCGAACAGTCTAGGCGTTTTCCGCGACAACCGCTCCCGCGCCCTAGCCTCTTTTGCAGTACGGATTTCACCCAGCACCGGTGGTCGCGCCGTGGCCGCGGCCGACCACCTGAATTCCTGGGATCCTTCAGTACCACTCAAGGCAGGCTACGCTGCACACAGATTGCCTCCGCATGCAGGTTCATCCCCCAAGCCATAGCAAAAACCAACGTTCTGGCTACGAACTTGGGCCTCCGCGAAGGCTGGGTCGCGTCCCGCATGCCATTGCGGGCTGCCCAACCTTCTTAACTCCCAGCATGAGCCCAGGGCTGGGCGCCCCAAGCCCACACCAGGAACTTCATCGATGTGCCCTTTGACGGATTTTTAGCCCCGTCTTCAGGCGCGGACGGTTGACTAGAATACTGCGCCACCCGAAGGGACGTTTCGTCGGACTCCATCCGTTGTCATTATACCACACACCCCGCGGCCTCCGCAGAGGGAGACGCTGGTGCCCCGTCCATCCCAATGCGAGCCGCCGTCAGCGATCCCGTTCGACGATGAGCGCCTGAAGCGCTCGTAGCGGTTCCGACCGCACCCCGACCTCCGCCAACGCTTGCTCGCCGCGGCGAATGACGTCCCGCGCCATCTGGCGCGTCTTCTCCACGCCGACGAAGCGCGGATAGGTCAGCTTGCCCTCTTCGGCGTCCTTTCCAGCCGTTTTGCCGAGTTGCGCAGTCGACGCCGTCTCGTCCAGCACGTCGTCGATCATCTGGAAGGCTAGGCCAAGGCACTCGCCGTAACACGAAAGCGACTGGCGCACCTGTTCGTCGAGATCCACGAAATACCCGCCGATCTCGACACACGCCTGAATCAGTCGAGCCGTCTTGTGGAGATGAATGAATTCAACATCCTGAAGTGTCCCTTGGCCACCCGTCCGTTCAATGTCGACGGCCTGTCCGCCGACCATGCCGTCGACGCCAGCCCGCGACGCCAGCGTGCGGATCATCGCCAACTGTCGCTCGGCAGGAACGCCCTCCAAGGGACGGGCCAACAAGTGAAACGCCTCGGTCAACAGCGCGTCCCCAGCCAAAAGGGCCATGGCTTCGCCAAACACCACGTGATTCGTCGGCTGCCCCCGCCGAAGATCGTCGTCGTCCATACACGGAAGATCATCATGAATCAGGGAATAACAGTGAATGAGCTCAACCGCGGCAGCCGCGGGGAGGACCCGATCCCGTGGCACGCCAAACGTCTCGGCCGTCGCCATGACGAGCGCAGGTCTCAGCCGCTTGCCTTCGGCCATCAGGCTGTAGTTCATCGCTTCCTTCAGACGAGCGTGAAGGCCCGTCGGTTGAAACAGGGGCGCGAGAAAAGCGTTGACCGCTTCCTTGCACGCCTCGAGGTACGTCTGCAACGCGTTCACCTCCGGATTCGCCAGCGCCGGTCACGGCGATGCCGATTCGTCCGCCAGTTCCTGACCGAGCTTTTCGAGCTGAAATTCCGCCTTGTCGAGCTGCTCCCGGCAAAACTTCACCAGCCGCATCGACTCCTCGTACGCCCGGATCGACGCGTCGAGAGGCAGATCCCCCGCCTCGAGCTGGCGCACGATTTCCTCCAGCCTCCGCATGGCTTGTTCAAAGGTCCAATCGGAGCTGTTCCACTCGGCCGCCCGCGCCTCCTCCACGGCCCTTCACCTCCGCTTCCACGGTGCCGTCGTGCATTCGAATTCCAATGCGCTTGCCTGGGCTGAGCGATTGGGCCGAGGTGAGAACAGATCGCCCATCCTCGTCAAGAATCACGCCGTATCCGCGCCGTAACACGGCCAACGGATTCAGTGCCTCGAGCTTGCCAATGACGCCCTCGAGTTTCCGGCTCTGCACGAGCAACTGGCGTTCGGTAAGCGAACGCACCTGGTGCTCGAGGCGCATGAGGTCTCGCCTGCGGCCCTGAATCGCCCCGCCCAGCGGCACGCGCTGAAGCCTTCGCTCCAGATCGGCCAGCGCTCGACGGCGCAACCCAATGGGTCGGCGCTGGGCCTCACGCACGCGCGTTTCCATGTAGTCGACGAGCTGGCGTCTCACCGCAATGATCCGCGTCGGGTCCCGAAGCGCGGGCCTCCCCGCCAGATCCAACAGACGCTCTCGCCCCCAACTGACCTTGACCAACGCCGCCTTCCGCGCCCTGGCCGACGCCTGCTCCAAGTACGCCCGAAGCTCAGCTTGATGCGGACACACGAGCTCTGCAGCCGCCGTAGGAGTCGCGGCTCGGACGTCCGCCGCGAAATCGCACAGGGTCACGTCGGTCTCGTGCCCGACAGCTGAGACCACGGGCACGGGCGATCGCGCCACAGCCCGCACCACCATCTCCTCGTTGAACGGCCAAAGCTCCTCCAATGAGCCGCCGCCACGCCCTACGATGATCACGTCCACCCTCGGCTCGAGGGCGTACAAAATCTCGAGCGCGCGTACAATCGTGGGCGCCGCGTCAGGGCCCTGCACCTGCGCCGGCGCGAGGATGACCCGAGCGAGCGGATACCGTCGTTCGATGGTCGTGCAAATGTCTCGAATCACCGCGCCTGTGGGACTGGTAACAACTCCCACGCGCAGTGGAAACCGAGGGAGAGGCCGCTTCCGCTCCGGAGCAAACAACCCCTCTTGGGCGAGCCGCTGTCGAAGCTGTTCGTAGCGGACGTACAGGGCGCCCAATCCATCGGGCTCAAGATCCTCTACATAGAGCTGATACTGGCCATCCCGCTCGAAGACGCCCACGGAGCCGAATGCGATCACCCGCATCCCATCTTCAGGCTGGAATTGGAGACGGCGGTTCCGGCTGCTGAACATGACCGCTCGGATCCGGCTCGTCTCGTCCTTAAGCGTAAAATACATGTGGCCACTTGGGTGGTGTTTGAAATTCGAGATCTCCCCGACCACGCGACACTGGATGAGTCTCGGATCCGACTCCAAACGCTCCTTGATGCGCCGATTGAGTTCGGTGACGGTGACCACCGCTTCCGCCTCGGCCGCCGGTCGCGTCAGCGCGTTCATCCTCGTTCTCCTCCTCGCCGCATGGCGCATAGATCGACAGCGTTCTGAGCCACCATCGCAACCGTCATGGGACCCACGCCGCCCGGAACCGGCGTGAACCACGAGGCGCGCTCCCAAACACCGGGATCGACATCCCCTCGTAGGCCGTCCGCGGTGTACGTGAGCCCCACGTCGATCACGACCGCGCCCGGTTGGACCTCCTCTGCCCGAACGAGCCCCGGTGCGCCCGCCGCGCTCACGACGATGTCCGCCTGCCGCGTCCACAGCGCCACGGACCGCGTCTGTCGATGACATTGTACCACGGTCGCGCCGTGCGCCATGAACCACTGGGCAATGGGCCATCCCACCAGCGGACTGCGGCCAATCACGCACGCTACCTTGCCGCGCACGCCAATCTTGTGCTGAAGCAGAAGTTCCCCGACGCCCCGCGCCGTGCAAGGCCAAACGCGAGGGTGGCCATATGCCATCCGACCCAGGTTCTCGGGATGAAGCCCGTCCACATCCTTCTCTGGGTGTACATGCCTCAGGATCTCCCTCTCGTCCCACCCTTCCGGAAGCGGAAGTTGGACCAAGATGGCGTCCACCTCGTCGTCCTCGTTCAAGCGCTCAATCGCCGAACGCAGGGCCTCGGGTCCCTCGGCCGTTTGGAACGTGCGGATTTCGGCGATAAGCCCCGCTCCACGTGCGAAGCGAGCCTTTCGCCGCACGTGCCCGAGCGATACCTCGTCCGCCTCGGAGACCAACATGACGAGCTTCGGCAAGACGCCGCGCGACGCGAACTCTTCAACGCGCCGCCGGAGCTCTTCCTGTACTCGCTCAGCCGCTCGTTTCCCGTCCAACCGCTGCGCCATCCTACCCCATGCCTCCATCCACAAGACAGAAAGCGACAGGCTGTCCGCTCCGCGGAGCCGAACAGCCTGTCCGCCATCCTCAATGACCCAGGTTCGTCATGCTCGTGCTGTGACCCGGGAACAGCTTCGCTTTCGGGTCGATGTAGGTCTTAGCGTTGTTGACCGCTGTCGGCGCTTCGCCGAAGCCCGTCGCGATAAGCTTCAGCTTGCCGGGATAGGTGACGACATCTCCCGCCGCATACACGCCCGGAATGTTGGTTTCCATCTTGGAATTGACGACAATGTCGTTCTTCTCAATCTCAAGTCCCCACTCCTTGATGGGGCCAAGCGAAGCGTGAAACCCGAGCCCGCTCACGATGGCATCGACTTCGAGCTCTTCCTGTTGCTTGGTCTGGTTGTTGACGATCACGGCCTTTTCGACCCAATTTCCCCCTTGCACATCCACCAACTCATAGAACGTCTTCACGTGCACGCGCGACTCGAACAGTTTCCGGACGCTGTCCTCATGCGCTCTGAAGCCGTCTCGGCGATGGATGAGCGTGACCGACTCAGCGACCTCCTCGAGCATCAGCGCATAGTCCACAGCTGTGTCACCGCCGCCGATGACGAGCACCCGCTTGCCGCGATAGTGGTCGATCTTGTCAATGTAATAAGCCACCCCACGGCCTTCGAAGTGCTTGGCGGACTCCGCCGGAAGCGGCCTCGGCGTGAAGGCGCCGATGCCCGCGCAGATGATCACCGCCTTGCCCACGTGCACCGACTGATTGGTATGCAGTTCAAACAGCCCATCTTCGCGCTTGACGAGCCGCTCGACGGACTCGTTCAAATGGACGCCCGGCTTGAACGTCATCGCCTGCTCGATCAGCTGATCGACGAGATCGCGCGCGCGAATTTTCGGAAATCCAGCGACGTCGTAAATGTACTTTTCGGGGTACAGCATGGCAAGTTGTCCGCCCAATTGCGGTAAACTATCAATAATTTTACAAGAACAATTGCGCAATCCTGCGTAAAACGCCGCGAAAAGGCCGGTCGGGCCACCCCCGATGATCAACATATCTGTGACATTCTCTTGAACCTGTACGTTCTCCGACAACGCAGAACCTCCTTTGTTCACGACACTACGGGCCCCATTATAGCAAGATAGGTCCGAAAAGACTATCAATGCCCATGTGCTTTGTCGACAATTTTCTGTTCGAGATTTTTGCAGAAGGAATTAGGGCGCGCGCTCGCGCCAGTATCCGATAGTCGCCACGCCGAGCGCGTTGTCCCTCGCGAACTCCGATGGAGCAAAGACCACGCGGATCCCGGGCACGCGCCGCTCCAGGCGCGAACGAAGGGCGGACTGGATAAACTGATTCGACGCTACGCCGCCCGCGATGAGGACATGCCGGGTGATTCCCGTATGTCGAACGGCATATTCAACAGCTTTCGCGACCGAGCGCGCGATGCACATCTCGACGGCACGCGCCACCTCTTGGGCCGGAGCACCAGCCTGCACGGCGCGCAGCGCCGCCGTCAGAGGCCCCGAAAAGCTCATACTCGCTCCGCGAACCGGCGATTTCAGCACCAATTCACCCGGGGAGGTACCGCACCGCCGCGCGAGCTGTTCGAGGTGTGGCCCGGCGGGAAAAGGGAGCCCCAGCGCGACACCGACGCGATCGACCAACTGCCCGGGATGTAGGTCCAGCGCCTCTCCGAGGCGGGTGATGGCGTACCCGGACGGTGTGCGGCGCGCGAGGACGACGTCACACGTGCCGCCCGACATGTGGACGGCGACAAATGGGGCGCCAGGCATCGGCGCGAAGTACTCCGCGGCGGCGAGATGGCCTTCCTGATGCGAAGTCCGCGTGAGCGGAATGCCGAGGCTTTGGGCCAGCGACGCGGCCACCGCGAGCCCACTTTGAAACACCGGCATGTACGAGGACGCCCACGGCCTTGGCCGCACGGAGACAGCGACGCGGCGCCACGCGGGCCGGATGCCCTCTGCCGTCAGCTGGTCCAACAGCTCGGCCATCACCGTGGGGAAGTTCTGCACATGCTGAAACGCGGCCTCGCTCTGGCGCAGGCCGCGTTCTCCGGGCGGCACGCGCAGCGGTCTCCGAGCCTCGGCTACCATCCGCCCAAGGACGGCGTCCACTGCGCACACAGAAGTCGTATAGTTGCTCGTATCCACGCCTAGCACGAGAGCTGTTTCACGCGCCATCTTCGACGCCCTCCCGCGCCGCTTCGGCCGCGCTTGCTGTCCGCTTCTCCTGCCCCGCATCGCGCATATCCGCACGTCGCCGGTCCGCCACGGCGGGCAAAAGCTTGGCGAGCACGCCGTTCACGAACCGACCGGATTGCTCCGTCGCGAACGTTTTGGCAATCTCCACGGCCTCATCGATGGCGCTGGCAATGGGCAGTTCCGGCTCGAACAGCAATTCGTACGTGGCGAGGCGCAAAACGTTCCGCTCGACGCGCCCGAGGCGCTCGGGCGACCAGCGCTCCATGTGCCGGGCGAGCAACTCGTCAATCTCGTTCAGATGCCGACGCGTGCCATCGACGAGTTCCTCGATGTACGAGACGTCTTCCCCGGGAGCCAGGCCGCGTTCGGCCAATACGGAGGCTATTGCTTCCGCAGAGCCGAGATCGCCCTGGACATCGAGCACGCACAGCGCCTGCAGCGCGCACTCCCTTGCTTCATGTCGGGTCAATCGGCTTCACTCCGTCTATCGATCTGTCAACAGGCGTTCCAGGATGCGGCGCCAGGATTGATTTTCCTCCCAGACGCGCCCTCCGGCGTATCCAACCGCGGCGAGAACAAAGAGGAGCAGGACACGCCAAAACCCGAAGATCATCCACAGGATCCAAAACAAGATCCCGGCGGCAACCCCATGATATCTTCGCGGACGACTCCGAAACCAAAACCACGCTCTCTCGAGGCCGTTCATGCGCCACTCCACGCCTTGCCGACGTGCCCGTTCGGGGCAATTTCCGTGACGTGGACGATGACGCGTTCCACTTTGACGCCGGCCGTCCGCTCGACGTACTCCTTCACCGCCGCTTGGGCTTCACGGCTGAGCGCCGCAATGTCGATGTCGGGCAACACCTGCATCCGGCAGGCGATGAGAATGCCTTCGTGTCCCTGCCGCACGCGGGAGTCGAACGACTCGGCGCCTTTCAGCTGCGAACCCCGGCGGTTTGCCAGCTGGCGCAAGGTCTCATACGAGATGCGAATCTGGCCGTGATCGCCCGCCAACAGGACGGACTCGGTAGGACCGCCCGCGCCGCGGCGGCGGGAGCGGTAGAAGAGGAAGCGGATGGACAACAGCGCGCCGACCACGCCCACCACGAGGCACACGACGTTCCACGGCTGAACCGTGACTTCACTCGCAGCCCACGTGACCGAGATGACGCCCGCGCCGAGCAACGCGAGAAGCACGCCCAGCACGAGCCCCACGAGCGACAACAGGAACAAGAGGAATCGATCGCCGAAATTCATCCAATCCCTCCTGTCGAGCGCTCCTCCCTAGGGAGCGCCGCTCCAATCTGATCCGCATCTTGTGCGCGCTCCAATTCCGTCTGGAAGGCCACGCCCACCACGTGGACATGCACGGCGTTGACGCGCAGGCCCGTCATCGACTCGACGGACGATTTCACGTGCTCCTGGATCTGGTACCCGACCTCCGGAATGCTCACGCCGAACCGGAGTTGCACCCAGACGTCGATGGTGCACGAGCGCGCCGCCTCGTCATACTGAACCTTGACGCCTCTCGCCATATTTTTCTTCCTGTGATGGACTCGGTGATGCCTACGGCCAGCGAGCCGCTGGTGCCGATCACGCCGTCTACCTCGTTCGTCGCCACGCCTGCGATGATCTGCACGACTTCATCCGAAATGTGCACCGAACCGCGCTCAGTCAACTCGTACTCCATGTCGGCCATCTCCATCTTCCTCCCCAGCCCTTGTCGGGCTCCGCGTGAGAATGGAACGGAATGTTAACGTTCTTCGTCTAGAGTATTGGATTTTCCTCCAAAAATCGAGTCGATACGTCACCCTTTCGAAAACGCTCGTTCTGGAGGAGCGCCATATGAAAGGGAATGGTCGTCTGGATCCCCTCGATCTCATACTCGCTGAGCGCAGACAACATCCGGGCGATGGCCTGATCGCGCGTCGGCGCCCACACAATGAGCTTAGCCACCATGGAGTCGTAGTACGGCGGGATGGTGTAGCCCGGATAGCAGGCGGAATCCACGCGCACACCTGGGCCGGACGGCGCCAAATACGAGCGGATGGTCCCCGGCGAAGGCGCGAACTGGCGGTACGGGTCCTCCGCATTGATGCGGCATTCGATGGCGTGGCCTCGCAATACGATGTCCTCCTGCTTGACCGAGAGAGGTTCCCCTGCTGCCACCAGGATCATCTCGCGGACGAGATCGACACCGGTCACCCATTCGGTCACAGGGTGTTCGACCTGAATGCGCGTGTTCATCTCCATGAAGTAGAAATCGCCATCCGGCGTGTAGATNAACTCCACGGTGCCCGCGCCCACGTAGTCCACCGCCTGAGCCGCCCGCACCGCCGCGGGCTCCCCCATCTCCTGCCGCTTCTCTTCCGTCATGACGGGACATGGCGACTCTTCGACAAGCTTCTGAAGGCGGCGCTGCACAGAACAGTCGCGTTCTCCTAGGTGAATCACATTGCCGTGTCGGTCCGCGAGGATCTGAATCTCCACGTGGCGCATCCGCTCAATGTACTTTTCGATGTAGATGCCCGGGTTGCCGAACGACGCCTCGGCTTCCCTGCGGGCTTGGTCGTACGCCTTCCGGAGTTCCGGCTCGTCCCGCACCACTCGAATACCGCGGCCGCCGCCTCCCGCGGTGGCCTTGATGATCAAGGGGTAACCGATGGCGTTCGCGATGGCGAGGGCCTCGTCCAAGGACTCGACGAGACCTTCGCTCCCCGGAACCGTCGGCACACCGGCCCTGCGCATGGTCATCTTCGCTGTCGACTTATCGCCCATGAGCTCAATGGCCCGCGGGCTCGGCCCGATGAACGTGATTCCGCACGCCTCGCACGCCTCCGCAAAGTCGCTGTTCTCGGAAAGGAATCCGTATCCCGGATGCACCGCGTCGACCCCACACAGCGTCGCCACCGACATCACGCTGGGGATGTTGAGATAGCTCATCTTGGCGGGCGCTGGCCCAATGCAATACGCCTCGTCCGCCATTCGCACATGCAGCGCATCCCGATCCGCCGTCGAATAGATGGCCACCGTCTCGATCCCCAGTTCGCGGCATGCGCGGATCACGCGGACCGCGATCTCGCCGCGATTCGCGACCAACACGCGCTTAAACATCCACGGCTCTCCTTCACCCAGTCAGTTTTCGAACAGACACCCCGTCAGGTGCGGCGCACCTTGAATAGAGGCTGACCATACTCCACCAACTGTCCGTTTTCCGCCAAGATCTCGACGATCTCGCCCGAGACCTCGGCCTCGATCTCGTTCATCAGCTTCATCGCTTCAATGATGCACACGACCGTCTTCGGCCCGACTTGCGAGCCGACGTCCACGAAGGGAGGCGCATCCGGCGCCGGCGCCCGATAGAATGTGCCCACCATCGGCGACGTGATGACGTGCAGCGCCGGGTCCTCCGCCGCGGGAGCCGCGCTCCCCGATGGCTGCGCAGCGGATGGCGCGGGTGCGGCCTGAGCGGCAGGCATCGTCACCTGCGGCACCGTGTACGAGACCATCTCGGCCCGCTTCGCCAATCTCACCTTCCCGTCCTCAAACTCGAGTTCCAACTCGGTCAGCGTGCTGTCGTCCAGCAAGCGAATCAGCTCACGAATTTCTTGCATCGTCAGCAACCCATCGTCTCTCCCCGATCCGGATCTCCAAATCCATCTGACAAGGTCTTCACGAGTATACCACAGGGACGCCTACCGTTCTAGGGAATGGAAGAACGTAGAAGAGGCTGCCCTCGCGCCATCGCATACCGATGGCATCCGGGCCAGCCCCCTCGTGGCGTGGCAATGGAAAGAATTTTGGGGCAGCCCCTGCAGCGTCTGCGCGCCTGGGGCAGCCCCCACCACCGCTTGGGTTTAAGCGTGCGGTTTGACGGAAATGTTGAAGATCGACGTATCCAGCTGCTGACTCACGATGTTCATGATCTTCACGGCGTCGGCCTTCGAGAGATGATTCGTCTCGACATACACCGTGAACGTGGTCTGGTTCTTGTCCGGCGCGATGACAGCGTTTTTGTATCCCTCCGCGATCACGGCCTGCGTCGCTTGCTGCAAGCTGTTGTACAGCGCTTCTTCCTCGCCCAGCTGCTTTTGTGCCTCGGCGATCTGCGCCTGAGAGGCGTTGTTGTTTGCAATGATTGCCTGGTCGTTCGAGATTCTCTGGCTGATCTCGTTGTTCACGGAAGCCTGGAGCGCGTTGTACCAATTGTCCGCACTGGACACGCTCGACCCGGTGGTCGTCTGCGTTTGATTTGAGACCTGCGTCGCATTGGTGGGACTGGTCGTCACCGTGGGCGTCGTCGCGTTCGACGGGTTCGTGGATGTGGTGCTGGTCTGATTGTTCATCGTGTAGTAGCCAATCAGCATGAGGCTCAGCACCATCATCGTGGACAACCACACCGTCTGCCGTTTCACCATCGCATGCATCCTCCTAATCTCCGTCTAGTCACCCTTTTGAGGTTCGACAGTAATCTTATATGCGGGCACGTCCAACACATTCGTAATCGCGTCCACGATTTCTGTTTTCGCTTGGACAAAGTTTTCTGCATCCACCGTGACCAACACGCCCAGGACGCCGACGCCGCTCGAGCCCCCGCTGGCCAGTTGTCCGTTTTGCGCGAGGGTCACGAGCACCGACACGGCGTTCACCCCCGGGAGTTTTTCCAACATCGACTGCAACTCGTTTTCGTAGTAGGATGCGACGGACACCAGCCCCTGCGGCCCCTCGTCGCCGCCTGTGGCGTTCCACGGCCAGGTCGAGCCCATGACGCTGGTGTTGGCCGGCGCCCCTGAACTGACGGGCTGCGATCGCGCCGCGGGCCATAACCAACTGAACGCCAACAACACCACGCCGAGCGCTCCCAAGGCGACAAGCGCGCGCTGCTTCAGGAGAAGGTTCCAATTCATCGTGGCGCGTCTCCCTCGTCCACCACCGCGACCTGGTTCAGCCCGATGTCGAGTTGGGACGCGATGATCTGCCGGATCTCCGTCGCATCCGCCAGGCCCGTTGGCCGGATCCACACAGTAACTTCCATCTGATCGGTGCTCGTGGGGTGTTCGACGGTCACCTTGACCACCTCCGAACGGACGGGTTCTGGCAGAGACGCCTCGGCCCATTCCGCGAGATACGTGGCGGCGTCCTGATCCTCCGCCTGATGAAGAGCTTGCGCGTAATCTTGGGCAGCCCGGCTTTCTGCCTGTGCCGGGGCCGTGGTGGCGGTGTTTCCAAACAGCATGTCGGAGGCCCGGTTGGCTGCACTGTCCGCCCATCCTCCTCGAAGCGCCGGCAGGATAGGGCTCAACAACGCCACCAAGAGCGCCACCCCCACCACCATCCGGACATAGCGCACAAGCCTACCGGACGGCAGCATCATCTCCGCGATCCCGCCCATGAACGCAATCGCCACCACCTGCCTCAGCCATTCTCCCAACCCGCTCACGCTGTGATCACCGCCAGGTTGGCCGCTGCAAGCAGGATGCAGATGGCGAAGAAGAACATGAGCGCCACCGTGGCTACCGAGGCAAACACGAGCAGCATGGTCTTCCCAAGCGCCCCGAGGCAAGCGATGATGGGCGTCTCGCCCACCGGCTGCATCACGGCCGCTCCCGCCGAATACATCGCCGAGACCGCGAGGATTTTCAGCGCCGGAAACGCCGCGATGAGCGCGATCACGATAAGACCGGCGATCCCGACCGCGTTTTTGACGAGAAGAGAGGCGCCAAGCACGGTTTCAGCGGCGTCGGAGATGGCCTTGCCCACCACGGGCACAAACGTCCCGACGCCAAACTTCATCGTCCGAAGCGCCAGGCCATCCGCAATTCCACGCCCTGTCCCCTGCACCGCGGTCACGCCCACAAACACCACGAGGGCAAAGCTCAAGACGGCGAGTCCAGCTGTCCGCGCTAGGGATGCCAGCCGTGTCAGCGGATACCGTGGGGCCATCGACGACGCAAGCTCCAAAACAGCCGCTAAAAACACCAGTGGAAAGACGACGAGGAACACGACATTCGAGACGAAATGCACACAAAAGATGAGCATGGGCTGAAAAAACGCCGCCGACGCGAACGATCCGGACCCCGCAAGCAGCGCGATGGACACCGGCATGGTGGCCAGCATAAAGTGATTCATGGACTCGATGGCCTGTCGCGCCGATCCGAACGTTTCCAGGAGCGACCGAGTGACGAGGGCCGCAAGCACGAATGACACGACCATTTGGGCCACTTCGCCCACGGACTCTTCGGCAAAGGACGCCTGCATCATTCGGAGCAGTGCCGCGGCCACAGAAAGAATGAGAATGCCTCCGAAGAGGCCGAGATCGTCGACGACTTCCTGAAAAAAGTAGTGCATCAAGCCGGACACCATCCCATGAAAGGACGGACCGCCGTGCTCAAGCACTGACTGGATGAGTGACGGACCTTTGGTCTTCGGAAGAAATCCCCCGTATTGGGATTCGAGTTGGTGCCAATAGGCGTCAATGGCGTGCGTGTCGACGTGATCGAGCTCGCTCTGCGCCGTGTTTTGGAGGATTTGTTCGGCGGACTGTTCGGAAAACTGGGTCACCGATCCGTTCGCCGAATCGCCCCGCGCGCAAATAGGGAGCGCGACGAGGCTGACTAAGGACGTGAACAGCGCGATGATCAGGCGCCATCGGTTCCTCACAAGCCTCGCCCCTTCATGGAATCATCCGAACGATCACGTCGAGCACGTCCTTGAAGATGGGCAACGCCAAAAGCACAATCCCGATTTTTCCGGCGAGCTCGATCCGCCCGCCGAGCGCAGACTCGCCAGCGTCGCGGGCGATGTCCGCCGCGAACTCCACGACGTACGCGATACCGAGGATGCGGATGAGCGTCTGGAGAAACATGTGGTTCATGTGCGCCGCCGTCGTCAATTGCTGAAACGTGTCCAGCGCGCCCGAGATGGATCGCACCAACAACAGGAGAATCAGGACGCCCGCGAACAAGCTCACCAGCGTCGCGAAGGACGGCATTTGAGGTCGCAGAAGCGCTGCGAGCACCGTGGCGGTCAGGCCGATGCCGATGATTTGGACCATGTGCACGGGCGTCACCTACTGCAGCAGAAAGACGCTGGTGATTTCGTGATACAGGTGATCGACGTACCCAATCACAATCACGAACACGGCCACCAAGCCTGCCAGGGTGGCCCAGTGCGCGAAATCCTCTTTGCCACTCTGCTTCAATACGGTGTGAAAGATAGCCGCGATAAAGCCTACGGCGAAAATGCGAAACAGATCCCGAATCTCGGGCGACATCACGCATCCCCTCTTTTCGCGCACATTGCCTCGTGCCCGCTCACAGGAGCAGTAGGACGATGAACACCCCGGCCAACATACCCAGGTACGTCCACAGCCGCGCGCCCTGGTTCGCTTCGTCCTGCGCCGCCTGAATCGCTGCTTCCAGATCTGCGCGCGCCGCGAGAAAGGGCTGTTGCAGGTGATCGCGATCGGCTACGGCGATGGAGCGCAACAAGCGAAGGAACGGCTCCGCGTCCACATCCCGCAGGGTTCCGCTCGTCGCCGAGGCAAGCGAGACGTTCTGGAGCGCGATGTCGGGGGAGTCGGCGGGACGGCTGAGTACATTCGCCATGTCCACGAGCCAAGCTCCGCACCACCCTCCGAGCCGCGTGCCGACCGCGCGCAACGCCTGGGGAATGGGCGTCGCATGGTATTCGACTTCGCTCTGAAGCTCGATGAGCGCCTGGAGCAACTGCCTGAGCGCCTTCGGCCGATCCCGGTAGCCCTGAGCCACGCGAAATCCGATGAGCGTAGAGGCGAATAGCACCAACAAAGCGCCCACCAGCTTCATCTTTCCGCGGCGCCCCCGCGGCGAAGCGGTCGCCCCTCCGCATCCAGGACCGCCTCGACGCTGCCCGGTCCATGACGGCGGCTCAACACGATGTACCGATCGAAGGCGCGCGCGGAGAACAATCTTTCCATCCACGGCCTGCGGCGCCACGCGTCGAGCGAAGCGGCGTGCGCGGTCGCCACCACCGCGACGCCTGCAAGCGACGCCTCCATCACCGCCTCCGCATCCTCCATTCGGCCGATTTCGTCCGTGACCACGACGTGCGGAGACAGGCTCCGAATCGCCATCATCATGCCCTCCGCTTTCGGACACCCGTCGAGGACGTCCGCGCGGGGGCCGAGATCGAATTGCGGGATGCCGTCAACGCTGCCCGCAATCTCCGAGCGCTCGTCGATGACGGCGACCTTCAAGCCGGGATTGTCAGGCGCGAAGTCGCCGTAGCTGAGCCGGCGCGCCACATCGCGTACGAGCGTCGTCTTGCCGCACTGCGGCGGCGATACGATGAGCGACGACAGTGGACGGCGTGAGACGCGATCGTACAAGAAAGGCAGTACGGACGCCGCCGCGCCCGGGTGATCGCGCGAAATGCGAACGTTGAGCGAGGTGACGTGGCGAAAGGCGCGCACATGCCCCGCTTCCACCACGGCGCGGCCCGCAATGCCCACCCGGTGTCCGCCCGGCAAGGTGACGTATCCGTGCCGCATGTCTTCCTCCACGGCGTAACGAGAAAACTGCGTCAGGCGCTGCACAACCTGCGCCAATTCGTCGGCGGAAACGCGCACACCGCGATGCGGTGACTGCGTGAGTTCGCCATCTTCCGCCAAAAAGGCGGGGCGCTGACGCAGGCACAGTTCGAGCGGCTGCCCGGCGCGCAGACGAATCTCCTCAAGTTCATCGAGCAAGTCGTCCCTCAAGCTTTGGAGCGACCGCGCCGACTCGCCGGGCAACACGGCGAGCACTTGCTCCAGGACCGATCTCGGATTCGAATGCGCCGCCGACACACCGGCCACCCCCTGCCCTAGTCCATGTATATGGACGGGCGTGCGCCTGTATGCGAATGGCCGGTTCGTCGGAACCCCGCGTGAAGGGATTGCATTGAATGAGGAGAAGAGCGAGGAGGGTCGATGGTGGATCTGTCTCTAATCGTCCGATGGATCGTCGTCTTCCTGGTGATCTTTCTACTTTTGATGGTGCTCGTATTCAGCCTCATGCGAAAGAAGGCATGAAAAGGCCCGTGCGGGAGGCGAATCCCACCTGCCGCACGGGCTTTTTCACCGCGCCCTTTGACTCACGCGCGCGACACGTATTCGCCGGAACGCGTGTCGATCACGACTTTGTCGCCCACGTTGATAAAGAACGGCACCTGCAGCGTGTACCCGGTCTCCACGGTCGCGGACTTGCTGCCGCCCGTCGCCGTGTCACCGCGGATGCCCGGCTCGGTATCGATGACCTCGAGCTCCACGGTATTGGGCAGATCAATGCCGATGATCTCGCCCTGGTACTGAACGATGAAGCAGTTCATGTTCTCCTTCAGGAAGTTCAGTTCGTACTCCAGCTGAGCGCGCGGAATGTTGATCTGCTCGTACGTTTCCGTGTCCATGAACGTGTAATTCTCGCCGTCGTTGTACAAGTACTGCATCTCGCGCGTCTCAATCCGCGCCCGCGGCACCTTCTCCCCCGCGCGGAACGTCGTCTCTCGAATGGCGCCGGTCTTCACGTTCTTCAACTTCGTCCGCACGAATGCCGAGCCCTTGCCCGGTTTCACGTGCATGAACTCGATCACGCGCCAGACCGATCCATCGTACTCAATGGTCGTCCCGTTGCGAAAGTCGTTGCTTGAAATCATGCGTCGAGCCCTCCAACTTTGTCATCTCACGGCTTCGGCTGGCAGAGAGCGAGCGTCGCCAACCGATAGCCCTCGAGGCCAAGCCCCACAATCTGGCCCGTGACGACGTCACTCAGGACCAGTTGGTGCCGAAACGGCTCGCGGCGGTGCACATTGGAAATGTGTACCTCAACCGTAGGCCGATCGATATCTTCCAGACAATCGCGCAGCGCGTAACTGTAGTGCCCGAACGCCCCTGGATTGATGATGATGCCGTGCGCTCCAGGCCCGTACTGCTGCAAGAAGTCGATGAGATCGCCTTCGTGGTTCGACTGTCGGTCGATCACGTCAAAGCCGAACGGGAGGGCCGTGCTTCGGACCAGCTCCACCACGTCCGCCAGCGTGCGCTGGCCGTACACCTCCGGTTTTCGCACGCCCAAGCGATTGAGGTTCGGCCCGTGAACGAGCAGAATATAGCGATCCGCCACAGCGCGCCCCCCTTGTCCCAACCGTTCCAGCCAGAAAACCGCTCCCATTGTAACACAGCCACGCAAAGCCTTGCTATACTGGTCGTGAAGGAGGCCGCAGGATGGAAATCTGGCTCGTTCGCCACGGAGAGACGGACTGGAACGTCGAAGGGCGGGTTCAGGGATGGACCGACGTGCCGCTCAACGAGGTCGGCAAGCGACAGGCCGACCGGTTGGCCGCCTGGCTCCGGAACGTCCACATCGACCACATCTATTCAAGCGATCTCGAGCGGGCGCTCGACACCGCGCGGCGCGTGAGCCGCACCACCGGCGCGCCCATCACGGTGCGGCCGTGCCTGCGCGAGCATTATTTCGGCCAAGCCGAGGGCTTGCTCCGCAGCGAGAGTTTGCGGCGTTTCCCGAACGGGGCGCCGGATCGAGAGCCGCCCGATCACGCCACCGAACGTGTGGTGCAATGCCTCAAGGACATTGCGCGCGCGCATCCGCACGGGCGCGTGCTCGTGGCCACCCACGGGGGCGTCGTGCGCTCCATCCTTCGGTGGATGGGCATCGACTTTCGTACCATCGATAACACGAGCATCACGCGGATCTCCGTCATTGGCGATGCGTTCCATGCGCTCGGCGTCAATGAGACCCCTCATCTGGCCGACCTCTCCGCACTGCGTCAGTCCAATGGATGACGCAGCCGCGGCTGCCGCGCCGCCTTGACCTCGTCCAGCCTTCCCACAATCGTTCGATGCGGAGCCGTGCGCACCACCTCTGGTTCATGCTCGGCTTCGCGAGCGATTTCGCGCATGATCTCGACAAAGCGATCCAGGGTCTCCTTGCTCTCCGACTCCGTCGGCTCGATCATCATGCCCTCCTCGACGATGAGCGGGAAGTAGATGGTCGGCGGATGCACGCCGAAGTCGATGAGGCGCTTCGCCATGTCGAGCGTGCGGACGCCGAGGGCCTTTTGCCTCTTGCCTGAAATGACAAACTCGTGCTTACACGGCCCTTCATAAGGCGCCTCGAAATGCGGTTTCAACTGCTGTAACAAATAGTTGGCGTTCAGCACGGCCGCCTCCGACACCTGCTTCAACCCTTCGGCGCCGAGTGTGCGAATGTAGGCGTAAGCGCGCACCAGCACGCCGAAATTGCCGAAGAATCCCTTCACCTTGCCGATGGACTTCGGCCGGTCCCAGTTCCACGCGTACTGATGGCCTCGCTTCTCCAGGACAGGCGCCGGAAGGTAGGGCTCCAGAAACGCCTTCACGCCCACCGGCCCGGCTCCGGGCCCTCCGCCTCCGTGCGGCGTGGAGAAGGTCTTGTGAAGATTGAGATGAACCACGTCAAAGCCCATGTCTCCGGGCCGCGCATAGCCCAAGATGGCGTTCATGTTGGCGCCGTCGTAATACAGGAGCCCCCCCGCATCGTGCACGATGCGCGCGATCTCGACGATATCGCGTTCGAAAAGCCCAAGCGTATTCGGATTGGTCAACATGAGCGCGGCCGTACGCTCACTGACCGCCTGGCGCAGCGCCTCCAGATCCACACGGCCGTCGGGCCGAGACGGAATGGTGACGGCGCGCAGCCCCGCCATGCTCACGCTGGCTGGATTCGTGCCATGCGCGGAGTCCGGAACAATCACCTGATCGCGAGAGGTCTCGCCGCGATCGACGTGGTACTTGCGGATCATCATGAGTCCCGTCCACTCGCCTTGCGCCCCGGCAGCCGGTTGCAGGCTGACCGCATCCATGCCCGTGATCACCGCGAGGTGTTCGCTCAATTCGTATAGCAGGGCGAGCGCACCTTGCACGAGCTCCTCCGGCATGAGCGGATGAAGCCGGGCAAAGCCCTCCAGCCGGCTCCAACGCTCGTTCCGCTTTGGATTGTATTTCATGGTGCACGACCCGAGCGGATAGAAGCCGCTATCCACACCGTGATTCTTCTGAGACAGCGCCGTGTAGTGCCGCACCACATCGACCTCGCTCACCTCGGGCAAGCGGGCCGGCTCCCGGCGCCTATACGGCTCAATCTCAGCCAAATCTGCCTCTGGCACGTCGAGTTCCGGCAGCTCAAATGCTCGTCTCCCCGGGCGGCTTAGCTCAAAGATCAGCGGCTCGAGGCCTTCCCGCTGAATCGTCATTGCGCGAGCACCTCCTTGATGGCGGCGACAGCCCCGTCCATGTCTTCGCGGGTTCGCACTTCGGTGACCGCGATCAACACGCCTCCTTCGAGCGAACCATCGTCCCTCGCGAGGTCATAGCCGAACAGATAGCCGCGATCGAGCATCGCGCGCTGCACCTCGGAGACGGGACGAGATACGCGAATCGCAAACTCGTTGAAGAAGGGCGCGTCAAACAGCGGCTCCACCCCGGGGACCTCGAGCAACCGGGCGCGGAAATAGTGCGCCTTGTGGTAATTCTGGCGAGCGAGTTCCTGCAGTCCTTCCTTCCCCATGTAGGCCAGGAAGACCGTGGCCGCGATGGCGCAGAGGGACTGGTTTGTGCAGATGTTTGAGGTTGCCTTTTCCCGGCGAATGTGCTGCTCACGCGCCTGGAGCGTGAGTACAAATCCGCGCCGCCCCTCGGCATCGGTCGTCTCGCCAACCAGGCGCCCCGGTATCCTTCGCATGAGGAACTCCTGGACGGCCATCACGCCGAGATACGGTCCTCCGTAGGACAGACTGATGCCAAGCGGCTGACCCTCCGCGACGACAATATCCGCCCCCATCGCGCCGGGCGCCTCGAGGAGTCCGAGCGCAATGGGGTACGTCTGTACCACGAGGAGCGCTCCCCGGGCGTGTGCGATCTCGGCAATCGCGCGCAGATCCTCGATGGCGCCGAAAAAGTTCGGATACTGCACGCAGACACACGCTGTCTCCCCGTCAACCGACGCCTCGAGCGACTCCATGTCCATGCGGCCGTCGCGGTGCGGAACCTCTTGAAGCCGGATGGTCTGGCCGTTGGCATAGGTCTGAAGCACCCTGCGAGCTTCAGGATGTAGCGTCGCGGACACCACGACCCTTTCCCGCCGGGTGTGCTGACACGCGACGAGTGCCGCCTCGGCGAGGGCAGTCACGCCGTCGTACATGCTCGCATTGGCGACGTCCGTTCCCGTCAGTTCCGCGATCATCGTCTGGTATTCGAAGATGGTCTGGAGCAAGCCCTGACTCATCTCAGGTTGGTACGGCGTGTAGGACGTGTAGAATTCGGATCTGGAGATGATGGCATCCACAACGCTCGGTTGGTAGTGCTCGTAGGCACCTGCCCCGAGGAAAGACACGAGTTGGCCCAGGTGCCGATTTTGCGCCGCAAGCCGCTCCATGTGCTTACCGAGTTCAAGTTCGGGCATGGGCCTGGGCAGGTCGAGCGCGGAGGTCAGCCGAATGGAAGGCGGGATGTCACTGAACAACTCCTCGACGCGCTCAATGCCGAGCGTCCGCAACATCTCCTCTCGGTCCTCGTCCGTGTGCGGGAGATAACCGAAACGCGACAACGATGATCACTCCTCCTTGGCGGATGACGAGCTCACCTTCGGGCGCCGATAAAACGGAGTCGGCACCACGCGCGCAACATGCCTTTTTCCACGGATCTCGACCTCGAGCGTCTCGCCGACGACCGCAGCGGACGCGTTCACCAGCGCGAGCCCGATGGGGCGTTCGAGCGTGGGCGACAACGTCCCGGATGTAATCTCGCCAACCCTCTGCTCCCCTCGGAATACCGCATAACCTGTGCGAGGAATGGCGCGATCCGCCATCTCCACCCCCACGAGCCGCCGTCTCGGCCCCGCTTCCGCCTGCGACAGGAGCGCTTCGCGGCCGATGAAGTCGCCCTTGTCGAATTTGACAAACGGCGCAAGCGAAGCTTCAAGAGGCGTGACGTCCCGCCGAAGCTCCTGGCCATACAGCGGCAGACACGCTTCCAGTCGAAGGGTGTCACGCGCTCCGAGACCACATGGTGTGACGCCCAGCGAGTAAAGCGCCTCAAACAACTTGCGAGCCGTCTCACCATCGGTATACAACTCAAAGCCATCTTCGCCCGTATAACCTGTGCGTGAGACCATGATCTCTCCTTCTTGAAAACGAGCGCTCGTAAACGAAAAGGGACGCAAAGAACCGACCGAGAGCCCCAACGATTCGAGGCGACTCGCTGCATGCGGTCCCTGAACGGCAAGAAGCGCCACCTCATCCGACCGATCCGTCACCGTCACGTCGGCCCCGTCGACGTGGCTCCTGATCCACGCTACATCCGTGTCCCGATTGGCGGCATTCACGACGAGCCAGAAGCGGTTATCGTCAAGGCGATACACCAACAGATCATCGAGGGTACCGCCGCGTTGGTCGGTCATGAGCGTGTACAGCGCCCGACCCGGCCGCAGTCGAGCTAGATCATTCGTCAGAAGGTGCTGTAAGAATAAAAAACTATCGGACCCAGACACCTCGATTTCGCCCATGTGGGACACGTCAAACATGCCGACGTCCATGCGAACCGCGCGGTGCTCGTCCCGGATGCTTGTGTATTGCACAGGCATCTCCCACCCGTGAAACTCCACCATGCGAGCCCCGAAGCGCAGGTGGAGATCATAAAGCGGCGTTCGCTTTTCCAATATCGCCACCGTCCTTGGGCGCAAGAATCGATATCACCTGTCACATACTACATGACTGCAGCGAGCAGAACAAGACGAGGAGGGGGTCTGCGTGCGAGAACTCGAGAACAAGTCCTTGAACGCCGGAGATCGCCCGTGGTCGTTTTCCATCAGTGGGTTGGATGTGGAAGCGGAACTCGAGGCGCTCCTCCACCTAGGGCGAGGAAGCCAAGACGCTGATTGGGAACTCTTCCGCCTCGGCGCGCTGGCGCGTCAGGCTTGGCTTGCACCCGCCTTGGACCAACTCCTCGCGCTCGAACACGTGCAGTTCACACCGCTTGCGCATCAAGTGGAAACTGCTCTCCGGGTCGTGCGCGATCTGCGCGGAAGGGCCATCCTTGCGGATGAGGTGGGACTCGGCAAAACGATTGAAGCAGGGCTCATTCTCAAGGAATATCTGGTGCGAGGGCTTGTCCGAAGGGCCCTCGTCCTCGTGCCAGCGTCTCTCGTCTCGCAGTGGACCAAGGAGTTGAACCAGAAATTTCGCATCGACGCGATTCCCCAGCGCGACGAATGGACGTGGGAGGCGGAGGGCGTCGTTGTCGCCTCCATCGACACGGCCAAACGGCCGCCCCACGCCGATCGGGTTCGAGCCCAATGGTGGGACATGATCATCGTCGACGAAGCGCACAAGCTGAAAAACCCGAGCACGAAGAACTGGCAACTGCTGAATCAGCTCCAACACAAATACATGCTCCTGCTGACGGCCACGCCCATCCAGAATCAGCTCAAGGAGTTGCACACGTTGGTCACCCTGCTCAAACCTGGAGAGCTCGGCAATCCCGCGGAATTCGCCGAGCGGTTCGTCGCGAGTCCCCGAACGCCCAAAGACCCTGCGGCCTTGCGTCAGACCATCAGCCGGGTCATGATCCGAAACCGCCGAGAGGACGGACTGCTCGATCTGCCCAAGCGTCACGTGCGCGTGGTTGCTGTCGAATTGACGCCAGAGGAACGCGCGTTTTACGAAGCCGTTCAGGCGTTTCTAAGGAGCGAATATGAGCGTTCGCAAACAGCCCGCACGTCCATTCTCCCACTCATCACGCTGCAGCGCGAGATCTGCAGTTCCTCGTACGCGGCGCTTCTGTCGCTGGAGAAGATGTTGAAGAAGACGCGCGATCCCGATCGCGCTCGCCGCCTGCAGGCGCTGATCGACCAAGGAACCTCTATCCCGTCGTACGCCAAGGTGGAAGCAGTACTCAAGATACTAGAAGATGGACCAGAAAAGATGATCATCTTTACGGAATACCGAGCGTCCCAAGATTTCCTCATGTACACACTGAAGAAACACGGGGTCAGCGCGGTACCGTTTCGCGGCGGCTTCCGCCGAGGTAAGAAAGACTGGATGCGGGAACTGTTCTCGAAGAAGATCCGCGTGCTAGTCGCCACCGAATCCGGCGGAGAAGGAATTAACCTTCAATTTTGTAGCCACATGATTAATTATGACCTCCCCTGGAATCCAATGCGGCTTGAACAGCGCATAGGACGCATCCATCGTCTCGGCCAAACGCACGCGTGCCACATCGCGAACCTCGTGACGAAGGACACCATCGAAGAACACATCATGGAAATCCTTCAGGAAAAGGTGCGCATGTTTGAGGCCGTGATCGGACGGCTGGATGACATTGTAAGCGATATCCGACTGGATCTTTGGGAGAAGCGCATCTTCGAGGCGGCCATGACAAGCCGCGACGACGAGGAATTCGTCACCCAACTCAAGTCCATCCAGGTGGAAGATCTCATGATCCCCAAAGGAGGTGCGCGTCGCCGTTGAACGCCGAGACCCAAGCGCCGCTGCGAACCCCAGAACAAAGGCTGTCGTTCTGTGATCGGTACTTCACATCCGTCGGGGCTCGTACGCTCCTCGCTCGTCCCATGTACCGGGAGTACAAGCTTCCCGTCGACGTGGACAAAGAACTCATCGAGCGACCCTTCTATTGGATGTGGGTGGAAGCCACGCATCAGTCGATCGAGCCGACGGTGCTGCGGTTGGCATTCGATGCCGAGGCGCAGGCGCGAGAAGAGGCCCGTCTGAACGCAGAACAGCCCCCTTCGCCGTTCCCCTGGAGCGTGAAGCCGCGCGTCGATCGCATCGACTTCGGCAGTCCTCTGTTCGACAGAATTCTGCTCAGTGCCGCTCGACGCGGCCGGATCGCCTGCGTGGGAGAAGGAGACGCGGAAGGCGAACTCGTGCCCTGGATGATGGTCAACGGCGTCTTTGCCTACACGGCCGATCTCAACCGGGAAGAATGGTTCTCCTACGCCGTATGTTTGGACAACCTGCAAGTCGTCGACCGGTTTTACGAACGCATTCAACACCGGGACCTATCCGGTGTCCCTGCGTCGGAGCTTCTCCGCCACAGTCGCCACACGGTCTACGACGCATGGCGCGTTCTTCAGCGCGCGCTCACCGATCACGTAGCCGCGCAGGACGACGCTTGGGCCAAGGAAGCGATGGCTCGTCTCCATGGCGACCTCGCCCAGCTGTCCGCCTACTACGAGAGCTTGTTGGATGAGCTCACGGAGGAAGAACGCGCCTCGGCCTTGGCAGAAAGGGATCGGAAGCAGGCTGCGCTGATCGAAAAAAGCGCGCCGCGGGTCGAATGTCGCATTCATCAGGTGGCCCTCGTCGGCCTGCGCGTCCAGCAAGCACGACCACCCCGCACTTGACGAGTCAGACCAGGGTGCGGAGATTGCGCTGGCGCGCATCCGGTCCGTCCATTTTCACGAGAATGCACATGCTCATCACGCGCGATCGCAGCGGCGCCACTGTGTCAAGGAGATCATCCACTCCGCGCCGATACGCGTCGGGAGGACTAAAATTGCTGGTAAACCACGTCGACAGTTTGTGATGAAACCGGTAATTGATGATTCGAAACAGCTTCTCCATGCTAAACTCGTTCGCTCGCTCCTGCGCGAATTCATCGATCCCGAGAACAGGCACCGTGGAAAGCGTTTCGAGAAACGGCTCCAGATCTTCCCCCGCCGCGATGACGTGCCGCATGTGATCGAACAGGGAATCCGACCGAACGACCAGAGACGGAACGCCGCGCCGCTGGAGCTCGCGAAACACCGCGAACATGAGATGCGTCTTTCCCACGCCCGGGGGACCGAACAAGTACAGCCCAGCCCGCGGTGCCTCCTGTGGACTCCAGGTACGAGCGAATTCCTGGGCATATCTCAACACCTTCGGATATTTCCTCGCCTGCTCCTCGGGGAAGTTCTCAAAACGAAAGTCGTCGCCAAGCTCCGTTACGCCCGCCAACTGTGCATAGCGGCGCACGCGCTCTTTAACCACATACTCCTGAAACGGCGTACACCGACGAACGCGAGTCGCGAGCCCGCGCGTACTGACTTCCAGGACTTGCTCAAAGCCACGCATGTCACCCGCCTTGCCACACCGCTCAAACCCTGTGCATTGCTCGCAGATCCTCTTCTGCCGCAAATACTCGTAAAGCAGCGCACTGTGGCGCAAAATCGTCTCTTCGGCAAGCGAGGCCTGCTGAAGCTCCGGAATCTCCCGGAGAAAGTACGAAGCATCGTAGCGATCAGCCGACACGTGTGAATGCTGGAGGATGCCTCCGATATGTTGCACGTGGCTTTCGCCCCTTCAGGTCGATTTCAGGCCACTTGAA
Organism: Alicyclobacillus acidocaldarius subsp. acidocaldarius Tc-4-1; assembly: GCF_000219875.1. Lineage (NCBI taxonomy): Bacteria > Bacillati > Bacillota > Bacilli > Caryophanales > Alicyclobacillaceae > Alicyclobacillus > Alicyclobacillus acidocaldarius. The sequence goes on from NC_017167.1 coordinate 1,653,688, forward strand.
ATTTCTTCAGCGATAGCTTCAGGGGATTTCCCATCGACGTCGACAATCTGCGAAGCGACTTCATCGTAAAACGCCGCGCGTTCTCTCATCAGGCGCGCGATCCGGTCTTCGAGCGGATGTCCTCGCAACAGGGGGCGGTGTTCGGCCTGCCCTCGCAAACGCTCTGCGAGAGTCGCCGGCCGCGCACGGAGATAGGCGACGTGGAAATGGCTGCGCAAAAGGCGACGGTTGGCTTGTACGGTGACGACGCCCCCTCCAGGGGCGACCACCAAGTGAGACTGGCGAGCGCAGCGCGCCAAACACTCGGATTCAAGCGAGCGGAACGCCCGCTCGCCATCCTGCTCAAAAATCTCCGCGATGGTTCTGCCGGCCATCTGCTGAATCTCAAGGTCGAGATCGACGAAGTCAACGCCAAGGCGGCGCGCAAGGACAGGACCCACGGTCGACTTCCCGCACCCCATGAATCCCACTAACGCGATACGCAAGGTTCTCATCACTCCATCATGACCGAGGGCCGTTATCTTGCCACGACACCACGTCGCGCGCGCTCGTGTCGTACACAAAGGACATTGTATCAAAACGAGTGTTTTTATGCGTTCAGTTGAGAAATTTTAGTTCATGTAACCTTGATTAATCCAGTATCACAGTGCTTCACGTGTTGCTATGTCCGTTTACTCTATTCGATGTCCGTTTGCAGTTTAGTTTGCAACTCGCTACAGGTACCGCACCTCACTCACCGCAGATTTCAATTCGAAACTTAGTTCAAACCTCCGGTTATGGATTGCCCAATCGTTTAGTCGAAATCATACCGTGGAACCAGAGTATCACCACTTGTTTGCGACAGATACGATTTGAACTTCCAAAGGTAATAAAAATGAAAAGAAGGAAGTAGAGAACCAAAATTGCTAAGGCGGAGACCCCGGTTCGGATCACCCTCAAGAGCAAGCTTGGAGACAAGGTGCTTGAAGGCGTGCCATTCGTGAAGGATTCGAGGCTGTATCTGCGTTCAGCGGAAGGCTCCTCCGTCCAGGTTCCGCTTGAGCGGATGGCCAAGGTTGAGGAAGCTGTGCGATATTGAAAGGCCCGCATTCACCGCGGGCCTCAGCTCACCTTACTCTTCGCCTTCAACTCCTCCAAGCACGCCTGGCAGACGGCTCGTTCGTGAAAGACCTTTTCAGCCTTCTCGCCACAGAAGATGCATTTGGGCGCATACTTGCTTAGCACAACGGTGTCGCCTTCCACGTAGATCTCGATCGAATCATCTTGTCCAATGGCCAAGTCCTTCCTCAGGCGCTTCGGGATCACGAGTCGCCCGAGATGATCGATTTTCCGAACGTACCCTGTCACAAGCATCCGACATCCTCCCCCTTAATATCTCCGCCTCATGATCATCCATCCTACACCTAACACGACAACTATGAGAAGCAATAGCGCAAACGGCAAATGTCTCGCCAATTGCCAGCCGATGCCCCAACCGAACCCGTGCACGATGGAGCGCCCGAACTCGTGGAGCAATGGGTGATACGCATAGTGCGAATATGAGTGATAGTGGTGAAACATGGCCGATCACCTCAGTCCGTCTTCAGACCCTTATCGCGGATCTCCTGCTTCAGTTCTTTAAGCCACCCCGTCTCGCTTCCGTCTGCCTCAAACAACGCATTCGCCGTGTACGGCGGGATGTAGATGTCGTCGGCCTCCAACAGCACGTATCGATCTGAGGGTGACTTTTCTTTCTCGGGCCGCGGATAGAAGTCCGTGCACGAGCGGCCAATGGGCGCGTTTTCACTCGTGCGCTGATAGTACGCCGTGCAGAGACCGTCCCGCCAGTAACGGCAGCTCCCGCAATGCCCCTCTTTGACCTTCCGCAGCGCCGCATCGCCTCTCAGCACGAACACGTCCGCGCGCTCCATCAGGACGAGTGCGCCGTTGCGGATCAAGGACTGGATCAGCGTCCGGTCGTTGAAGATGTTCCACTCGACCTCCTCGTCGCTCCACTCCATGTCCTCGTACTCCTCCGCCTCCTCGGGGTCCGCATACGGCGGCGGTTGCGTGTTATCGAGAATCAACACCGGCCCGTACACGATCTTCGACCGGACACCCACCATCGTCAGGTCGTGATGGAGGGGTTTGACGATCTCCAGCCGCATGAGGGCCTTCGTGATCTCGTCGTCCGTGTCGAAGTAAGGGTAGTCCATGACATAGGTCAGGATCCCCACAGGACAATGCGTCTCCGCCGCCTCGCGATCCAGGAACTTCACCAGGTACTCCTTCGTGGGAGCCTCGCCTTCCTTGAGCGGCGTCCAGAACTTGGCCCGCCACGCAGTGTCAAAGGTGCCGTCCATGATCCGTTGCATCAACGCCTCCGCATTAGGCTGTAACTGCTGTCCCATACGTGCCTTCCTCCCTTAACCGAGCGATGTGTTGTTCTACGCGACGCCGATACGTTGGATTGACAATTCCGCCGAGAATGAGCTGCGCGTACTCGTCCGACGGCGCGATCTCATGAGGCAGCGGATGGACAAGCTGATACGTCACCGCCTCTTCCCACATGCCACAGCAGCGCACCTGCACAAGCTTGCGGTGATAGACGTACGGAGCACCCTCTCGCCGATCGAGCCGCTTCGCCTCGTGGTCCGACACATACCAAAGCACCCCATGGACCGTGTGACCCCGCGCCGGAACGATGTTCGCCACGCCGCCATTTCGATGTGCCGAATACCCGTTGAATGTGAGCCGATGCCCGAACAAAATTGCGTCCTCGCAGAGCATGTGGGCGGTCGGACACGTCCGCCGGAAGTCACGTTCGTTCATGCAACTCCCATAGGCAAAGTAGATCATCCGCACCGCCCTCCTTTTGCCTTGATTGGAATCTCCATCTTGATTTGAGTCGAGTATACTTCCGTCATCCTCTGCTGTCAACATGTGTTTGTTCTTGATAAAAGAGAGGAACCTCGCCTCGGACCCATAGCCCTGTCGCGATACGACGCAGACGGTCGCTCCCGAGCGTATCGAGAAACTGGCGGAAGCGTCCTTCTGTTCCTTCGGCCAGCGCATCCGAGCTGTCACCCCGGAACAGCGCCGGAAGACGCTCAGCGCCGGGCATGTGTTTGCGCAGATACGCTGCCTGCATCATCGTGGCGTTCGCCAACTGGATCTGGCGTTGGATGATGATCGGGTCCAATGAGCCATTCGGGTATCGGAATTCCACCGTTGGGACGTTGTGCTCCACGAACTTGGCCGTGTTGATGATCTTGTATCGGTCTTCGTGCCAACGGTAACCAATCAACTTGCGCGAAGCCGACATCGCGGTGTCATTGCGGCGCAGTTGACGAAGGTCGCGCAGGCGCAGCGGTCCTGCGTAACGCAAACCGCGATGTACGGTGGCATAATGACGATCGCTCGCCGCCCCCATCTTGTAGTACTCGTTCCCGAACCAGTAGATGTAGCGGGCAAGCCGCTGCCAGCGATAACCCCGGTCGTCGAGGATCGAGTGGCTCATATGAATGTGCAGGCCGGTGTGCCTGTCCGTTGTAGCACCGAGTTGATGCGCGATGTCAGTGATTTTTCGAAGAGTCTCCCACGTCTCTGGCGTGTCACGAAGTGGCGGTGAGACGATCTCGCCACCACCTTCCAGGCTGCCGTCATACTTGACAACCCAGCCTGTCGATTCACTCACGCGAGAGCTGTACGATTGTTGGTTCCGTTGCGTTGAGAATCCGTAAGCGTACAGTTCGCGCGCCAGCTCTTCGCGATTGACGTTCTCCACTTCGAGTTCGATCCCAAAGGTGAGACCCGACCCATCCAGCACGTTCTCCGTCTCGTACGCTCCGAGCCCCTCCAGCGTCCGGGCATGGTCTCGGAATGCTTGCCACCGCGCGTCGTCCCGGCTCATGTACACGCCGTCGTGGCGGTGCAGTTCGTGCCAGGCGTAGAGCGCACGGTCTCGCTCATTGTCCCACGCGACCTCGCCGTCGACGATATGGGTCAGGATCGTCGGCGCGGCGGACACGCGGCTCGTGGTCTCGAGCGGCACCTCGGAGCTCGTCTCCGTCCTCATCGCTTCTGCGACGCGCTGGCGCTCGGCTTCGGACTGCTCGGCCATCCGGCGTTCGGAAGCGAATCGGTTGTAGCCCTCCATGTGTCGGCACACCCGATGTCGATGCTGGTGATCCGGGCACGAACACGCGACGGCCACGGCGCCCGTGCGGTCGGTCGTCACGACGTACTCGCGGCCCGACTCGGAGTGCACCTGCACGGCGGCGTCCGCGAAGTGGTGGAACTCGAGCACCTCGTCCTGTTCACGCGTCCTGCTGAACTGGTCTGCGATCATGCCGCTGTACGTTGCAACGCTGGGCTGCCTGCGAATGCGAGCGAGAAACCGGGCCTTCGCGTTCGCAATGGCCATCTCGTTCACGCCGACCATTTCGTCGCGACGACGCGCCCACGACTGACGAATGCGCTCGGCAGTCTGCGCGGAGATCGCAGCAATGAACTCGGCCACGTGCTTAGCGCAGACAGGGCCGGTGCCGCGTGCGACGGACACAGGGTGCGTGAGACGTCTGCTGCAAACGGCGCAGGTGGTCATAAAAAAACCCCTCCTTCATGTAAGGGAGGGGTGGAAGGCAAATGGCGGATGTTTCGTCCCATCAGTTCGCAACAATCTGTCCATCAGGCAGGCGAATGAAGGATTGCAATTTGGCAAGCGCGTCGACGGTGGGGCGAAGCTTGATACGAACCCCTTTCTCTTCAAGATAGGCCGCAACAACCCAAGCATATGCGAGGGGCTTCTGCCGCATGTTGTTTTGACCGCAGATGAGGAAAATCAAAGTATCCTCTGCCTCGGCCAGTGACCTGTGCAATAGGAAGTATATCCTTTGTTAAATTTGTATGGAGTTTCACTTTGATTTCAACCCCGAGGTTTGAATACTCCCAAAGCGGCACCACTTCGCATTCTTGGATTCCAGGTTTTTCACGAAGCCAGGCGTCTATTTTTCGAAACAACTCGGTTGTGTTAAATTGGTATGAATCATACATCATTTAAGTTCACCCCCCTTGATGGGCCGTCGCCTGCTCATATACAGCAGGAATTTTTAAAAACGAATGTCTAAATTAGCCTTCTGTATGAAGATGGACAGAATCTTTTTTTGGAAAAGAACATTGACGTCAACGGCCAATAATGAACTTCGAAATCGACCATCTAAAGTAAATGAACGGATTTCTTCAGTGGAATGGAACGTTTTCTTTGAAAAAGTTGAACCAAAACGCTGATTCTCTTTTACACGTAGGATTTGATAAAGAAGGAACGCCGTTCTTCGTAAAGGCGAGGGAATCTGGAAATTACATTTACATTGAATGTTGTTCACCACATTTTAACTACGCACCAAGGGCTGTACGCGCTGATCTTCGTTATAACCAGGAAGATCAGCGCGCAGGGAGACTGTACATGATGCTTATTGATGTTCCCATTCAACACATCAGCAAAATTGGGAAAACGAAGAACAGCGCCAGCGGCAAATATCGTATTACTCAAAATATGGATTTGATTTTATTCGTGACCCCGAGTTGCGTAAGACATACCTCCGTCTTGATCTCCGAAAAGGGATTGAGCCGACAGATTAGTTCGACCCGCGGTTGATGATACGGACATTGTGCCGCCGCTTCCTGCACATACAGGCATATCAGCCATGTGTAGGCGAGGACTTCCATCTCGTCCATACGTCTTGAGTTTTCGCGGGCGTTCCAGTCTTCGCCGAGCTACGATCATGTGAAGACGTTCCGTAGGTTCGGGGCCATTATCAGGCATCAAGTCCACCACAAACTCTTTGTATGGCGTCTGTCGGAAACGGTGATACACGACTTTCCCTAGCACACACCACGAATCCGAAATAGGTTCGCGAGCTTCGATCCAAGCACTGAGGGTATCGAACACAATTTCTGGGTTGAACGGGATTTCAGGTGGCATGTGTGATATCACAAAACAAAAAATCCCCCCTTCACATCAAGGAGGGGTGGAAGGCAAAAAGGGCATTCCATTTTACTAGATGGCATCCGTCTTTCTTACCCTATTCATCAGAACCGCATACATGATATACTCGTCAAAATCCCATAACCAACCGGCCGCCATCATGTCACTGAACGTCTCACGTTTCTCATGGAACCATCCCAAGAATCCCTTGCACCCGTTATAAACACCATGTTGGATAGCGTGGTTGATCGCGTCCAGTGTATTCACGCCATATCGAGATATGAAGTGATTCCGATATGGATGTTCAAAAGCATTGAACAGTTCACAAATCGCCAATAAATACCCGCCTGGTCGAACATTTTCATACAATCGGTCCAGCACCATTCGTGATGCAAGATCAGACAGGTACTGTATTTCTGTGTGAATTTTATGCACTGGATAGCGATGATCTCGCAACCAAACCCTACCGTTCTGCTCTTCGCTGAGCAAATAGGGTGCTACAAGTTGAGTAAACAAGGGAAGAATGATAACCGCATCGAACATTTCATCTACGCTTTGTACGGAACGACGAAATTTCTTTCGGGCTTGCTTGAACGCACGAAGAATCTCTTGCGTATCTCCCTGGGCAAATACTGCTTTGATGGATTCAAGCGTATCATTCCATCCCAAAATGTCCATTTGTATGATATTTGCTTTTTTGAAGCAACATGGGTTCCCGGTCTTCAATTGCTCGACGTGTTGCTTCAGCGTCGATGTCGATGAATGTGACAACGACCTCATGCTCGTTGAACACGTGTAAATCGAGATCGTAGCAATTACCGGATCCGACGACTAAGATTCGCTTGATGTCAGAGAGACTTAATAGCTCGCGGATGTATTTGGCTAATATGGAACGGTGTTTTTCCCATCGTGTAAACGTTTCGGCATCTTCTACAAAGGATTTGTTCATGCGCTCATAGAATTCTTGCAGTCTCATCCGTTCTTCCTCGACTAGCTTTTGAACTTCTTCGACAACGCTTCGACATTCTCCAACTATCAAGCCATGGATGCACACGTTTCGCTGCTCAGTCGCCGAAAAAGGGATGATAGTATGATTCGACACGGGCATATGATTTCCTCCTCGTATGCTTCATCGTTTAGGGATGATCCAATGATTCGACATGTGCATGCTCACTCCTGAGTACGTCCCGGTTCACCCAAATCGCTCGACAAATGTCGCCCAATCCATGGTCCCCACACGCACGGTGTCCCGCTGAAGCAAGCGCATGAGTTTCGGGACGCGCTTCACGCGCCAGTTGTAGACGTTATAAAGCCAGAGAAAGATGAGGCCCATTTGGTCACGCCAGAACTGTACCGGCTCTTCGTGTTGCTGGAACCCGTCCCGGGTGTAGTCAATCCAGAGACTGTACCCGCGCACTTCGCGGATGTCCGTCCGACCGCTCTGCGCCAGTTTTTGGTATGCCCGCAGGCGTTCTCGCTGAAACTTGTCTCTGTCCATCCAATACCAAGGCCACCATGAGGACGGCGCATGGTGCATCACGGCTACGCCATCCTCAACGGTTACGGTGTAATGCCGTGTCAACCGTGTAGAAGTTCGCACCGGTGTATAAGATTTGCCTTTTCCAATATCAAACTTCCATCACCTCGCCGATTCGCCAGATCCACCACGTGCAACCGATGAGAATGATCAACACAATCCAAAATCCGTCTCGAGCAAAGGGGGTCATATACTGGTGTACCCGCGGATATGCCAAGCCGAACATCGACACCATGAGTCCCGCGTAGATCAATCCGTTGCGGCGGCCCGCCAACGTCTTGGCCCGAAGGACTCGCCGCTTGTCTTCGTCGCGTTCGATCTGATCTCGAAACCTCAGCCACAGTTTGGCCCGATCAGCCTGATACTTCGTAGCGACTGCCGTTGCGTGAGCTAACTGAATGAGTTCTTGGATGCCCCATCGTTCTGCCGCCAACACAAACGCTTCTTCCGGCGTGATACGAAGTCCGCGCCAACTTTGAGTCATAAGTTGGAATTCTCTTCGAAGCGTTGGATGACGCGCAATCTGAGTCACGTCCATCAACGCCTCGTCAAAGCGATCCGTCGCGCGAAGCGTAGTGATGATGATGGGCATGGCTTCTCGAACAAATACTTGGAGAAACTGATATTTTCTCTTCTTGGCGCGAGATCGGATAAAGAGCACGGTGACGAGAATCGTGAGTCCAAGGCTTACGGGCACACCAAACCACGCCGATTGTTCCGCCAAGCTCAGTGCGACAGCCCCCACGATAAAACCGCTCACAGCGATCATGAGCACAGGAGGCAGACGCAGACCTGCCTCCTGTGCCTCTCGCTTAAGTTGCTGAATCGCTTGAGCACTTTTCCAACGCGATGTTCGATCGTGATAACGTTCCCGAATCGAAGCCAGCCACAGCGCTTCCTCTTGTGCGCGGCGCAGGTCGGCTTCTAACAAAAAAACAAAGCATGGCCAACGCCACAAGAATGCCAACGATTTGTCCAGTCATGGTTGCCCTCCCTCCGTCATAAGTAGACGTATTGCACGTTCGGGGTTTCGAGGATCGGCAACTCGGAGATCGTATGGCCATGAAGCGCAGCTTCTTCAGCCATTTGTTCAGTTATTCCGTGGAACACCCAACTATCCGTTCGCGGATCCCACTTCGCAAGGGTCACGTAGGGGATGCGCTGTTCACGCGGCTCATACGGCAGGACTTCCGCAATTTCCACGACACGCTTGCCTCCGCGCTCCGGCACTGAGCGCATGCTGATAATGTGCCGTACACTCATGGAAATCAGGTCCCCCACCATCGCAGTCGATGGCCTGGATTCGTGACTCGAAAGCAACGCTGCCATTCGCCGAATCGCTGCGCCAGCGTTTGCGAATCCGGCCACATGAAGGGTTGTTGCCGTCTGATACGTCACCGTCGCCGCGGCTTGGAAGAACTCCCACAATACGATGCTCGTTCGAACCTCACCGATATAAACGTTGTCGAACATCATCCGCAGCGTGTTGACGATCTGTTGCGCCATGCGTACCGCACCGCGACCTTCCGCATTCGGCGCTCGTTCATACAACCTTGCCGCCCAAGCGCACAGAGGCTGGAGTTCAGGCATTTCCTCAATAACGCAACTCATTCGATCGGGCGGAATCAATCCCAAAAGCGCAGCCATCAGCGTCGACTTGGATGAACCGGTGCCACCCACCACCACAAACGATCTCGCCAAGCGCTGCATCCACTGAAAGAACAGATAGATTTTCTCGTCGAAGACGTGCAGCGAGAGAAGTTCCTGCAACGTGAAATTCCGAAGCGGTTTACGAATCGTCACGATCAAACAATCCTTCTCCAGCCGACGCCCGTCCTCGTCTTCTGGCAGTGTCCATCCTGCAGGTCCGCCCACCACATGCATCCGATACCCGTCCGGAAGAATGGCGTCCGTAGATGGATTGGTCATGTCAAATCGATAATTTGTTCCTGACAACTTTTTCTGAACAAAAGTCAATACTTCTTCGTTATCCATGTACCCCTCAGTGGATATGTATCTCTTGCCTTCCTTGATGTAGAAGGTGAAATGTTCTCCGTAAATTTGAATGTCCGAAACGAGCGGATCATCGATCAGATGTTGGATTTTACCATACGAGTACATATCGTTGAGCGCCATGGTAATGACATACTCACGATAGTTGGGAGGGATCCCGAGCTCGCCCGCAATCTTGCCCAAATACGCGTAGGCCGCGCGACGAGGCGGCAAGTCCCGCCACCATTCCTGGCGCCGACGGATTTCGGCCATCAGCTTTTTGTGATGTTCGCTCGCTTCACGATAAAAGTCATCACGTGGATCTTCTTTCAACATTTGTTCCATTTGCGTTTGGACGCGCTCAATTTCTTGGAGATTCGGCATTCATGACCCTCCTCGCATCATAAAGGGCGGCCATATCCTAGCCGCCCTTCTATGTATGGGTTACTTGGCATGCACGGAATGCTGTCTAGAAGAAGATTGCCTCGTTGGAGATTTCGTCGTTGACGGTGGTGCCACAGGAGCTGTGGGATTGGAAGTTACAGTGACGTTTGGCCCATTTGTCGCACTGGTCGCATTGGTGGCCGGCATCGACTGTGGAGCGTTGGGAGCGACAGACGATGCGCTGTTTGTCGTTGATGGGAGCGTCATTCCCGTCGGGTAGAGCACAACCTGGGCATTACCCGCCAGAACGGCGCTGGCCACTACCGGATATTCGCTCATAGGCACGAACAGATAGAGTACTTTGGAAGATGATGAGTTTCCTCCGAACGTCGAGTTGTTGCTTGTTTGCGGTTCCAACACCGACAGTACATAGACCGGATAAAGCTGAGGCGTTGCATTTTGCCCCTGCGGTGTCACCGTGAGCGCGATCATTTGCCCGGGCTCTACCAGATTGGCGAGTGCGGAATTGGCGGTGAAGTTCATGACCACACCCTGCGTGTGATGGATCGACACATATTGATTGAGCAGGGCTTGCAGGTCGTTGGTATTCGCAACCATGTTCACACTAATGGGCTCATCCGGCACCGTGGAGACGGACAAGTAGTGTCCAGCCAATTGCGAGGGTGAGATATTTAAAAGGCCGGCCTGTTTCGCAAAACGACGCGGCACGGCGATCGTCGTCAGTTCATTGGGCTCGACTGGCGTATCTGCGGGAATGTATGTGTTGGCGGCGATCACCGGCACCGTAGCGGTTGTCAGTCGATAACCTGCCGCAAAAAGCACGCCTGCTGCCAACGCAAGTCCTACGCCCGTCAGTAGAAACGCACTACGCTTCATGCGATTTCGCCTCCTTCGTCGAAATGGAGAGTGTTTGAATCAACTGATGAATGCGAGCATTCGTTTTGCGAGAACCTAACGGCGTCAATCCTTGTTGCACGCGCTGGTAAAGCGTGTCATCTTCATGGACGATGGCCGCAACCCGAAAGCCAATCTCCTTCTGCAAAAATGCACTGATGGCTGCGGCTTTTCGCGGACGCTCACGCACGCGATTCAACACCAGATACACAGGACGCTCACTCATGTGCAGGAACGCGCGCAAATCGGTCCACGTGGTACGATCCGCCGTCGTTACGCCCAGCACCCGATCGGCTTCGCGCATTGCCACCACGGTCGACATCAGGTGCCCAGCATGGGTATCCAGAATCAGCGCATCCGCATACAGTCCCACGAGATGAATCAGTCGTGCCACGCCGTCTTTGCTTAATCCGAGCGGACGATCTCCCTTGGGAATCAACCACCATCCTGCGGGTGTCCGCAACATGTTTTGCTCTAGCTCAGGATCAGTCAAGACGTCTGGGAGTGTTTCGAAACGGTCTGCGGTCACCGTGCGTTCCACACGAAATAGATTGGCCAGGTTTCCATACGGGTCGAGTTCCGCGACCACGATCCGCTTTCCCCGTGCGACCATCGCATTGGCAAGCAGCACTGCCATGGTAGTTTTTCCGACACCCCCCTTGACCCCTGTCACGCAAATGACGGTGGCTCTGCGAGGCGTTGGCGCAGGTGGTTGAAAGGGCTTGGATTCCACATACGCTGTGTACGTCGTTTTTCGGCGTTGACTCACGAGACTCGCCAAGGTCGTTGGATTCTCGGTATTCACCTCGCGTTCCCAACGACGTGCATACTCCACCGCAGGCGGATAGGGCACCACGTCGTCGTATCCCTGTTGCCGCAAGCCTTCAAATTGCTCGGGCGCCAACGTATCCAGTGTGCAGTAAAGTGTTGACAGGCCCAACGTGTTCTTGACGTGTTGCACGGTAGCTGGGTTCCATCCTCCGAGAAAGAGCGCCAATTTCCCCTCAGCCCAGGTGTTCGGGATCTCCTCTTCCTTTGTGGCAATCTTCACTTGGACACCTTGTTTTTCCAAGTATTTTCGCAATCGCTCCGCACGCACCGGATCGTGGTCACACACGAGCCACATCGCGAATCACGCTCCACAAGGTCTCAAATTTGTGTCGCCATATCGGATCGCGTTGGGTGAGGGGTTCCCCGACCATGGCGCACGTCGCTTGCCGCATATCCCATGGCAACACAAGCGAAGGTTGAAATTCGCGTGGAAAAATCCACGGCACGCCTGTTTCTTCGTAACCGATTAGCACCAAGAAAGTCGGTCTTTCTGAATGACGAACAGCTTGCAGTGCTCTGTGAATCCTCGCCAAATCGGGGGTGACGCCATAGACTACGACCTCTGGTGTCACGTCGGGTTCCTCATGATCCACACAGACCAATAGAGGCTGAGGTTGTAGGCGCTTCACATCCAGCCATTGTTCGTATACACGCACATGGCGATTCCACACGCGATACGGCGCACGTGGATCAGCGTAAATCACACTCGGTTCAACGGCACCCGCCAGATTCCATGCCAGGAAGCTTTTCGCGAAGCCCGCAAACCCTACGATTCTCATGACACTGCCCCCAGCGGGATCGGTCGTCCATATAAGAATCCCTGCCCATATTCCACACCGAGTTCCACGAGCCACGATTCTTGTTCTGGCATTTCAACACGCTCCACAATGAAACGCGCGCCTAAGCGACGGGCCATTGCAATGAGCATTGGAAAAAAGTCCAACAGCTCCTCGCTCCATGTGGCTTTGATCCACTCGGGACGAAGGACACTCCACCTTGAGAATCCGTTGTAACCTGTGCCCAGATCGTCCAGAGCCACTTCGAGCCCACGTTTTCGGAAGGGTTCCAAATATGCCGCGGCCGCCTCCACATCGAGGCGGCCGCGTTCTGTGATTTCAAGCACCAACCCGCGCAGTGAATCTCTGTGATCAAAGGGGAGAGAACGCGCGTTTAAGAGCTCCGAAGTGACGTTGACGAAGACGTAGTCCTGACGCTCCTGCGCAAGTTTTCGCGCCGTATGCACAATGTATCGGTCCAACTCCCCCAACAATCCGGCTTGGGCTACGAGATTCAACGTATCCCGCGGATGCGCGATGAGCAATTCGTGTCCGACACATGTGCGCTGAGGAATGCGCACGATGGGCTGAAGGCGCATGGTCATGGCGTGCCTCCCCCTTCGCGCGTCAAGCCATACAAGCGATAGCCCTCAGCATTGGCGAGTTGGGGATCGGGCACAACGTAGACCCGTGGAAAGATTTGCTGGAGAACACTCTGAGCCAGACGGTATCCTCCACCAGCCAGAAACACCGTGTGAATACGTTTCATCGCATCCGCCCCCAGATGTTCTTGGATGCGCCGCGCGATGAGCTGCCCCATGCGCTCCATGTGTCGAGATCGTTCAGGTTCGATGGATACAACCCGTCCCCCGTAGTAAACTTCTCCATGTGTGTAAAGTTCATCGTAGATGGGATCGGAAAGTGGAGGGGTTTCCCCCGTTCGCTGACGAAAGATCCCGGCGAGCGCCAAATATAAATCGTGAACGCCGACGTCCACCGAATCCGACAAGCGGCTGATGAGTCGCAACTCGGGTTTGGTCTCGAATGTGACAAACCCCGTGGTACGCGTGCCTACATCCACCAGCAAGAGATAGCCTCCTTGGTCGATCCACGCAGGATTCCGTAACTCGAGCGTGGTCGGGTCGAGCAACGTCCCGATCATCGCCCCCATTGCCTGCGGGATCACGCGCACGCTTTGCGGCGCGACCTCCATAGTTCGATCCTGCACGGTCACTCGTCCGCGCAGGTGCAGCAGGCGCTCCTTCAACGCTTCCCGTTGCGATTCGAAGTGCGCGAGCGGCAGACCTGTCACGACATGCAGCGGCTCTCCTTCCTGCCCCAGGAGTGCGAGTGTCACCAGCCACAGGGCTTCCGTATCCCCGTCCTCGTACTTCTTCGTCGCGAGATTCAGCGCCGTCACGCCCTCACGCCTCGCCAATTCCCCCACAAACACTCGCCGAGTTCCTGAAGCTGTCTCTATGAATGCTTCGTACTCCGGCGATTGGAACAAGTCCGCCATGATGAGCTCATGCGCATCGCAAACCACCGCGGGGAAGCGTACCTGACGCTCCCCGTTCGTGGCTTTGATCCACCCGTACCCCAGATCCACACCCACAATCATCGGTTTCTCCCCTCTCATCACGCATCAGGACACGCTCGTTGGAACCCACGAGTAGACCGGCTGCGAAACGTATTGGGTCTGTTGGATGTAAACGGTCTGGCACTCTTGCTCTGTGGTATAAATCGGAATTGAATAGTTATAAACATATGCGTATCCATTACTACCGTAGGAAGTTGTTACATACGTCAGCGATGCATCTTCGGGGCAATAATTGAAGGTAGTTCCTTCAAGCACTCCATTTTGATAGAACGTGTAGTACCCCATCGCGCACTGTCCTGTTTGAGCCCCGGTTTGAACTTGCACATTCTGGCATTGCTCTTCCGGTACCTCAACTGTTTCCGGCACGGTTTGTGTTCCCGTTTGCACGTAATGCCCCGCCGTGACCGTCACGGTGTTGCTTTGCACGGTTTGCGCACTTGCGACGGGTGCAAACGCCAACAGCCACGCTCCACCAATCCATGCACTAAGGACGGCCCGTTTCATGTCTCGCTCCTCCCTTAACCAAATGAGGACTGCATGGCATTAAGCGCGCGCGCCGAACCAACGGCGTTTGGCTTTGACTGCCGAAAACTCAAACACTTCATCCCAAAACGGCTTCATCGCCTGCACAATGCGTTTGCCGTTCAGTCCGCCTCGTTTATCGATCGTGGGATCAAACGGAACCACAGCGCGCACAGTGTAGGGCGTCAGATACTGCCGCATCGCGCGTTCATCCGCACGCGCACGCTTGGACTTGTTGACGAAGGCCGACACCCCCAGACGCGTCTAGGCCCGAGAATGCGAGTTTGTCCGCATGTTCCTGGATTCTGGCTAACTGGTCGACGGCGGGATTGACCACCAGCATGACTTTCGTGGTGTACGGCAACACCGCCTGATGGATCGGCGTCCATCCCTGCGGCATGTCGAGGAGCACCACATCCATCTCTTCGAGACACAGGTTTACCAAGTACTCCGCATCCTCCGGTGACTGAAGCACCACTTCAGGACTTTGGGGCGAGGGAAAGAGATGCAGCCCGGACTCGTGCAATAAACACACCCCATCTCGCACAGCCTCCTCCACCGATCCGCCGCGCCAACCGCGCACATCCTGCGCATCTGTGAAACCAAACTTTTGTGCAATGTCACCATTGACGTCCAAATCAATTACGGCCACGCGTTTGCCTTTTAGCGCCGCGTAGTACGCTGTGTGCGCGCCGAGCGTTGACCTTCCAGCGCCGCCCTTGGGACTGTCAAGCATCAACACTGGAATGACGCGTCTACGCACGGCAGGTCGCGATGTTCGTCGGAGTTCCTCGATGGGATGATGCGGTGGAGATGTTCCCGATGCGCTAGATAACGTCGAACGCTCAGTTTGCGAAACGTTCTCAGTTGTAACCTTGGTCAACACTTCCGGCGATGAAGTTGGCAGTGATGGCGTTGGATTCGAAGCGATAGGTTCCGACGTGGAACTTGTCGAATTCTCCGTTGTGGTTTGCGAAGGAGCCGACGTTTCTGACGATGAATTCCGACGCATGCGCAACTGCTCTTCCCATCGCATCACCGCCGCCAGATCAAATGGTGGCGTGAATTCGTAAATGGGCACCTGCGGTACACGCTGTCGGACAGCTTCCGTGACGCCCAATCTGGCGTCGACGACAATGCCTTCCACGTACCCTGTGGCCACGTACCGTCGCAACTCGCTCATCGCCGTCACGAGTCGCACATCCAGGATCCCGTCGCACTGCTCCAAGATCCCTTCTGCGCCACTTGCACAAAGGAGTGCCAGCATGCGCCTTCGTCACCTCCTCATTCGTCTAACACGAATCCAGAGAATTCCGGTCTATGGTCCTCGTCATCGCCTGCGTCGTCATCCATGACGAATCCCTGCTGCTCCTCGGCGCTTTCATCACCGTCACCTTCGTTCACGGTGACGTCCAAACGGATGTTGTGCTCGTACTGGTCGATGGCCAGCCACAACTCCCACAACCCGGATGCGAACGCGGCATGCTTGGCAGCGACCGGCACCCCGGTGGTCATGGCCTCGTAGGCTGCCGCGCCAAAGTCCGGAATGACCATATGCGCTTCGGACCCGACTTCGAGCCCATAGGGAACGCGGTTCACCACGAGCCAATACGTTTCATCTTTGACGACGGGTAAAGCTTTCGCGGGATCACAGTCCTGCACCAGGATCACCGCGTCCGCATCAGGCACTTCCGTTGTGGTGTCGGAGGTGTCGATCACCCAGACCTCTCCTCCATCCGCCTCCGTGGTACCGAACACCATGTCGCGATAAGGTGGCGAAATCCATGTCGCGAGAGGACTGGCGTTCGACACGCTGACCAGCTTGGCTTTCACGCCTCGAGACACCAACACGTGAAACAAGTTCCAGGCCAAAAACGTTCCACCCGCCTGACGGCTGGAGACCACCTGTACCTTGAACGGCGCAGGTGTGTATCGCACCGGTGGCGAATCCAGGTCGCGCACCAAAAAAGCCAACACTTGAGATGCCGTGAGTCGATTCAGGACGGGAACCACCATGATGCGATCATCTGGGAGTCCCAGTTGCCGCGCTTTCTTCGCGATTTGTTGCGTGCCCGCCACAAGCTTCACTGGCACCTTGGCCTGCAAAGCCGCCTTCGCGTGCGCTAACTGTGTGACCAAAGCGAGATCGGCCCCATCGGGCGTCTCCACCCATTCCACGCCAGGAAGCGTGGAATGAATCCACGCTTCCGCAGCGGTATCCCCTAAAGCCAAGTACACCTTCATCAATTCACACGTCCTTTCAAAGTGCGAGACGGCAGAAACGTCACCGTCGCTTTTTCTGGAACCTCCATGATTTCACCTGTGTGTGGATGTCGAACATGACGAGGAGCTCGCACAACATAGCGAAACTTGCCAAGAGGAGGCAACCACACGTCTTCGCCTGCCTGAAGTCGCTCCGCGACCACTTCACAGAGCGAATTGAGTGCTTGCCACACCTGCTTGTGTTTCATTCCCGTCCGTACTGCGATTTCTGCGACGAGTTCCGATTTATTCATGATTCATCCTCCCCATGAGATGAAGGCTTGGCATGCAAAATAAAAAAGCCGCCCGTCGGCGGCTCAGTTGGTATTGAGATACGCGATGAACTGGTTGGTCGCGCCCTGCGCCAAGGTGTACGTCGTCGTCAAAGTCTGTTGCGAAGATGGCCCCGCAATCGTCTGACCTGTCGTGACATCCACAATGGACAAGGTCTGGTTGGACGCAAGCGGCGCATTCGCCTGGGCTGTGAGCGTCACGCTCGTGTTGCCCGGCGCGTTCGAAACCGGCGTCGCTGTAAGAGTTACGGACGTTGCGCCTTGCACTTGCACTGTTGTGGTCGAACTTTGACCATAGACCGACGCTGTGATCGTGTATGTACCTGCTGTCGTTGCTGAAAACGTCGTAGACCACTGCCCTTGTGCATTGGTCGTGACGTTCGTCGCCGCCAGATTGCCTCCACTGGCCTGAAGCGTCACAGGAACATTCGCCACGCCGCTGCCATTCGCCGTGACCTGACCGCTCACCGTGACCGTCTGGCCAATATTCGCAGGTGATGGAGACGCTTGAATACTGACTTGGAAGGCTTCCCACGTAATCTGGACGGGTGACGACGACTGAATCGGCGCCCCTCCAGGCGTACCCAGATAGAGCACATAGGTATGTGTTCCCGGCGTTTGTTGGCTCACATTGGTCGAAATCGACTGTCCGCTGCCGCCTGTTATCCATTGCCCCGTCGTTTCATCGTAGATTCCCAACTCGTATCCGTTTGTGGATTCGCTTGCGTTGCCTGTCAACGTGGCAGATTGCCCAGCTAACACTTCCGTCGGTGTTCCGGTGAGCGTTAGCGTCATGCCTATGACGCCGGTCTCGATGACGTTCACATTGCCATTATTCACGCTAACGGTGTACGCCGTGCCGTGCTTCCCCCATAGGGTATATCCTGCCCGATCTAGTTCTTGCGTGACTTGGGAAGTGCCATTCGCCGCCAACACCCAATAAGCGGCAACACCTGCAAAGCTCATGGTCATCACGGCGATCATGATCAACAGGCGAGGCGGCATGTTTTCGGGTCCCGCTCGTCTCCAGCGCCAGGTTTTCAACTTTGCCACCTCCCGTGTTATGGTCGTACAACGACCAGAAATATGGCGGTTGTCAACGCGGTCCCAAAAAAGAAATAGAAGCCAAGCGGCGCCAGGTCTCGTTCTTCCGTTGAAACATGAGGCCCTGCAAGCACTGACCATAAAGGACGAGACACCAGTGCAGCGACAAGCCCGATCAATAACGGGACAAGGGCCAACAGACCTAGTCCTACGCCCATCAACCCCACCATTTCAGCATCGCCGAGCGCATGGCCATGATCCACGCACCACCAAAGGGCACCAAGTCCGATGCCAAACAGGCACATGGACAACAGGAGCCACCAGGCGGCATGGAGCCACGCAGCGTCTGCAATGAGCATGAAGACCGTGAATGCGATCAGTCCCGTTTCGCTTACACGTCGGTACAGAATATCCGTCACCGCGCAGAAAGCCAAAAGCAACGTCATGGCGCAGGCATTGAATTCTAGCAGAACCAATTCAGTTCGCAACGCAGCATCACTCCGGCCTTTCTTCGCATTGATACTTCACGATTCTTTACCAGTGAATCAATGGATGATCTACAATGATTCAACGGCGTTTCACTCTTCAAACGTTTCCTGTCCTTCAATAAAGAACTGCACACAGAGAGGATTTTCTTGCATTTTAGACCAGATCAACTCCATGCTCTTTTGCCGTGTTTCGTTCTTGGTCACCCATACGACATGACGAAAGGACTCGTCCAGATCGGAAAGATTGGTGATATACATCTGGTATTTACGCCATAATTGCCTTGACGTTTCCGTCGCATTGTCGAATTCAATCCACCAAAATCCCCTGGATGTGCGAAGCGCAGCATCCGGGCGTATCGATGTAACACGCAAATCCGCGTCTGTTGCACCAGTTGCGAGTTTCCGTAAGAACCAAAGTTCGTCCGTGGCTTCACGAGTGTTGAACCATCGCACGCCATCGAATCCGTGCTTTCGTACATAGCGCATTAGTATGGAATTCAGTCCTAACGCGTGGTTCCACAGCGCATCCATCGTTACGGGTTTCCCTTCAATACCCAGCATCTGATGGACGTATCGCACCCCCGGTTCTGTAAGCACATACGCATAGGAGGAGCGGTTGCGCGTCCATCCTCCACGAAGGAGCGGCTCGGGATGAAGATTTCGTACTCGATGTACGTATTTTCTTAGGAGTCCTTCGTTCCAATCCAGCAAGAATGCGACATCCGAACGCAGGATCACGCCCGCATCAAACACTACACCCAAAAGCTTCTGTTCCGGTGGAAACTCGCTATTTCGCCACTCCAGAATCAATCCAGATCCCACCTCTTTAAGAAGTCTGTCACGGGGTTGCTCGGGATCTCAGGTGTCTTGAGCGATTGTGGTTGTTCAACTGCCATAGTGAGTCCTTGCGCTTGCAATATGGCGGCAACTTCATTCGCGACGCGTGTCGCCAACTCGTCTATGTGAAGGTGATCCCACTCAAAAGGCGAGCGATCCAATCCGCGACGCAGTGCCGCCTCGATCGCTCGCGAGCGATGACGGGTCGGGAGACTTTGTATCCACGCAATCAAAGTCGGATCCCGGATATAGATGTGAAGCGTGTAAGGCTTCACATGCCAAATCTGTGGTTCTTCAGGCATCATCGTTCCTTCCTCGCTTAGTGAAGAGATGTAAGGCAAAAAGGGCTTTACGTGCACCTGATCCTGTGCAAACATTTTTCTCGTACCCGACGAAGAACCGGTGAATCTGAAATCAGATCGACAATAAGAAATACCCCCCAAATGAAAACGTTACACATGAAGAGGTATTCGAAACAAAAAAGCACTTGATTGATGGGACATGAAGAAGACAATAAAGCCAAAGGTAATCCTGATGCTTGTATCATTAAAAAACCGATGAACATATTTGCCGAGTTGAACCATCTTTTTTTGGCGTCGCCAATCCACAAAACCGCACCCAATATCGCCCAGGCCAGGTTTTCTAGCCATGTGAGTTTGAAAATCCACGCCGATATTTCTATATCCTGTTTCACAATCCATGACCAATGATACGCAAGGCGGAAGAGGGTTTCGTCGATGAGAAATACGCACGTCGAAGCAACCATTAAAAAACAACTGTTGATAATTACGCCAAGCAACGGATCAGAACACGCAACACTTTTGATTGAATTCCACTTATTTCTTTTCATACTTTCTGCCTCCTGTGCTTTTGCCCTAGCAACCATTCTTAATTGGTTTCTTCATCTCAGAAAACAAGGAATGCCTTTTTCGTCTATATTCAACATATTCAGTTATCGAATGCTTTACGTTCGCTTTTTCGTTCGCTATCGACGAACTAAAACATCGCGGATTCGCATGCTCCTGATGGATTCTGAAGCCACCCTAGAAACTTTCAGATCTGTTTCCTTTGCCTCGATTGTATTTGGATTAATTGGAACTTTCTTTCTAAATACAATTCCTTCGTCAGATAACACGATCCCTGTTGTGGAAGGAATGATATTCGGTTTTGTCACTTCCTTCGCAAGCACCTTTACATATCCAATCATTGTTAAACAACACGTCCTCAAACGAATTCTCGAACTTCGTAGTAAACGGTCGCTAAGCACATGAGCTCTTTGTGTTATGACGATTTGTACGGCAAAACGCCGCACCTTCCGGTACGGCGTTTCACCCGTAAAGTTCTTCTGCGCTAAGACCTCGTGACACGCGACGTTTCGATTTGGAGATTTTCGCCTCGTCGTCAGGCCAGTATCCGTGTTCCAAATAGAAGTTCAACCGCTCTTCCGCTTCATGGGCGGGACGCCCAAATTCCTTCTGCAACTCATACCCGAACGCACGAAGTTCTTCATATCGTTTGCGAAGCGCGGGCTTGTCGAAGAAATTCACGACTTTGGCATTGGGCGCAAAGCCTTCATACACATCCGGCGGCGGCGCTTGTGTTTCGCAGGAGTGCGCCTTGCCACCGACAATCGTGTACACCGCAGCCACGTTGTCCGGGAGCGCGCGCAGGTACTCCGGCGTGAAATGTCCTTGCGTCAAGTCCGCCATGATCCGCGCGCTGTCCGCACCCACGCGGAGCGAGAAGAAGTTCCCCAGCACGTCCTTGATCGCCTTTTTTGAGTTCCCCGCTGAATTGCTCCACCGACTGCGTGATCATACCGAGTGACAGCCCAAACTTGCGCGTCTCGGCGATGATCTTGGCCATGATGTCGGTCTGCACGCGGTGACACTCATCGACCAGCAGGAAATGCGTGAGTGACGTGCTTTCTGGGCGTGTCAGCGCGATCTGGTAGTATTGCTCGATGAGCCCGCCCATGATGAGGCTCATGAGTTCTCCACTCAGCGCCTTCACGTCAATGAGCAAAATATGTCCTTCATCCATCCACTGGCGGATCGGCAGCGCATACTCCGGTTGGCCGAAATAAAGCGCCGTGCTGCTTGTCACGAACGGACGCAGACGGCGTTCCACCGGCGCGTAGTAGTCCGGGTTTTTGGCTTGCGCTGGAAAGGTTTGCTCCCAATACGTGCGAAGCAATGGAGACCGCAAGCGGTGCACGACTTGCATGCGCCAATTTTCGTCCTTGAGCATTGGGATCATACCGGCGAGAACGTGCTGCACCGCGTCGTCTTCCTTGAAGGCCTGCACACACATGTCAATGATCTCATCAATGCGCGCGCCACCGCCGTATGCTTTGCTCAATGTCGCCACAATGGCCTCCGTCGTCAGGACTTGCAACAGATTCAGCGCCACAGGATAGTCGCGATTGGAAAACGAGATATAATGGACTTTCTTCCAAAGCGGGCTGTCCTTCGGCAGCGCCGCCTGGAGACGCGACAAAAAGATGAGCGTCGTTTCTGCTGCTGGGTCGATCAGTGTGATCCCCGGTTTCGGTTCTTCGGGTGTTTGCTGAACCCAATTGTCCAAGATGGACTGGAGCAAAAACATTAACGTTGTGGATTTCCCTGCACCTGTCATCCCCGTCATCAAGAAATGACGAGTGAACTGCTCATACGGAATGCGCACAAGCCGCGACGCCTGCGTGGGATGGCGAAGATAACCTATCGCCACGCCTTCTGCGAACTCGTCGTCGCGAAGTGTCTTGGCATGTTCACGGATGACGGGCATCTGCGGCCAATCATCGGGAGAGGGCACATGCACGAGTTGCGCCAATTCTTCCGCTGACATGACAAACGGCTTCAGGGATTTCGAGGCTACGAGTTGATTTTCCGCCGCCAGATCCCGCAAGGCGCCGAGCATCCCTTGAAAGAACGGCTGCGCCCGATGCTTCTCGTCGCCCTCAAAGCGCATGGTGACGTGAAACAGGTCGCTTAACTCTTCGTACCGTTGCACGATCCCGCCAATCTGCCGCTTTTGGTGTGGAAGCACTCGCGGCTTTTGGGGTTTGGAAGTTGCCCCTTTGTTGGCGGATTTGCCCGTGAACGCCGCACCGAGTTCCGCCGCTGTATCCGCTGCGATCTTGGCCCACGGATTGCCACCGGATTGACGTAGTTCGGGATCAAGACGTTGATGTTCCCGTTTCACCCATCGTAACGCCTCGCGCTCCTCCATGGGGCTGAAGGCGATTTCGACTGCCATGTTCTTGCCCATGGCCCGCAGGAGCGTCACCAGTGGATCCTGCTTCCCATCTCGCGCAAACGGCAAGAGTGCATATCGAGCGGTGACCTCCATCCGCACCTTCGGGTTGAGGCGAATGGTCGGTTTTCGTTCTGCTGGAACCTCATGCAATTCCAACGTAGGTGAAAGTGTACCCTTCACGCCTTGTTCACGATCTTCTGGCACGATGAACCAGAACCATACTTCGCCGTTCACATCCTTCTCGATCCGCAATCGAAACCAAATCGGCCCTTTTTGTCTGCGTTCCGCCTTCGTGCGGCGGAAGTGCGACAACCGCGCGAGCCACGCGCTTGCCTCACGCAGGTTGTACACATGATGGCTACGGGGAATCAGCGCTTTGGGCTGTCCTTCGTAGCGTTTGCGCTCCGCACGCACCTTGTCCTTGTCCCGCCAAACACCATAACCCGCGGCAGCCCCAAGCCCCAATGCCGTTACACCCACGAGGGTGTGTTCTACATTCAGCATCGCCCTTCACCTCCACGCCAACGCGGAAACCACATGCCCGTTTCCGCTTGATACGCGCGGTACGTCGGAAACACACGCGCTAAGACCTGTTCCTCGGCTCGCGCCCGCAAAATCTCCATGCCCACAAATAGTAACCAAAGACCCCACAATACCAGTCGGTTCGCACCTACACAACTTCCGAACATGCCGAGGCCGTACGCGATGTACAACGGATGACGCACGTAGCGATAAGGTCCGTGTCTCACCACGTCATGCGCTTCGGCCAATTGCGAGAAACAGATTCGAAGCGTGATGAGCGCCCACACCTCAAGCCCTAGCGCCACAAGCTGGATGACATAGGAGAGCTCAAAGCGCCACCAAGGCTCTTGGATCGGGCCGCGAACGCTCCATGCCACCACCACAGGAAAACACGCGACTCCAACGGACGCTGCCCACGCCCATCCACTGCGATGGACCTCTAGTGGTCGCTTGGTTACATTCCTGAGGAGCATCCACGCTTCGACCGCCAACAATAGCGCGAACGGCAAAAAGATTGGTACATGCCCCAAGCGCCATGCGTTCCACAAAAGCACGCTGGCCGCTAGTCCCTGCACGACACCTCGAAGCCACATCATACACTCCCACCTGTGACCGTCACACGCATGGGCACTTGCCAATTCACCGACTCGTTTCCGCCCATGATCGCTTGGAATGCTTGAGACAGCCACGAAAGTTCCAAGGTTCCGGTTGCCTCCACCGTGACTTCGCCGCTTTGGACCGTTACTTGCGCTTGCAGACCCTGAAAGAGATTCGACAGATGTTCCGCCTGTGCGCTCGATTGGAATTGTTGTTCTGCGGTTTCCACCGGATCTCCCGTCTCTTGCAAACCAGACGAAAAGTACCCTTGAGCTTCAGACGAATTGGTGAAATCCTGTTCAATTTGAGATTGTCCGGACCATGCGGCCGCTTCGGCTGCCCTGCGGAGCTCGAAATAGCCCACACCCGTCGCCGCCAGCGTCATGCTGAAGATCAAAAGCAGTAATCCGATCGTGGCGTACACCAGACCCTTGAACACTTCGCCAAAGGCCATGTCACACGCCCTCCGATCCAAAGTAGCTTTCATTCACGTCCGTGGCGGTCGCGGACATGGGCAAAACCGCAGGAAAACTGTTCGGCATCCCCAGGGCCGCAAACAAATCTGTGAAGAGATAGGGCGCATCGTATTGTACCGTGACTTGGACTTCAGGTGACGCTACGTCCGCAGTCACCTGCACCATCGACGTATTCCAAAGCGTTTGCCCATGATACGTCAGCGGAAGATTGGCCGCCTGCAACGTGCTTTGGACCGCCTGTTCCGCCGAATTTGGATCTCCCGTGATGGAGGCGGCGCGAGCGCCGTTCTCCGCAGCGATACCGATCACATTACGAATATGAAAAAAAGTGACAAAGGTCAGCATCAATCCCACGATCACGAGACCAATTCCTGTATTCACAAGCCCGGCGAAGAGCGCGCTGATTCCCGTTCCACCTCGCCGCCATCTCATGTTCTCCACCTCTACAAAAAACGGGCGAGCCGAAGCCCGCCCGCGCATGTGTGAATTAGGATCCCGACGACCCCGACGTGGCGCTGAAATTCGGGAGCGTGACGTTCCCGACGCCCGAGTAACTGGACGTATAGCCGCCCGACGAGGCCGTGCCGGAAGACTGCGTGATCGAATTCATCGCGTTCTCACCGGAGGTTTTTGCGACGTTAATAAAGTGGAACACAAGCACCACGATGGCCGCGATAAACGCGATCCCCAACAGAATCCCGAAAATCATGAACATCGACTTGCTCAGTGTGGTGTTTTCCGGTGCCGCTTTGCGGAGCCGAAGCCACCGCGCATACACCTTCGACATGTTGATCGTCCTCCCTTATGTACACAAGCGAAATCGACTATGTAACGGAGAACTTCAAGACCCAAACATGGCGGTGAACGCCTGAATGGCTTCGGGGATGATGTTGTTGTGCAGAGCCAACACAAGCAACGTGGCCCCGCTGGCCGACACACCGATGCCCGCAATCGCCCAGATGGCGTTCACCATCAAAGCCGTGGTGCCCGTCCCGGCACGACGCCAGCGAAGACAACCGACACGCGTCCAGCGCCTCATCGCCCTCACCTCCTTTCATGTGTTCCTCATTAATCGATGAAGTGGCATGCAAAACTCAGAATCCAATGTGATTCATCAATTGCAACATGTACGAGAACACGGCAAAAAACATGTACCCAAACACTGGGATACCGAGCCCCAGCGTGGTAATCAAACCAATCTTGCTGATCGCTGCATTGTGTAGCCGCTCAGCTTCGGCATCTCGAATGCGTTCCTCAATGTCAAGCGATGTAAGCATCATATCGACAAGCGGCGTATGATAGCGCGTGGCTTGAGAGAGGAGTTGGGCAAACTGTGTCGCTTCGGGCAATTTCAGTCGTTCTGCCATGGAAGTGAACGCCTCCACCACGGTCTGCACACGCAATGAAACATTCTCCATTCCCTCCGCAGCACCAATCGCGATACATACGTCACGAAGATAGGGTTTCAGTGGATATCCTGTCACGGACTCCGCAGCCACGATGCTCCGTTCAATGGGAGCGCCCGCCTCCGTCAGCAACGCAATGAGCAATCGGGCTTGGCGTAATTGCTGTTTGAGCAGCAACCGCGAACGTTTGTACAGGCGACTGAGATAGAAA
Organism: Alicyclobacillus acidocaldarius subsp. acidocaldarius Tc-4-1; assembly: GCF_000219875.1. Taxonomy (NCBI): domain Bacteria; kingdom Bacillati; phylum Bacillota; class Bacilli; order Caryophanales; family Alicyclobacillaceae; genus Alicyclobacillus; species Alicyclobacillus acidocaldarius. Next base: position 1,679,604 of record NC_017167.1, read on the forward strand.
TACGGCAGAAAGAAAGCCATGAATGCGATTGGAAAGGCCCACCACAGTCCGATCAACACCAGCACCGTAGTAGCCAGTACAGGCATGGCGAAGGAGATCCGATAGGCGAGATCGGCCCATTCCGGGTGTCCGATTTCCCGCGCGAACCAAACCATCTGACGATGCAACGTATCAAAAAAACTTTGCTTTGGTTTCGACGGACGAGCAAACACGCCGCGCACAGATTGTCGAAACAACCGCTCTTGCGCCTGGTTTGCCCAATACGTGCCGAATACAGCCACCAATACTGCTAGCATCATCAGCCCGCCAATCGCAACGGACATGTTCACCCCTCCACCCTCATTGGTGAACGGCAGGCAATCTCTCGAATCAGGTTCCAATCTTGTGCAAGCAGCCATTCCGCCAGATAAGGATCAAATTCAACGCCTTTTTTGGCGTCGATCTCCCGCCTGACCTTTTCCAAAGGCCACCCTTCCTTATACGGTCTTGCTTCCAACAGCGCATCCAATACGTCCACCAGCTTCACCACGCGTGCAACAAGCGGAATGCTTTCGCCCGATACGCCCACAGGATAGCCCGTTCCGTCCCAGTTTTCGTGGTGATGCAACGCCACATCCTTGGCCCACTGCCAGCCTTTTTCGTCATAGAGCCAGGCGCATTCTTGCTGCACATAGGCTTCGATCTGCGTCAGCACGTCGCGGCCCTTTTGCGTGTGGGTTTGCACGAGTCTGTATTCTTCGGGTGTCAATCGAGCGGGCTTATATAGGATTTCTCGAGGAATCGCTGATTTCCCGACATCATGGACGTAAGCCGCCAGGGTGATGCGCGCAACATCGGCTTGCGACCACTGAAGCGCATCTTTCGCGATCCAGATGGTATACCGCTCGACACGCGCAAGGTGATTCAGGAGCTCAGGGTCACCGTACTCCGCCGCAAACGCAAGTCCGCGAAAAAGCGCGGACTGATAGGCGAATTTCACTTCAAGACTATGTTCATCAAAGACGGGCGCCAAGTAGACACTAGTTCGCCCTTCGATATGTATCGCAAAGGCATGCAACAGGGTAGGTTCCCCGTTCCGACACCGCATCCAAAGCGTATGTAATCCTGGTTTGGCCAAATCGGTGTGCAAGAAATCGCTCGGCAATCCGCGAATTTCGTCCGGCTTAAATCCCAGGATAGATTCGAGATCGCCGCGCACGGCGCCGATCGTCCCTTGATCTCCGATCTCAAGTTCCACCATGCGCTTGATCCCCCCATACGATCTCGCCGCCGCCACGGTATTTTCCGTGGTACAAATGCAGGTCGGCATGCGCCAGCAATTGTTCCAACGTGTCTCCGTGTTTGGGATAACACGCTGTTCCGAATGTAATGTCCAGCCCGTACGTGTCAAGCGGCAGATGATTTTTCAATTGCTGGAGTCGGTGAATCATGCCCTCGTGACATGCACACGCCTCAAAGATCAACACAAACTCGTCGCCGCCTAGCCTTGCTAGCACATCTGAAGGACGTTTACTTTTCTCCAAGGCATGGGCAATGGCGCAGAGCGCCTCGTCCCCCTTTGCATGCCCTTGGGTATCGTTGAGATGTTTGAATTTGTCAAAATCCATCAGAACCAACACGAATTCCGTGGTGCTCAAACTTTTTGTCGACGCTCAAACCACTCTTGAAGCCCCTTCCGATTCAAGCATCCTGTCAACGGATCATGAGTGGCCTCTTCTTTCAGGCGCTCATGATCGTGCAAGAGCCCGTCGGCCGCCAAGACAAATTGAACGGCCTCCTCTTCTTCCGGCGTTGCATCCCCACGAAAATAGACCCGATAGACGCCATCCGCACAGTGAATTTCGCGCACTCGCAACACGCTTTTCCAAGCAGGTGATCCTGTGATCACACCGCGCGTGAGCACACCGTCCGTCGTGTCCACTTCTACACCAAACGCCCGCATATCGAGCCAAAAACGCATGTGCGCTTCACGCCACGGCACGCCTTGTGCTAAACGATGGAGAAACTGCACGTATGGCTCCAACATCTGAACTCACGCTCCTCCGTGAACAGGCTGACCGGGTGGCGTCACGACACCTGCGGACAGTCCAGGATCGAGTTCTGCGATCGCGCTCGAAATTTGAATGGGCTTTAGCACGTCGATAAATCCGACAAGATCACCCGCCGCGACGTTCGCAGACACTTGCTGTTCTCCGAGGTCCCATTTCATCACCTGATTTTCTGGCGCTTGGATTTCTACAGTCGCGCCGCTTGACAACGGTAACGAAATGGTCGCGATGTGGGTCTGCGGATTGTCCGTCCACGAGACCACACCGCTAGCTGGCGAGATGATAGGGAGAGAGGGCAACCACTCCGCCGCAAGTGGCGAATTGTGATCGTTGTTGTCCGCTTTTACTTCCCATCCGCCTGGCGACGGCGTAAACGTGAGGTTGGCGTCACCAAACAACCAATACCCGTTTTGTCCCGGCAACTGGACAGGCGGCGTATCCATCACGTACGCCGCCGTCATGCGCACCAAGGCGTTAATGTAGTTTTCAATTGCGGCGTAGTCACTTGTTCCGTAGTACTTCGCGCTCGCACCGGGCCAACTTCCGGCCATGAGATAAAGCGTGTGCAAATATTTTGCTCCGGCGTTTAAGGCGTCGTCGGGATCATAAGGCGACGCATAGGGCGCACATCCTTGATTGCCGTTTGCTTGGCACTGTTCGTTCATCACCTCCAATTGCTGAGGTTGGAGCGCGGCTTCAGCCGGCGTGCCGATAGGCGCCCATATCCCATCCGCATCCACGCCATAACCACCGTACTGGGCGATCCGAAGCGCGTCGGTATCCGGTTCGTCAATCTGTACATAGGGATCTGACCATCCACTCCACGTCTCCGGCTCAAACTGCATAAGCCCCATGGCGTGGCTCCCGTCGTAATCCGCGTAGGCGTTCGGTTCCCATGACGATTCGTGCAGCGCTGTGGCAGCGATATACTGCATGGGGACTTGGTACGTTTCACTTGCTTGTTGCACATCATCCACAAACGGCGCGGGAATTCCGTCCGCAGGCGAGACATCCGTAGGAATCTGACCATTCCACGTTGAGGGAACCGCCGTATTGAGCGCGTCCCCGCCCGCGAAAATTGCCACAACAAGAAGGACTACCAACAATCCAGGAATGCTGACCAGCAGCAACGCCAAAAGGACGAGAAGCGGCCAGTGGCGGCGAGCCAATCGCAGACCGATGCGAAGTCCGATTTTCCCCAGGATCGCCGTCAACTCCGCTCCCCTCCCTTACGCAAGGATCGTCTTCCAAAAGCCTGGAGCATCTACGTATCCCGGTTGCAAATACCATCGCCCATCATGCAGAACGAACACGTCAGGATACCCTCGAACAGCCTCTGCCAGCGGTGTGCCAGGCATCGCATACAGCACATGTGCTGGCATCGGGAGGTGGAGAGCCTCATAGGATGCTTTCACCTTTTGTTCCGCTTCTGCAAGTGTCAAGAGCGAGCGCGTTGTCGTGGCGTTCTGGGTGATCGGATATTCGTAGATTTCAAATCCCGCCGCCACCCACGTTGCTTGATCCAACAACCCCTCACGGCTCAGCATCTGTTCCAATCGATGACAATACTCGCACCACGGCGCAAACACGACCACAGGACGATCCAGAGGAAGCTTCACAGCTTCTCCGGACGCCGTGTCGACTTGAGCAGTTTCCAAAGTTTGCACCAAAGACGCAGGGGCCAGCGACAATCCATCCCACGTATCCGAAGTTGTGCGCGCAGAAGACGAGTCGGATGAAACGACGACCTGCGCGTGCGTCGATGTGTGAGACGGCGTATGAGGTCCCCCCATCAGCCCACACGCCGTCACGAACATGGCTGCGCAGCCAACAACCGTCCAAGTCCACCCTCGATTCATCGCGATGTTGCCCCCTCGAAGAACGCCACCCAGTCATGCGCCTGCGATGGTGGCAAGATGCCAGGCACCGCTTCCCAACCGTTGTTCACGCGGTGATACGCGATCGGGACGGGCATGGAGATGCTTTCGTACAGGGTCACAGGACTCGGAAGCGGATCACTTGAGTACCCCGCCTGCTTCCACACTTGCTCCGTCTGGGCTTGGGTCAAGCCCACCCACACCACGGCTGGCTTGCTAGACAACTGCGACCATACCTGTTGAAACTGCGGAATTGCATACGCTGTCAGGGCACTGATGACCAGTACATTTTGCGTGTCGCGTGGCACGGTGACGGGAAGGGACGTCACGTGTTCCAGACGGCTGGCATACGGTTTCAAGTGCTGCGTGACCTTCACGGGCAGTGACTTTGTCGGCACCGGAATTTCTTTCGCTGGAGCAACGGAATGCGTATGGAATGTCGCAGCCCCTGTCGTGGTGTGTGCTACGGGAATGGTATTTGATGCGTTGGAAGTTGGATGAGTTCCACACCCTGTCAATGCGAATGCCCCCATCGTCACAAACGCCAAGCTCCATCCTGTCCATTTGTTCACATTGAACATCCCCTTTCAAACACAAGTTCCTCATCTGATGTGGAGTTGGCAGGCATTTTAGCGATCGATTTTCGTTACCTTTCGCCCTTCGACTTGATACGTGCCAGGACGAAGGCCGACGAGTCGATAGCGTCCAGGCCGACGCATGCGCCTTGCAGGATGGAAATCCACATGACGACGGCGAAGTTTTACATCTACATGCACGCTGTTTTCGAAATGCCATGTTGTCGGTGAACGAAGCTGAATTCGAACCGGCAATCGCAAGTCTCCTCGCGTCCACCACGCCCGCGCGCACACTCGAAATACACTTCGTCGTCCCCTGCGCCATACCAGCGTTCGCGGTTTCCGCACGAATCCATCACTTACATGACTGCGAAACGGATACGCCACAAAACCATACAAATACTTGACTAACGACTTGCCGTCCGGATCCAGCTTGCGCGCCAACCATGTGAATCCCCCGGCGCTGAGCGTAACTGCGACCCAACGATTCATGAAAAGGTTGATGATGCGATAGGGCGAGGCCATATCCAACATCGCAAACACGATCCATGAGATCGCGAACGTGGCAAGATCGTCCCAATACAACCGGAACCCCAAGCGAACTTTCCGGTCGATATTGGTAATCACCGCTTTCTGCTTGAACAGCTTTTGGTATGTCCTTGGCACTCGGTTTCCCTCCAGACGATCTCAAGGCGAGGACGTCGCCTCGCCTTGAGACTCATCCGGCGATCTTCCCCACAAGCCATTGAACAATGGGGAAGAACACCGTGGGTGCGAGCAAGAAAAAGAGCGCCAGCATGCCAAACACTACGGAGACCATCATGTTGGAATGATCACCCTTCACGTAGTGCCGGAAGAGCCGGTACACGATGACGGCTATCAGCACGACGCCCATAATTGAAAAATAGGATCCAACAAACTCCACAAAGGGTTGCTGGAAATATCCGAAAGCGTAGTTCCCGTCCCGTTCATTTCCGTGTTCCTCCTTATGTAAGATGCAAGAAACGACAACACGCACCGAGCCATGGCCAAGTCACGGCACCCACCAAACGCCGCGCGGCAGGCAAAAGATGTGCCGCAGCCCGCTGAACTTCCACAGGCGCGTGAAGCAACAGGTACGCAAGAGCAAAAATCAGCACGAATGCTGTCAAGACGACACGAATGACAGTTTCGCCTGCGCTTTCTACGCCGATGGCCAACCACGGAACAGGCGGTTTCACCCACCATGGCAGCGGATAAAGGAGCTGCACGCCCATGGGATTCACCAGATCGATCAGCCAATGGCTCACCCATCCCACCACGATCCCGGTCGCTAACCACTGGGGAATATGAAAGCCCAGCCCGAAGAGCACCAAATAAAGCAACAGGGACGCGAGCAAGCTATGGGTCAACGTCCGATGCCGCACGAACATGGACACGATCGAAGCCCCCGGAAGATGCCGAGAAACCCAGGACTCGGGTTGATCGATGTCCGGCACCGGCGCAACCGCATAGGCTACCGCGGCAGTGGCGACGGCCTGCCACGTGATGGGCGCGTGTTCAGATGCCAAGATGACTTCGGTGAGCGCCGCTGCGAACACAGCGTGCGTGGTATGTATCAAAAAGCCACCCCCTCTCTGAGGAGAAGCGGGGTGGCATGCAAACCACGATGTTTGCTCAGTGACGAAGCGGTTCCTCCATTTGCAATCCGAGTAGTTCCAAGAGTTTGGCCTTGCCTCGGGCATTATAGCGAAACGACGACACTTGTTTGTCGCTATACGGCGATTTGTCTAACACAAACTCGCCGAATTCCGGAGTTTTGAGCCCGTACTGATTGGCGATACGGCCAATAAGATTTGCGCTGACACCGGCTTCTTCCGCGATTTCCGTCGCGGAGTACAGGCGTTCCTTGGCAGGTGGCTGCAAGAGTTCGCGTCCAGCCGCGATATTGACGGCTGCAAACAGCAACGACTCGATCGCCGTTTGGGAAATTTGATCCCGGAACTTCTGCGCTGCGTCGAGCACGACCTTGGCCAGTCGCGCTTGTGCGTTCATCCGCATCACAGCCAACCGTTCTCGTTTGATTTCCTCGTCTTCGGTCGACTTACGATGGGGCATTTCATAGCGACCCGTTTTCCGGAGCGTCGGCAACACGTCGTGGGTGATCCAACGCTTAAAGGCTTTCGCTTCGGGTTTGCGGCTTGCCACGAGTATCAAGCTATATAGCCCGGCTTCGTTCACAACCGTCATGTTTTGCGGGCCACCAAGGGTGTCCACGGTCATGGACGCCCTTTCATCGTCGTCTAACTTAGCGACAGCATCACGGTATTTGCTAATCTCCAAGGCCTCACACACATCCTTCGCCACCCACCAAGGCTCGCCATTGACCACGACCACGCGCACCTGCTTGCCTTCGTACTCAAACGGCAACAACGTATCCATACGATCCATTTGATCAACCTCCCGGCGAATCAGTTGGAATGCCCGTTCTACTTAAACGGCCAATGGCATGCAAAAAAAGCCCGCCTGACTGTTCAGGCGGGCCTTACGATGCTTTGTGGGGAAACGAAAGCAGGTTCGATTGCAGTGGCCGAGGCGCGCACCGATCGATCGCCAGCAGGAGGAGCACCGCAAATACGAGGGTTGCAAGCCCGGCCGTCGTGAACGGCCCCCACTGGAAGTACGACACGTCACATGGCGCCGTCATCGAACAAAAAGCCGCATGGACTGCGCGAAGCTGCATCCACCATTGCGATACCGAGACCACCAACCCGGAGGCGGAAGCAAAGGCCACGAACCACGGGACGTCGATCGTCCATCCCAACATTGTGGCAAGTAGCAACAGGCGTTCCGACCAGCACATCACACACGCTTGCCAATGGAGCACAAGGCTCCAGTACGAGCTCACGCTCAGCGCAATCGCGGGAATAACGATTCCGAGACCGCGACGAAGGCGTATCCAAGTCCGACTCATGGATCCACTTCCTCTGCGTCAGCTTGTTGGTTTACGCATTGTCCCTTGGATTTCGATTCCGCCTCGGATCAAAACGAAGCGGTTGACCCATTCGTGCCCGTTGACGCGGATGCTGTGTCGGCCGCGACGAAACGCTCGGAGGTATACGTCGGTTCTCGTCTTGCCGATCACGCTTCCCTGCTGATGTCTTGGAAGCTTGCACAGACTTGCTTTGTTCCTTGGGTTGCAATCGAATCACAGGACCTGGTTTGTGCTGACGGCTTGGAGATTGGGCAGGTGCCAGAGACTCGTCCTGATCACGTTCTGCGTCATGCGGAACCTCGCTTCGGCGGATTGTGGCAGAAGGCACCGAAACGGGATCGGACGCAACAGGTTCAGATGTTCGCGAGAATCCAGAACTGAGCGTTGCGTCAGCTTTCGCCTCGTTCGTTTTCTCCGCGTCATTTACCCTTGCTGGCACTTCGGTATGCGATCCAACGTCCGCGCGAGGATCCCCGATCTTCATGTGAGTGGCGTTCACCTGAGAAGCGGGCGCTGCTTCATGGGCGTGGGCCTCATCCATTGTTACGGTGTGGACTTCATCAGCCATCGGTTCCGTGGCTGTTTCAGAGATTGCCCGATGGCTGGCTTGTGCCGCTTCTGCTTGTGCCGGTGCAGGTGTATCAAAACTCCGCGCCAATGCGCCTGCTTCGTCATAAGCTTCATCCGGACGTTCAACCGCACGTTCAACGGCGGGCGTTTCCTCACGACGCGCCTTTGAATCAGGAAACGGAACCATGGATTCGTCTGATTCACGAGATCCGTCTTGTGCAGCCGGTGAGTTCTCTACCCTCCATTCATCGATGTCACGATGTTCCGAAGCCCTCGATTCAGGTTCCGGCGCAACAAACGCTTCAGAAACCAACTGTTGCGATGGAACGTCCTCTTCTCTTGCTCCTTCGCGAGTCGTTTCTGTCTGGTATTCCGCGACATCTGGTTCCTCGCCCGATTCGTCTGTCGTGCGACGTCGCGCCGACGAGACTCCGGCACGGGAAGCTAAGTCCGGGGTCGCAAAAGCATCCGCCAAAGCGGCGACTGCCAGATCCTCTTCCGGTTGACGCCTCAATGGTTCGCCTTTTCGCTGAAGCGCACTATCCTGTACAGAACTTGGCGTTCCGTCTTCTTCACCGCTTTCCGAGCGCGTGCCCGTTGTCTCCGCGACCTCGTCTTTCAAGGGATCCGACACCGCCACGTCTCCATCGGACGCTTGAGCCTTTTCAGCGACATCTGCGTTTTCGGTTTCTGGCGCCTTGGCCTCTTCTTCCACATTCGCAACAGGCTCATCGGAAAGCTGAGACGCTCCCGATTGCACACTCGGTTCCGAGATATTCGTTTTGACATCACCAACGAACCTTGAGCAGTGTGATCGTCGCGATTATTTTTCAACAAATTAGGTTGAAGTTTCAGGGTGGGCTCTTGAGTATCGTCATCATCGCGACGGACTGACGAAGAAGATGATGGTGCGGGAGATGACGGAGTTGATGACGCTCCGCTCATCGACGCCCCGCCAGTCGCGCTACCAGGGTTCCCCGAACCGCCTGAGTTTTGACCTCCTGACGACGTCCAGCGCGATGACGTTGTGGAGTTTGCGTTACCCGAAAATGGCGTTCCGTGTCCCCCAGTCCCACCTCCGCGATATGCTGTGCTAAAGGCTGCGCTCAAAGTCTTCTGAACAAGAGAACCGCTGCCTCCCTGGTTGTTTGAATTGTCGTCGTCATCTTGCCGCCCTTGGGAATCCCAGCGCCGATTCCAAGCCTCGCGGACGCGACGCCGCCATTCGTCTGCGAGGCTCGCCTGCTTCTCATCACCGTTTGAAGAGATGCCGTTTTCGACGCGCGCCACGATCGGTTGAACAAAGATATAGAACAGTTGGTGACGCATTATGAGTGCCCCCAGAAAGATGAGCCCGCTGGTGATGGCACCAGTTATGAGCGTCGCTTCATCCCCTGTGAGCGACACCGAATCCATCACGATCGTGACGAGCAAAAACGTGATCGCCATGTAGATCACATTGGCGAGCTTGAGCAGTAAGAAACCGAGTGATTTTTTCACCCATTTTTGCACCATCCACCAACCGATCTCAGGCACAAAGCCAAGCGGCAACACGAAGATCCCCATGAACGCGCTGAACAAAAACGCCAATTCTAGACCAAAAAGCATAAACGCCATGAACGCGAGAAACACGAGACACGGCAATCCAAGAACGAACATCACCAGCAAGAAGATGATGTTGTTGTACGGATTGGCGTTCTTGACACTCGTGCTTGTCCACGACGTTTCTGCAAAGGGCTGAGACGTGTTCAAGATGTCGTGCAGCAAGCTATCCCGCGCTTGCGCGGTCGTATTCTTCATAAAGAGTACAACCCAGTTGTCGCCAGGCTGAATCGTTGCTGAATCCCCGCTGTCTGTCGTGTAACTTTGTCCCACCGAGGCAGAGGAAACATTAAACTTGGCCAAGTCGTTCGATTCATGCCCAAACTGAGCCAATTCCCAAGGTTCCAGCACATAAATATCCCATGCCGCATCGTAGATGGTGCTGGCACTGAGATCGGCCACGGATTCGATGGCCTCACTCACGGTGTTATCCAGGTTTTCCGAGAGGTTGTTCACAACCTGGAAGATCGCCGAAAAGTGTGTAAAAAACGCGAACAGTAATCCTGCCATCGCCGTGGTGGTGAACAAAGCCGTCAGGATCTTGGTGTTGTGACCTCGCAAGTAGTGCCAAACCATATAGATGGCCACGGCGAGACAGAGAAACGGCAGTAGACGCAGGAAGACATTTGAATACGCCTGCGAAAACGACACGCCCATCCGCTTCGCGATGGGGGTCACCAACCACGCTGGGTTCGTGAAGTCCACGGCGATCGTGATCACGATATGGAAAGCCCACGCCAGCCCCTGCGACACCAAGTCCGCGATGAAGTTCGCGACTTCCTTGATGGCGCCGCCCCCCGAAGAGCGTGTTCCACCACCCTTCTGGCGGCAGCGTGAAGGTATAGTCGTTCGGAGACGGATGCTGCCAGCCGGGAAATGGGGACGTGGGATTCGAATAACCAAAGAGCGTATTCGAAGCGGCGGCGGACGTGACCACCTGATGAATGCTCGGAAGCGCGTTGCCGCTAGTGATCGCGGTTGAGGACGCCTCGGTGGGTGGGGTTCCGCCACTGGCCATGACAATCATAGACTAATCCCTCCTATCCCGTGGCAAGTTGCAGGGCAAACGAAGAGCCGCACCACCAATCCAGTTGGCGAATGCGGCTTGAGCCTATCAATGTGAATCGTGCTCATAACACTTCCGGCGTGGTATTGAACGCTTGGAGGAGCCCCGCATCCACCACGTCAATCTGCACCTCGCCAATGCGCCCTAAAGGATCGCGCAAAAACCCGCGCCCTTTCTCAAATGCCTGGAAGGTTTCGATGTACTGATTCAGTTGCTCTTCGTTCTCAAGCGGCAACCCGAGCAAGCGAACCGCGTGCTCGACCTGGATCCGCGATGTAAGCCGTCCGACAAACGTCCATCCGAGGCTCGCCGCCACGTCGTCGTTTTCCTGCCCCGGTTTCGGCAACAACACGTCAGGGTTCTGCACCGCCATCATCAGGACCAGGTTCATGCTTCGCCCAAGAAGCAACATCCGGTTGAGGAGCGCCCTGCCTTCTGGAATCGAGCGCAGGATCCATGCCTCATCCACCGCGAAGAATTTGCGCACGTTTTGCGGAGCCATGATGAGACGTCGAAACGCGATCTGCGTAACCAGGTAGAGAATGGCGACCGCGAAACGCTGGCTCTCACGCCATGCATCCGGCGAACTCCCCGGGTCCGGAAAGTCCAGGCCCATAATCGACGCCACCACCAGCCTTGCACGGCTATCCATGACGTTGTCTTCCGTCTTTCCATAGAGCGCACGGCCCAACTCGCTTGTGCGGTAATGTTCGAGCAGTCCGAGAAAGAGATCCGCAAGGTTGCGTTCTTCCTCCGGCCGTTGCGCGTTGTTGCGCTCGGCGGCCAGACACATGAGGAAATGGTCCATGTCCCACCGTTCACCTTGATACAGCGCGTGCAGGGCGCGTTGGATGACGAGCGACGCTCGCTGATCCTCGCGGCGCGTGGTGACGTTGAGAAGAACGCCCAGGAAGCCTTCCGCAATCAACTGTGATTCACTCGCGTCCCGCCCCAAGCGAAATGGAGAAAATCGCAACGCGCTCCCTGCGCCAAACGTCCACCACACGCTCTCGTTCGGCCACAACTTGACCAGGGATCCGTATTCGGCCTGTTTCGGGTCAACCACAGCACCGATTGCGCCCCATTGAAGCATGGTGTCCGCCGCATACTTCATCCCCACCGACTTGCCGCTTCCAAGCGTGCCTGCGAACGCCACCGCTCCGCTTCGATTGAGTTCTCGCATGGGCCGATACCAATCAACATACACAGGTCGTCCGCTTGGTATCATACGCGCAAACCATTGTCCCGTCGGATCGCCTACAAAGGACGTGCCCAATGCCCCTGACGCCGCAAGCACCGACGGATCCGCAGGGATCGCCCATGCTTTCTCCACACCACCTGTGGTGCCCGGAAAAAAGGCTTGCCAGAGTCTCAGCGCGTCGCCGGGAGGATGCACGAGTCGAATCGAACCTTGCAGCCTCTCTTTCAGCATCTCTTCCCGACGCAACATCTCCAACTCACTGTCCGCACCAACGGCGAAGAAGGCGTGAAACGTCGCGAAAGCCATGCCTGCTTTAAGTTTCGCTTCGAGGGCCTGTGCGTCTTCGAGCCCGTCGTAGATGTCCCACGGCACGTCACCCTCTTCGGCGTACTGTTCGCCCGTGCTGGCGACCTCTTTTCGGCGGCGATAGACGATCTCTCGCGCGCGTTGCGGGGAGATGACTTCAAAGTGCACACAGGCATCGACAGGGAACGCAAGTTTTTCAAGCGGTTGATAGATCCACTCGTCGCCGATGACTTCGAGCCGTTCGCGCATGCTCGCCACCGCCATGACCGACTGATACGATGTGCGCTTGTCGTCATGCTCGACGCGAACGCGGAACGTGTCTTCCCGCACCGCCGCCGACACGAGTGGCAGACGCAAGGGACGAGGCCGAATCACGACATCCCGGCCTTCCACCGTCAGCGTTTTAGGAAGCGGATCCGGCAAGGCCAGGGGCCATGGGGTTAGGCCGCGCCAGTACGGCGCGCGATGCAGTCGTTCGATGTCCTGGGGCGCCGCTCGCTCCAACATCGGGATGATGGCCTGCAATCGATTGAACAGCCGCTGCTCCGCTTGCTGTGAGACCAACAGATCGTGCCGCGTGAGGACGGGCGCTTGCACACGCGCAACCCTGCGCTTCGCAAATCCCCACAACCTCGCAAACTGTTCCGACACGCGCTCACGCAACTGGTCGGGGCGATCCAGCACCTGCGACCAGGCGGTGCCGAGAGGCGAAGCCAGCGGCAACACAAGCACTGTCAATCGCTCGAATGGCGTGAGTCCCTTCAGTCGTTCCGCGACCATTTCCATGTGCGCTCGCCAATGCGGGTGATCCCCGAAGCTGCGCATGCGGGTAAGCACTTCTTCGCTCGAGATCGGCACCGAGATGCTCAACAACTGCCCGTACCCGCGGTAGGTCTGGAAGAACACTTCAAGCTGTCGATAGATGCTCCGCTTGACCGCCTCCGGCTGATGCTCGTACGGCAGGGCTGGAAGCCGGTACACCGCAAAGGAAGAGCCATTCTCCAGAAAGAGCAGATTGTCATACCAGAAGATTGTGCGCAATAAAAAATCCCCCCTCTATCCCGAGGGGTTGGCAGGCAAGTTTTCGCTCTCTGCTCATGCACCAAGGTCGGGTGCATCGTCGAAAAGACTGAGTTGCACAGCCTCTGCTTTTCGAAGTTTCTCACGCGCGCGGCGAATGTACGAATGCACCGCCCCGCGCGTAATCGACAGCGCTTGCGCAATGCCCGTGTACGTCATGCCTCGTTCATAGGCCAACAGGCACGCCGCCTCGCGCAAGCTCAGAATGCTCCGCCACGACACCGGCAAACGTTCTGACCACAGTTCCTCGTGCCCCTCGTCCTCTTCGTCCGCATCCCATTCGCCGCATCCGCACAATCCCCGTTTCGCCGCCAGCCGATCCAACACCGCCATATCGCCAATGGGAACCTCCCGGCGTTCCACTCTCGTGGTGCCTTCCATAAGCCCGATCGTATATTCCAACGTGTCAATCATACTCTCGCAGTATTTCACGTCCAGATAACTACGCGGGTCGTCCTCTTTCTGACGAGCGCGCTTGATCGACTTCACAGCTTCCAAGCTTTGCTCATACTCGACAATCAGATCAGCGAGTTCCGGACGCACAATTCCACCCCCGAAAGTCCTGCTTAGTGTTTATTTTACCAAAATTCTAAGACGAAACTGCCTGCTCGCCGACTGCTGTCATTGACATTGCAGCGAGCAGGCAGATCGTTCAGTAGACGGTTCCGCCGATGCTCTCGCTCACGATGTGGGTGAACCAATACGCAGGCCAACCGAACGTGCACGCCACATTCGGCGCGCTCACCGTGATGTTACCTGCCGGTGTTTCCACCGTCATCACGAACGAAATGTGCGCGCCTTGCTCATACGCGATCTGAGGATCCGGGTTCAGGCTCCACGCTGCCAACTCGGGCTTCCCATCCAGATACACACCCTTCGGAAGATTCGTCCAGCAGGCCACAATCTCCGTGTCCGCAGCAGGCGCCTGATCACCGTTGGGAGTTGTCGTGCCCCCACTCAAGGTCTCCGAGTCGATAATGAGCGGCCTTGTCCACGTAATGCTCCCACCGTCTGGATTCGTCATCGTGAACGTGACGCTTCCGCCGATGGGCAAAGCGCTCGGTGGACCTTGCCACACATACCGGAACCCGAACGCAGCCGCTGGACGAATCCAAATCGTCGGAGTTTGATCGCCAATCGGTGGACCATAGGTATGGTACGTTTGTCCGTTGATCTCTACGGTGCTCGAGATCTGGTTTGCAGTAGGCCCACCGTTTTCATTCGCCGTGAAGCCGTGCTGCTCGAAGTACTCGCAGAAAATCCCCGACGGGCATTGCTCCGGATCCCATTCATACGATGGCACAGGGAGCCACATGTTTTCGGGAGTCCCTGGATCATAAGTGAGTCCGGTGATCTGCCCATCATTCACTGACGCCGGATAATACTGCGATTCCTGATGTGTCACGTCAACGCATTGCCACGAGTTCGTCTGCGCGTTGTATTCCGGTGTCGGTACGTTGTACACCCACGTCAGTTCTTCCGCACCATTGCCCATGCTGGTCCACTGCACATTTGAGTCGTACGGCGCACCGCAGTTGGGAGCCGGTGGCGGTGTGGGTTGTGGATTCGGTGTCGGCGTCGGAGTGGGTTGTGTTGTGCCGTTTGTCCAGGTCACCGATACCGGATTCGACTGATAGGCGTCGTTCTGAATGTCGAACACGCCGCCCCCGGGCGGAATATACGACACGTATGCGATAAACGTGTCCGTTCCCGGCACGTTGCTTGTATAAGTTTCCGACGCACTCGGTGTGAAGATCTCGCCCGGCCCCACCGTCTGACCCGTGGTCTCGTTCACGATGGTGATCCACATATCCCCGGTGTTTTGCCATCCGCTCGTCACGTTGACGGTCAGCGTGGTAGCCTGACCCACAGGCAACTCCGTAGGGTTGGCAGCAAGCGTCAACGTGACACCGCTGCTCGGATTCGGCGTTGGTGTCGGCGAAGGTGACGGCTGGGGGCGTCGGTGTTGGACTCGGCTGTGTCGTGCTCTGCGGAGGCACCCATGTGGGTGTAATTTCATTGCTCGTCGCCAACAACTGCCCATCTGCATTGACGACTTCCGCCTGATACGTGATTGTGAGCGTGTCTCCCTGATCCGTCACCGAACCGCCTATGCCAGCCTCCAGCGTGACCGGCTGCTCGCTTTCGTTATGGCTCGCAGATGGCTCAGTCAATACGGCTTGATACACACACCCCGACGCAGTACAATATCCGCTCGAATACCAGCCATTGGGGAAATACGTTCCTGATGCTTCGGCAGGCGTGGCTGGACTCTCATTCACAACCTGGATGATGACCTCATCCCCAGGCTGCCAGCCCTGCACGCTGTACGACTCCGTAATCGTTCCGCCATAGGTTGTCGATCCCGGCGTCGCCATGAGCGTGATAGACACACCTGTGTTATTTCCCCATGCCACCGTGACAGTGGGCGATGTCGTGCCTTGTCCCACGTCCGTCGGGCTAGGCGGATTCGGCGGCGTCGTGGTTACCCAAAACTTCACCACTTGCGCCGTGTTCGACACCGCTTGAAGCGTCGTCGTGCCAGTGTCATTCACCGTGATTTGATAGTTACCATTCGAATGACACCCTTTGGTTGTGCAAGTTTCCGACGGTTGTTCACCCTGGATCACGGGGGCCGTGCTATATAGTGTCACCGTTCTCCCCGGCGCATTTGCATTGACTGTGATGGTCGAGACCTGTCCCACAGGCAATTGCGTCGGAGACGCGCTCACGGTTGCACCTGCCCACGTGATCTGGAAAGTTTCACTCGATTCCATAACCCTTCGGGTTGATGAGACTCGCGGTGTAGGTCACCGTCTGTGGCGTTTGCGTGCTGACGCTCACCGTTCCAGTCGAAGCGCCGTTATAGAACGTCTGATTCAGTGACGCTCCACCCGTTCCTCCGTTCGAGACCAGCGTCACGCTCCAAACCCGTGTTCGTTGCCGCAGGCAAGTTCCCGTTGTTAGGAGCCTCAAATCGGAATAGTAGATCGCGGGCTGGCCAGTTTGCAGAAATTGCACATTGAAATTGACACTCGTGCCCGCATCCACCGTCACATTTGGCCCGGCCGCGTAGATACCAGCCCCGCCACCCATGAGTTGGGTGTACTGATCGGACACAATTGCGCTTACGCTGCCCGTTTGAATCGGTGTGCTGCCATTCGCAGATAAGGTTACGGTTGTCGACACGGTGCAATCCGTTGTGGTATCCGTAGCTGTAACCGTGTAACTTTCGCCAGGCTGCCCTGTCAGGATCACGCCCACGCTCTGTTCACTGCCACCGACGCCCGGCACGCTCAGACTCCCGCCATTGTTCACGGTGAATGCGTACGTATCGCTGTCATCGTGGGTAAACGTCAAGCCCGCGCTGTTCGAACCGACACTTCCCACTGACCAGCTTGCCTGGCTACACTGCCCCGTGGTAGGCTGTGTCTGAACCTGGCCCCACGTCACTTGGACAGGCGTCGACTGCGCGACGACCGTCTGGCCGTTCGACGTGTCGATCACATACGCCTCGTATTCCGCCGTGTACGGCTGCGCAGAAGTAACTTCCTGCGTGTACGAGGTGACGTTGCCCAGGTTTTCAATATCGCTTCCGGCTAACGTAGTACCATGATCTGCGTCAGCCAGTTCGACGATGTAGTGATCGCCGTTGGGCAGTTCACTGCGTTGATTCGGGCCCTGAATCGTCCCGTTGACGTTCACCGTCAAGGTGCTGTACTGCCCAACCGTCAATTGCTGGGGAACGGCGCTCAGCGAAACGCTGACGCCGTTCCCTGAACCTGTTCCCACGCCCCCACCGCTGCCGCTTTGGCTGCTCCCAATGGTAAAGTTGGCCGTCACAGGCCCCGAAATGCGATCCACACCGTCTGCCACCCACGCCTGAGCCTCGTAATTCCCCGGCGTCAGGTAACTCGCGGAAAACGTATCCGTGTACGTTCCCTGACTTCCGACTTCATTCTGCATCTCGGAAATGTCACTGAATCCTGTCCCCGCGAGCCACTCCGTCTGCCCAGTGCCGAGATTCGTGATCTCCACCGCGTCATAGTGATAGTTCGCGAGCGAACTCCAGAGCGGCACGTTGACGTTGAACGTCAGCGTGACGTTTGTGCCCTGCACCTGTGCCGTGAGGCTCTGGGCAGTAGGTGGCTTGGACGGGATCACGTAGAATGTCGAATGCTCGATCGGATCATTCCCGTAATAGTTCCCGGTCGGCGTCACAACACCCCCGGATGGATCCATCTCTGCGCCAGATTCGCTGGCGACGTATGCGAAGGGAACAAGATATTGAGTTGGAACATTTCCGTTCGTGTCATAAAGCTTGTACTCATACGGTTGGACCTGATTTTCTACGAATTGAGCATTACCACCGAGTTCACTAGCAACGGAGTCTATCTCAGTGATCGGCAACCCCAAATACCCATCGCCGTTCAGGCTGTTGTCGCTCACGATGTCTGACTGCACAATGTCGTTACTCAGCGTTGCACCCGAAATCTCGTCCGCCGCACTGACGAGGGCGGAGTAGAGTTCGTATTTAAAAAACGCTGACCAACCCGGATATACTTGAGCCCCTTGTGCCACAAACTTGTCGCTTCCGTAAATCGCGAACTCTCCTACCACACCGCCGAATTGGGTGTACACCGTATTCACTGCGACGATGTACCCATAGCCGCTTGTCCCACCTCCTGGTTGAATCACTTCCGTGGCAAAAGCGCTAGGCGACAAAGCGGAAAACGCTGCGAGTGCCGCCGCGCCTGCCAGTCCCATTTGGGACACCTTCAGTTTCCAACGCACGCTATCACCCCTTCCTACTGATAGGGCGGATGGCATGCAAAGACGGCAAAAAAATTGCGCGCCTCGACTGAGACGCGCTCAGGTTACGAATTATTCTCTGTAATCTACGGTGATGTCAGGAGTAACATTTGGATAACACATTCCAACATACGATCCAATGAGAAAATCGAGTTCATTTGGCTTTACAAACGAGATCGTCGTTCCGCCTTCATACTGGCTCGCGTTGGAGAGACTGACCGAAGGTGCGTAATACTCCGTCGTCACATCCTCCGGCACACTGGCGGAAGACACGTTGTAGCTATCTTGTGAGTTCCCCGTATACGGAAGCTCCACATTCACCTGGTTGCCTACCAGCCAAACCTTGACTCGATCAAAGGCATGGATCGCTTCCTGATAGGCTTGCGGACTCCAGTCCGAAGTTCCCGAAAGCCACTGTGAGACCGTCAGGAGCTGAGGAGCACCGTAGCCAATCGGCGCATGCAACGTGTACACGCCGTTCTGCTCCTTGTACCCGTCCAGCCACCACTGGAGATTCGACAACACCGTTTGCGCCTCGCTGGTGGTCAACTGGGCATTTGGATCGGTAATGCCCGTGTCCTGGAAGAGATCATTATCCTCCGCCCACGTGAACGGATCGGTGACGCCTTGGGATGCCAAGAACGTCTGGACATTACCGCTGGGGGCAAGACCTGTGTCGGTGTACGGCACCGCATACGCCGCCCAGTCCGCCAGCCACGTCGCCACCTGCCCCGCCGTCACGGTCGCATTCGGATCAGGCGTCACCCCAACCTGTTGCATCGTCGGATATCCGGTGACGACGCCCGCACCGCCGTACGTCGTCTCGTCTTGAATCGTTGCATTTCCGTTGACAGTGACTAAACTCGGCACGTTCCACTCGTGTTCCATCTTCGGCAACCCATCAAACAGTTCCCACATCGCATCCGCCATCTGCTGCTGCGTCTCGTACGTGACGGGCTGATTCGCGCTGGCGGCCACGCTCTGGAGCGTCATGTCCCACTCCGACCCGTTCTGCCAATCGGTCTGCACGCCCATGTCGCCAAGGGCCTGCTCCAGGTAGTAGATCGGCACAAACGTCGTCTCGTCCTTCGCCCCGTAGTCCTGATAGGTGATCCTCGGCGCGTAGATCACAGGCTTCCCATTGACCTCAATCACCATCGTCCCGCTCGTGATCGGAACCGACTCGACGCTGCTCGGGTAGCTCACCTTCACCGTGCTCGGCGCGACCAGGTTCAGCACGCCCTTACCGCCGTTCCATTCCGCCTGAATGCCGAGTTGCGCCAGCGCCTTATCCACGTAGTAGATCGGCAGGAACGACGTCGCCTGACCAGTCCCGCCGCCGAACGGGTCGGGTGCGACGATGTGCTCCGGCGTGCTCTGCGGCACGTCGTTCACCACGATCACCGTCGGGTAATACTTGTACGTCTGCTGCGCCGCAAACGCCGTCGGGGCAACTGCCGCCATCGGCGCGGCAGCCGCAAGCGCCAGCGCAGCCTTCCAAGCCATCTTCTTCATCGTCTCTCACTCCCATTCAAAACAATATTCTTTATTATCCATCCTTAAATGGATCATATTATCTTTTCCTGTTATTAGGATAATCCAAATGGGTGAAAATTGCAATAGGAGGATTGAAATTTCCTCTTTGGCTCTGCGGCTATTATACCTACGGGCAGGAGGCGCAGGAACCGCAGCCCGCAAAGGACAATCCACAGTCGCCTATTCCGCCTTGCGTGGAAACGGAATCATCTCCGCTCGCTTCGGTCGATGCGCGAATGAATCCACGCCAAGCAACAACAGCAGAAAGAATACGAGATCAGCGAGTCCGGCAGTCGTGAGCGGCCCCAGGTGGAGGTATGAGACATCGCAAGGAGTCGTCACAGAACAGAAGAGCGCGCGTACCGCGTGCAACTGCATCCACCACTGCGCCGACGCGATTCCGAAGCCAAGGAGCGGTGCGAACAGCACCATCCACCGATTGTTGGCGAACCAACCGAGGAGCGCCGCGACCAGCAATAGACGCTCCGACCAGCACATCGCACACGCCCGCCAGTGGAGCAGCAAGCTCCAGTATGCGCTCACACTCAGCGCGACCGCCGGAATGAGGATACCGAGCGCACGGCGTGTAGATGCTCGCCATCCGAAGAACCTCACCATCCGAAGATCACCCCTTCTCGTCGCGCAATACATCCGCCACAGCCGTCACAAGGCGCTCAACCGCCTCGTCGGAGAGTCGTTCTTGGAACGTGGTGAGGAGATCGACGAGAAGCGCGGTCTTTTGCGCCCGCAATTTCTCCTCGCCGTACTGAGATTCATCGTGAAGTGCGCTTGGCAGGACCTCGCGCAGCACCCAACGCTGGAACGCGCGCGCGTGCTCGTTCTTCCCCAACAACGTGAGCCTCAGCATGCCCGATTCGCGCACCACGGGGATCTCCTCGCGTCCGCCCGGCCCTTCGATCACCACCGCGCCCTTCTCATCGTCGTCGAGCTTTCGGAGTGCCTTCTCGACATTGCGCATCCCCACCGCCTCACAGACGCCCGCTGCGTCGAAGAGCGGTTCACCGTCCACCCAGAAGACACGAACCTGCATACCGTTTGCGAAGACTGCCCAGGTTTGTTGCATGAGAGATCGCCCCCTCCGAAGAGCGATGTCTGCAGGGCAAAACGGCATAAAAACAGCCCTGCGCCACCTTTCGACGCAAGGCTGTTAATTGGAGTGCATGTGTTACCTCTCTTCCACCACGATCGCAGTCGCCAAGGCTCGCTGCGGAACCGTCAAGTAGCGCCCCTCATACCACAGTCCTGTTGAACTCCCCCCGTCAAGGTTCATCGCGTATGTCAAACCGAGCGCTTTGGCGATCTGAGCTTCCTGGTATACATTCGCGTCGTGAATCGTCAAAAACACCAACTGCCCGGACGAATTGAAGCCGACCACCGAGCGCAGTGTCACCGCGTCCACGACTTCGTAGTTATCCAGTCCTTCTTTTGCTGGCTCGATGTCGATGCGGCCATTGTTGAGCAACATGGGGCCAGCACCGATGGCGTTTGGATAAGCACTGAACGGTACAGTCTTTCCTGTGTCCAGTGAAACTACAGTATCTCCCCACACTGCCCGATCCCCCACATGGACCCGCTGCATGATGGGGGTTTTCGCCTCTCCCGCGCCAATCTCGATGTCGTAGCCATTGCTTGGAATTGGTGTGATGCCGTCGTGGATCGCAACGATCTTGTTATTCTCCACTTCCGCCACGACAGACGACGAATCGCGAGTGCGCGGCCCGTAGAACGGCGTCAACACGCTGACCCGCATAGGGTTGGTGCTCAAGGTGTTGAGAAACCAGGGCCACATGTTGCTGATCGGATTCGTAGGATCGTAGACATTCAGCGACAGATCCTCAGTCGCACGTAGCATCGTAAGCTGGCCCTGAGTGCCAATGCCGAGAAGCGTGCCCTTCTCGTTGTACACGAATTGGCCGTTGATTTCCAAAGCCCCGGCCGGGAAGTTGTCGCCACCCGCGTCGAAGAACGTGCCGTTGATCGCGGCGATCGCGTGATTCTGCTGGGCAATCTGAGCCAACGTAGCCGTGGTGCCAAGCTCGTGATTCGCGATAGCGGGTTGAACCTCAATGTGCGGATCGCGAACATTGATGATGACCTCATTCACGGGCTCTCCGTCCACGACAAGAGAACGCACCTGAATGGCTTGGGAGTTGGGCGCGGAGGAGACGCGATGGACTGCGGAATGTGTGGAATGTACGGGATGATGTGAAACGAGATCGACCAGTGGCGCAACGAACACGAACCATCTCCCCCAACTTTGGCATGCAACTCCTAGTTTACTGGGGGTTCTCAAACTCGCGCAACACGAGAAAACGAGAGGAGGCAAGAGACATTATACTTGTGGCGGCGTCTTACAGGGATCAATCCTTGGCCATCGTCCACCTCAACGAAGGCCGAACACTGGGATTCTCGGTACACGCGAACCGCCTGTCAGAGGTTTTGATGGGCGGTTCGCGTTTTGGCGCTCAATAGTTGACCCACAGAGCTTCCTGACGCCACCTCTTCGACGCATGGCACTGTTTTGGCGGCGCGTCGATACACCGCCAATCTCGATACAGCTCGTCCATCAGATCGCAATGATAACCGGAAATCGCAACCTTGCCCCGAACATTGTGCAAAACCCGCGCAAGTTCCATGTGCTCCTCGTCGCTCATCTCGTAACGATAGGCTCTCGGATCTGTTCGGGTCGCATGGATGTATGGCGGGTCGCAGTAAAACAACGTATCAGGACTGTCGTAGGCACGAATCACGTCCATCGCAGGGCGATGTTCGATCTGCACGCGGACCAGACGCGCTGCGATCTCGGCCAAATTGGCCGCACTTCCAAGCCAACGGGACACATTGCCTGCCATCCCGCGCTGGCTCGTGTTGCGGCATGCCGCCCAACGCCCCGGTGTAGCGGTCTGCGCCAGT
This sequence comes from Alicyclobacillus acidocaldarius subsp. acidocaldarius Tc-4-1, assembly GCF_000219875.1. Taxonomy (NCBI): domain Bacteria; kingdom Bacillati; phylum Bacillota; class Bacilli; order Caryophanales; family Alicyclobacillaceae; genus Alicyclobacillus; species Alicyclobacillus acidocaldarius. The sequence goes on from NC_017167.1 coordinate 1,702,185, forward strand.
GCCATGCGAGCCTGTCTTGCTCGGACGTAGAACCGCCTTGCGCGCTCGAGTTCAGTTAGACCACCTGTTGGCTCAACGATGGCCCGGACAAACTCTTCTCGACTGAACGGCGTGAGCGCGATCGCCTCAATCAAGGCGTCGCGCTGCTCGCGAAGCACGCGAAAGAAATTGACGACTTCCCCGTCCAGATCGTTATACGTCTCCACAGGTGAAGGATCCCGATTCAGTAAGACCGCTGCCGAGCCTCCGAACGGCTCGCAATAATGATGCGCTCGCGGCAACAGCGGCAGGAGCCACGACAAGTGACTGTACTTGCCGCCGTACCAGCCAAACGCGATTCGCTTTCTCCTTGGTTTCTGGCGCGCCGTGCTCACGTGATCGATCATTAGCGCCGTGAATGGCGGAAGACCTTCTATGAATGACAAAAGCATCACCCCCACTGTGGGGGGCGATGCAGGGCATCGAACTACTGACCTCGGTGACTTTCGTGCTCTAACCGAACCAACTCAGCAAAGACCGGAGCAATCTGCGCGGGCACTACGCCATTTCCGAGAGCTTTGAGTCGAGCAACACGGTGACGACGTTTCGTCGCCGTCCGCGGCGGTTCCCACTCAAACTGCTCCTGCCCAAATCCAGCCGGCCATGGTACACTTCGCAACCGGTCGTTTTCCACATCGATGTCGGTCCATCCGATAGGTAATCCCATCAAGCACTCGACCCAGTCCGGATTCAACTGTCCCGGATTATTGGGTTCCATCACTTGAGCTTTTAGGTTGTGTTTCTCGACATCTCGAGCCCACGCTTGAGTTCCATGTGCGGAGGAGCCTTTATACTCGCTAGATTTCGGCGTGCCCCAAAGAACGACGTCATTAAGGTTTGGCGACCATCCATCCTTGCGTTTGCGCTTCGCTCTTGCTGAGTCGCAAACGTCACCCGTGCGATAATCACGCGCCTGTGGTGTGGGCCATCGCTGAGCATCCTGAGAAGACACGTCCGTGCAGGAAGCATCAAACCTCGTGATGGTAGGCCAGCAAGAATACTCTCTCCCGTCGATGCGGCGCACCCACGTCACATGCCCCATGCACACCCCACCGTACATCAAACCCGAGATCGGCCAGGTCATGGAGAACGGCTCCAAAGAACCGTCCAGCATCAGTTGACAGCAGCCCCCGGACATTTTCACCCACGAACCATCTGGGCCTAAGCTCGCGAAGCACTCGCCGGAACTCGGGCCAAAGATCCCGTTCGTCCTGAGCGCCCAATCGCTTTCCGGCCAAACTGTGCGGCTGGCAGGGCCACCCTCCACAAACGATGTCGATCTGGTCAAGTCCCGTCACCTCACGCACCTTCTCCGCAGTCACATCCCGGATGTCCGCGATGATCGGAACATCTGGGAAACGCTTCTGAAGCACCTTTTGGCAATAAGGGTCAATCTCACAGAACAATACCGTTCGGATCCCATACCATGAGGCCGCCAAGTCAATGCAACCTACTCCGCTGCAAAGACTCACCATGTTCACCACGCATCATCCTCCTGATCGTGCGTGGCTTGCAGGGCAAGTCTCCAAGTCTCCTCTTCGGTCAAGCCTTCCAGGTATATTGGCCTTATGGTAGACTAAACATGAAAACAGGAGCCGGTGCGGCCAACACCGACTCCCGGGCACCAACGCCTCGGGCGTTGCCTCTGCCCGTGTGTTTCGGGCAAGTGACCGCCCCGTCGGCGCGAACCTCAGGGGGCGGTCACTTGTGTTTACGGACCAGGGTTACGACCAGTGTGACAAGCGACACGACAAATGATCCAAACTGGACCATCAGCGCAATCGCATCGGCGACACTCATCGTCCCACCCCCTCCCTCTCGGGCAGGGGGTGCCTCCAAAGGTTCGTGGTACCCTCAGTTTACCATTTTACGAATAGTTAAACCAGAATGTTCCTCTTCTTCAGCATCTTCTTGACAAAGTCGTAGACGCGATCATCGAGCAGCATCTGCGTAAGCTGTTCGTTATGCGCATCCAGAAAACGTCGAGTCTCGACATCGATCTCGTCAATCTCGTTCTCCAACTGTTCCAACAGCCATCGAATCCGCGATAAGTCCCACCCGCGCTCTTCGAACATCGCAAGAAAATCAGAATACAACGGTTCCACATCCGATGGAATGCGATCCTTGTGCTCCAAGTACCACACGATGTATTCGAGCTCCACCCGCGCGCGTTCCGTCAAACTGCGCATGTACTCCAGTTGCGCATAGCGGGTCAGCGGATCCGCATCCAGCAGTTTGTGAAAGTATTCGTCCACAAGAGGCTCTCCAAGTTTGGCGATCTCCTCTTCGGTGGCATCAGCATGCGCCCGTACCAACTCATATGCCTTCTGATGGAATTCCAAGATCACTGACTCCATGTCTTTGTTCATTTCTCGTCCCTCCGACCGCGGTTTACATCGTTAACGAAACGGGCTGTTGCCCATCCAGCAAATCCGCAATCCTGCCATCCACCAACACACCCGCGGGCTTGCCGTGCTGGACTTGATAGGCGATCAGGTCGTCAATGTACTTTGCCTCGTCCATGAACGCCGCAATCATCGTCTCCAAATACTGCTTCTGCTTGACCAACGTCTCCAAGTCGGCAAACGGCAACGTCGCATGCGCGAACTTCGCCCCTTGTTGCCGATACGGCACCATCGCCCGAACCTTCCTGCCTAAGACACGTATCCTGCGCAGCGCTGTGCAGTAATAGTCGTTGTAGAACGCGTTCCATCCCTTCTCGGGCGTGAACACCCTGCGTGCATACGGCTCCACGAGATCGCGGTTCTGCTTCCCGGTCTTCTTGTCAGTGAAGGTGATGCGATAGGACAACTCCTGCAACATCTCCATTGGATACACCAGCATTTGCTCTTGTCCTTGCGCCATCTGGCGATCACACCCCTTTCACCAGATGGGGAGTTGCAGGGCAAAACAAAACGGCGACGATCCCGATGCTCACGGGAACGCCGCCGATATGTCCCATGTGCTATTTCAGCAGTCTCGGTCGCTGAATGGCGTGAAGTGCGTCGACAATTTTGGCCAGAAACGCGTTGACCTCCTCAAACCCGTCCATGCCGTTCGGCCCGACTCGTTGCTGTCGATAGAACTCGTCCACAATCCAGTCCACCTCGCCGCCCGTTTGATGATAGACCGTCCAAATGTCCATAACCGCGCGTTCCAGCTTCGTATAGAGCTTGCGACGTTGAGCGCGAGCCTCGTGTTCATCTTCGATCTTTTGCAGCGCGGGTGGCACTTGGAATTGTACGACCGGCGCGCCTTGGCGCAGCTGCTGGATCTTTTGTTCGTACCTGGCCAGCAACTGCTCAGTCGCTTGATACTTCGATTCGAGTTCGCGTTTTTGTTGCTCGATCTCCGCCGCCCGCCGCTTCCACGCCTCGATCTCCTGCTGAACCGAATCCGGCACCACCTCGACGCGCTCCACAGGGCGATTCTTGAGTTCCTCGATCTCCCGCTCCAAATCGGCAATTCGCTCGCGGTCTTCTTTTCTCCCGCGCTCCCGCAACGCGGTCAGTTCCTGCTCCAGCGTGACCACACGCCAACTCTGAGCCTGGAGATCCCGGATTCGACGTTCCAACTGCTCGATCTTCTGGCGATCTTCCTCGCGCCCTTGCTCGCGCAACTCTGCGAGTTCCGCCTGCAACCGCGCCGTTTCCTGGTCGCGACGTTCCGCCTCTTCGAGTCTCCGCCGCAATTCCTTGGTCTCCGCGAACGTGCGATTCGCGATCTCCTCTCCCAACGCTTCATACAAGGTACGCTGGATTTCCGGGCTTAGGTACGCCAACTGCTCGGCGGCGCTGGTACCAAGTTTGCCGGAGGATACAAGAGTTTGTAACTCCGGAATAAGGTTGTTAAGTTTAAGCAAGCGTTCCGTGGTTCGTTCGCTTTCTCCCACCACTTCAGCAATATCCTTCAGGGTTTTCAAGTCGCCAATTTGGCGACTTGGTACTTCGCTACTCGAAGCATTTCGCGTCCCGCCATGCCGTACACCCCAATATTCCGCCAAAAACTTGGCGCGTCGAGCCTTACGCATCGGATCATTGTCTTCGCCGCGTCGTTCTTCGTTGTCCGCAATCAGAAGGTACTCTGCTTCTTCCGGCGACACATCATAGATCGCCACGGGAACTTGCTCGATCCCCAACTCTCGTGCAATGCGATAGCGCTGGTGTCCCGCCAGAATGGTGCCGTCGGGCAGGATCTTCAGAGGATCTCGAATGCCGTGGACTTCGATGCTGCGTTTCAGTTCTTCGTACTTCTCACCCGTCAGATCGGCGTAGTAATCCGCGTTCTTCGGGTGCGGCTTCAACCTGTCGATGTGGATCAGGTTCATGGGAATCGCCTCCTCATTTATGCGTGGCATGCACGACAAAACACGACGCTGATGTTTGATATCTGTGGTGTCCACGACCTTGTGTAGCGCTAGGTATGCTTGCTGATGTCATTCTCCATACTTTCACCAATAGTCACGACAACGTCTCAATAGAGGACTTTTCAAATTGAAAAGTCCTCTATCTGACTTTCAAACCGCCAAAATGGCGGTTTGCTCTTTCAGAATTCGAAACGTTTTTTCTCTCTCCATCCCAGCGAGGACTTCTCAAAGTGAGAAGTCCTCGCTGGAACTTTCGTCGTTTTGACGAAAGTCGCCGCTATCCTCGTGCCATCAAGGTTCTTAGTTCTTAAATGGCGCAATTTGCTCCATTTTCACGTATGGAAGGGAAACGTCCATACCAACTCCTTCAGTAACCCCCACAACCAATTTAGTTTCACCAAATTGGTGATAGTTTTCAAAAGCTCAAATTGAGCTTTTGGACGACGACTTTCTCTAGTCTGATCCCCAATACTCTGCCAAAAACGTGGCTCTTCAAAGGAGCAATTTGCTCCTTTGGTCCTTCGCTTCCCGAAACACTCTTTCTCGCCCCACCTCGGCGAATCACCCAGTACTCTGCCAAAAACTTCGCCCTTCTGGCCTTTCGCATTGGATCGCGGTCTTCTCCGCGTCGCTCCTCGTTATCAGCAATCAACAAGTACTCCGCCTCTTGCTCCGAAATGTCGTAAATCACAACAGGCACGCGCTCCAACCCAAGCTCTTTCGCAACGCGCCAGCGCTGGTGACCCGCGATAATCGTCCCATCCGGCAACACCTTCAGCGGATCCCGGATCCCGTGGGCCTCAATGCTACGCCTCAGCTCTTCGTACTTCTCACCCGTCAGGTCCGCGTAGTACTCCGCATTCTTCGGGTGGGGCTTCAGACGGTGGATGCTCATCTCGCTCATATCGTTCGACCTCCTCACCTTGAGGGTGGGATGCAGGACAAAGACCGGACCAAATCAGTAGCGATTGTACAGCCTGCGCCTGGCGAAGGACAAAAACCGCCCTGCATCCTTTGCAGAACGGCGTAGATCATTTAAACGAGCGCAGGAATTCGCCTGGCGCAACGTGACCAACCTGTAACCGACGAAAGTGCTTCTGGTTCCAAGTCAAGACCGTCGGACACTTGCTGTGTCGCGCTTTCGCGGCAATGTATGCGCAGGGGGCACCTCTCTCCACATCAACAATTGCCCGAATGAAACGTGCTCAACGGATTCGCTGGATTGAGCGGGCTGAGTGGACTGGCCGGATTCGTCGGATCAAGCAGGTCAAATCGGTCGCTACGTTTCCGTTGATTATGGGTATTTGGCTTGCGCGTGTTTCCGTTGGTCGACTTCCCGTTTGTTGACTTTTGGGTGTTGTCCATATCGAACATGCCTCCTCACCGGGTTTTGTTCTACGTATTAAGGCTGTTTGCGGGACAAAAGAGACGCCCCGCTGGCACAGGCGTAAGGGACCAGGTGCGTTTGCGCCCAGTGACTCTTGCCAGATTGGGCATCGCCAAATGCCACCGTAAATGTTCCACGTGAGTTCGCCAGACGTGTACCTCCCTCAAAAAAGTCACTTTCACATAATCGGGACTTGCACGACAAAAAAAGCCGCCCCACCACGCCGGCAGGGCGGCCACTCGTCTCACTTGCTGTTGTTCGGCGTCACCGTCGTCTTCGACGGTCCGGGCACCGGGTAATATTCGTTCCAGCCATTCGTCACCGTTGGCGTCCACACTGTGATCTCCGGATCCGTCCAGTCGCCCCAGTCGCTCAGGGCCTTGACGATGATCTCCGGCATGTACTCCGCCGCGCCCACACGCCAGTTCGGCGGCCACGCCGCGTACTGCGTTTGGTTTTTCGGCTCGTACAGGATGCCGTTGTTGTGGTTCGCGTCAAACGGTGCCCACTGCATCTGCGCGCCGGGATACGGCACGCCAAGCGGATACTCCCCGGCAGGCCAACCCGACTCAAGCGGATCATCCGCGTGGCACACGCCCGACTGCTGCCACGTCACGCCGTTGATGTAGCCGCTCGTCACGTCCTGAAGGTTGTACGGGTTCATGTGCCACGGCCCGTCATACGCCTGGCTGCACGGCACCCACGGCCCGCCTTGATCCGGGATGTAGATGTTCCACGCAAACCGCAGGTGTTGTGTGTCGGCATTGGTCTTGCCACCGTCCCAGTACAACCGCACGTCTGGACTTGTCTCCGTGTAAACCTCGGGGACGTTCATGTGCAGCGTGATCGTGCTGTAGACGGGAACCCAGGAGGTCGTGGTGGATGAACACGTCCCGTCTGCGTTTGTGCCTGAACAAGACGAGACCTTCTGCCAGCCGCTGATGTACGTGTACGGATACGCGATGTTCTTCCACGTCTGCACAATCGCTTCCATATGTGCGTCAAACTCGCGCCCGATAAAGTTCCAGTTCGGCGCGATCTGCGCCCACACCGTCACATACCGGCTCGCGTTGTACGGCGACGGCTTGTTCATTGGATAGGTTGTGAACGCCCCTCCGTGCAAAGCGTCACCTAGCTTGCCGCCCCAAAGCGGAGTCTTCCCTTCGACGGTCTGAAGCACCCACAGGTGGATCGCGCCGCCTTCCCAGTCCCAGCAACCGTGCAGGTTGGTGCAGACAAAGCCCTGCGTCGCTGCCGGGAACTTCACTGTCACCTGTCCGTAAGGGCTCGGCGACCAACCCATGTCCTGTGATTCGAACTCATATCCGAATGTATCCCCAGCCGTCGGCTTGATCCGAATGATAATTGTGTTCGGCTGGCCGTTGGTCCATCCCGACGTACCAATGGCCTTATTGAGCATCGACGTGGGAATGGTGATTTGGGTTTGCGGCATACCGTTTTGGTACACTTCGACGCTACCGAGTGTCGTCCACGACTTTCCGCCGTTTGCACTCGCCTCGATCGTGAATGTGTCGTTGAAGTTGTTTGGTGCCGGATACAAGATCTTCGGCAAGTCACCGCCTGAGAGCGTCAGTGTGATCGGCTGGCTGAAAGCCGTCGCGTCCGCCGAAGTGTAATCGTCGCTCGTTTTGTACACCCCCCCGACGTTCTGCAACACCGCCAGCCCGCCACTTGTCGGCTGGAAAATCGTCGCCGTCTGCGTACCCGTGTACGGGTTCGCCGCGTCGTTTGCCTCGAACAAACTCGTCAGCGTCGCCGCACCTGCACCGTTGACGTACTTGACTCCGTACTTCGTTTGCAAGGCTTGAAGAAGATTGATCGCATAGCTTGATGGCGTTTCGCCGTTCGTCAAGCCGCTTGGGCTGTTCGGAAATGCGTCAAGCTGCCCCGTGCTGTCGATGACGTAGATGTTGTTCGCCGAGATTTCGGGTGCGCCCACCGCTTCGCCCGCCAACAACGCATCGCCCGATACTCCTGTCTTAAAGGAGACAAACGCGAGCTCGTCCCGATTCTCGACCGGCAACAAATACGTTCCCGACGGTCCGGCGTACCCCGCCTCCAATGCGGAGTAGGCACCGGCACCACCTACGTCCGAGTAGCTCCGCAACAACGTGATCGTTCCGTCGTCGTTGAGCTGCCCGTAGTAGATGTCCGTGTCGTAGTCGTTCCAGGCAATATAGCCTTGGGCCGTTTGGATGACGCTGCCGTTCACCGGCGCGTCCGAGGGCGTCTGGAACTTCGACACGATCTTGCCGGTCGTCGGGTCGATCACGTACAGGGTGCCGGTGCCGCCCTTGTTGTTCGGCGCGTATGCCGTGCCGATGATGATGTACGGGATCCCGCTCACCGAGTACGCCAGGACCGGCGTACCGTCGATGCGGCTACCGATCCAAATCTTATAAAGCTGCGACAGGTCGCTCGCGTCGAAGGCGTACAGATAGCCGTTCTGCGAGCCAACCCAGATCGTGTCCTCGCTCATGCCCGTGTTCTGCGCCGAGGCGTAGAGCGGGTAGCCGACGACCTGGTTTTAGTCAATCGGGTCGCTGGAGTACATGTTGTGTTGGTCGGTGGAAGTGCCGGATGAATCGAACGGGTTCGATCCGTTGTTGTTCCCGTTTTGCCCAATCGGCGTCCCATCTGGCTGGAAACCGTAAAGATTGTCACCTGCTGCCAGGTATACATTCCCAGTCGCCTTATCAATGACCGGTGCGCTGTTCGAGACGCCGGTGACGGGTTGCACCCATTTGACGGTGGGTGCGAACGCGCCTGTCTGAGGATCCTGTTTCCATCCGCTCGGGCTCACGTCCATCGCGATGAGGTAACCGGGCGCGGTCGGGTTGTCCGATGCTCCCTCGTTGTTCGCAGGTACCGCAAAGTACATTGTGCCGTTGTACTCCACCGGTGTGGAGTTTCCGTATCCGAGATGAAGCGTAATTGTTTGGCCGTCGTGATAGTAGGTGACCGTAGGCAGGAAGGTTGTAAGTCCCCAACTGTACGGGTCGTAGATCCCGTTCTCGTGCGTGCGCCACACCGAGTCGCCGAACTGCGCCGCCGCGTTGACGCTCGCAATCGCCAGGGCTTGCCCGTTACCGACATAGGTCAGTAGCGCACTCGCCTTCGGTGCGGGCCACGACACAAACGCACCTGCCGTCGTCAGCACCACTGCAACCGCCAGCGCCTTCTTCGCCTTGGTGTTCATGCGCACCTTGAACTTGCGCATAAAAAAATCACCTCCACAAACAGTGGGGGTGAGCAGACAAAAAAAGAACGCGGCGAGCGTTTCGTCGCGTTCGGTCACGGATTCACCGGGTTGATGCCTGTATGCCAATTCAAATTTGGAACAATGTCAAGTCCATAACCATACGCCCAAGCTCCGGCCTTTGCGTAAATCGGCGCAGTACCAATGTCAGGGACTCGTGAGAGAGGCGGCTTTGCACCCTGCATATCAGAATTCCCGGCAAGCCAATAGTTCGGAGCGATCCACTCAACATTACCGGAATTCTGATCGACTAGCTCGTAAATCATGTAAAATCCATAGAACCCCGTACCGTTATTGCCCCTTGCTACAAGTTCTGCGACCACATCACTTCCGCCCATGCCCGCACCTTTCAAAAACACCACCCACGGCCACTTCTGCAGTACCTGACCACCGTGGAGCTTCTGCACGTCGAAGCGCCTGTTGAAGAACACATTCTTTGGATCGGGATACCACTGAGCATTGTTTGCGAGCATCCCGAACATGCCCGTGGTGTGGTGCGCCTGCGCTTGCTGGGCCTGTGCCACCGCCTGCTTGTAGATCTGCGGCGTCACCTTCGTGTAGGTTGGACGCGGTGTCGGCCCAGTCAGCGCGAGCGTGTTCGTCGTCGTGTCATACGTTGCGCCGAACCCCATCGCCTTGAACAACGCAATGAGTCGCTGGACGTTCACGAACTGATCCGTGACTCCCGTGTTTGGATCTTTGATCGGGAACATGTTGATCTCGTCCAGCAGGTTCAGATTCACGGCAATATCCGCAGTAAAGTCTACTCCTTGACCATTGATGGTATAACCATTCATTCCGTCTTCCACTACAGGCAACGGATTACGGTATAGCAGTGTGTTGAACGTCCAAGTCGTTGCGGGGTCATCTAACAGGTTCACAAGCTGCCCTTCATGCGTCAAATAACTCTGAATGCCCGCTTGACCGTTCAACGCCGCCGAAACCACATTGAGCGGCACCATGATTTCGCCTGGCGTGTAATTCTGCACAATGTACGGAACACCGCTATCCGAGTCTGGAGCGGCAATTTTCGTCACGGCATACGTGTTCGCCAACACCTTACCATTTAACGTGATCTGCATCGGCACAAGGGTAGCCGTGTCTTCCGCCATTTTCGCCGTCATGGTAATCCGATCATACTCTGGGCCGATAAACGTCACCTGCACCGCCCCGCCGCTGTCGGCGAACGTGCTCGCTGGGGCGGCACACACCGCCAGCGCACTCAGCGCGCCGAGCGTTGCCTTCGTCCACCTCTTCATTGCCCTCGACCTCCTCCTGTCAGGATTCTATGTGAATTCCCTTCGATTTGTGATCGTTGGATCTATGTTCCTTGGATATGATTAGGGTAGCATGGGTTGGAAAGAAAATCAAGAGTTTGGTGCATCCGACTGTTGCTCTATTCCTAACTCTCGTCGAATAATTTCCACTTCCTCGTCCGGCGTCGCTCGTTCCAAGCACGACCGATGAACATGGCAGTCGTACTCAATGCTGAATAGCCAGTCGTTGCCTGTTGTTCTATGGCATATCCAACAGCCGCCTTCGTTCGGCGACGTTTCTTGCTCCCAACCGTATCGATCGGCGAGTCTGTTCCACGTGACAGACCCCCAACCGTCTCCCTGGACTTGCGCCCGAGCACGAATGACGCCTCGTATCGGTTGCGCGTGGTAACGGATCCTCCAAGCATCACCGGCAGCGTTGCGAATCGTGAAGTCCCAGTCCTTCTGATCCAACTCACAAACTGCGGCGATGAGATCTTCCATGTCTTCGCCACTAACCCGATACTCGTAGTAGCGCGGATCGAAGAACTCCGGCATGGAATATGCAATGTCTCTTGCGCATTCCGCGACGCGCTCCAATCGTTCAAGCCGTTCGCGTTCGATGAGCGCGTATTGATTCGGATCGTATTTGATGACCTCTTCCACGGAGCTGCCCCCTCATGACCAAAGATCGCGCATTGCAGAGTGTTTCGTCAATAAGAAAGGACACCGTCAGACAACGCCTTCGTCCACGACGCCACGTTTACGCACCCGCCCAATGGTCAACACTGAGCCCAAGCGCATGCAGCTTGCCATTCGTCTGAACCGTCTCCACGCCTTGCCCCGTGCCGTATGGTTCGGGGCCTTTTCATTCGGCGGTAGACGCCTTCCAACGGCAAAATTATAATTATAACAAAAACAACAGACTTTGTTGTAATTGTTGTTTCTGTTGCAATGGAGGAGCCTATACGCATCAATCCGTTTAATCCGTACTCCCCGGTTCACGACATCATATCGAACCATGGTTGTTATGGATTGCTTTAAAAATTTCCTTATAAGGAATCTCAAAACAAACTCGCATGGAAAACAAGAAAGAAAGCGGCACAACGAGAATCCCAACAAGATTAAATAGAGAGGCGCTCCAATAAGTTTGGAACCAATAAGTCTTAAATGGTTCTATATACCAACAGATACTGCCTCCCTGATCAGGATTGAATGTCATCGGAGCACAGGCGGTCAAAACGTTTTGTATATATTCTATGCGATATATCAACAAACAAGTATCTACCAATCCACAAAGAGAAACACATCCTGAAAAAACCGATAGAAAAATGGCTTCCCAACTTACATTCCATAGTTTATGGATCACGAGCGAACCAAAATAAAAACTATTAACCAGAAAAAAACCCTCCGTTCACAAGAAAAGAAAGGATGTAATCAAACCAGACATGAAAACCCTCCTCGTGTGATCCAGACTTGTTGGCTCATCCTCGCGTTCGTGTCAACTCACACTGACCCCCAGCGCCACTTCATGCAAGCTTTTCGCTATTCAACCGAATCTCCAAGGACAAGATTTCGACACTCTAAGACAAGGATCGACACCAGCAGATGGTCTAGCCTGAAGTTAGGCCGACACGCGCTGATCTTCGGCTCCTTTCGACGCCCCTGCATCAAGGTGGATGGTGCAGAGGGCATCGTCGTGTTTTGACGTTAGAACAATCTCTTCCACCCACCGCGGAGTTCGGCGTACAATTTCGCGCAGACCGGGCAGAAATCGAACGCACCCGCCACACACACGGCACAGACACATCAAAATCCACGAAGCATCCTCTTTAGACGTCTCACTAAACTCTCGTATCCTTCGCTTACAAAAAACCAAACTGCGAACAGGAGAGGTATCGGCCAGCACATCCACATCCAGATGCGTAGGTCGAAGTCCAAATCGTCGAACACAACGTCGGCAGCGAGCATGACTAGAAATCCTGCGATCGCGTACCCAACAAGGCAAATCCATACCATGATCCGAAATCACCAGCCTCACAACGTCTCCACACCCGAGACCATCCAACCGCCGCACGCGTCACCCGATGACGCGAGAGTTCCTCCCTTTCCCACAAAAGCTGTTCCTGCACTGCGCCATAACGCGCCATTTGCGAGAGCACGTACAACATGTCACGGGCCATGCTCCGCAGAAGAGAGCGATCCATCTCCTCGCCGCGCAGTTCCTCGACCATCCGTCGCACATCTTCGATCGCCGCCTGCTGCTTAGGCGTCAGCGTCTCCCACACCGCTTGGGCCTGATAAAGGAAGTCCTCGAGATACTGTCGATCTCTGGTCTCCGCATACTGCTCCAGGTCCAGCCTCATCCACTTCGGCCACGACATCGACCGGATGCGTTGGAAGACCCGCTGCCGCTGCCGCGCCGCTCGATCCAGTTCCCGCAACTGTGTCAAGAGCAGACGACGATGCGCACGATACTCCTCGATCAGTTCCTGCATGGTTGTGTCGGCCACATACATAACGAAAAACCCCCTCTCAATCAGAGGGGGGTTGCACGACAAAATTCTTCATCTGGGTGTGCCAATCGCCGGGGTGGTACCACTTCCAATCCTCTCGTGCAATTTACGCAACTCGGCGATAACCAGCGGACGATATCGAAGCAACAATTGACGTTCGGATTCCGCAGGGTGCGATGCTATGTCGCGCGCCATATTCGCAATCAATTCTCGCTGAGTCTCCCATTCGGCGCGAAGCATCTGAACTCCTTCGTCAACCTCTCCTTGACGATAGCGCGCCCACAATCTTGCAATATTTTCTTCCATGCTACGCATAAGTTGAAGCAACTGAACGATATGCGCGGCTGTTGTGCTTCGCAGTGCTTGTTGCCTCCATAACTCGTGGAGAAGATGCCATCCTATAACCGCCACCATGGCTTCGAATGCGTCAGTTTTCAACCGACGCGCCTTTTCAGCCGTCTTCCGATCTCGCAACATGCCACCTTCCGATATATGCGACAATTTTTCGGCGGCAAATTGCAGGTAATCCAAGAAGTAACGTCCATGCCATCGACCATACTCGTCAAAATGAGACGAATAAATCTCTTGATACATCTCGCAGATCCCTGCTCGACGCACGGGCCGCACTTTCGTCCCCTGCCGTGTCTCATACCCTGCACGTGAAAACGTACCGAGATAAGACAACAGCGATCGCCCGCTTAACATGGATTCGTCGGATGGAATCAACGTCGTCGGATGCAACGTGGTGCACCGCTCTGCGAGAAACACTTCCATTGCAATGTCCAACTGTGCCTCATAGTCTGAAAGCATTTCTTTCGCCAAAATGCGATCTGCGATATCATGATTTCCAAACGAAGGTAGCATCCACGATTTCTGCTCCATTCGAACTCAACTCCCCGATTTTTCGAGTTCATGTAACTTCGCCTTCAAACGTTCGACATAAAAGCGAACGGCGTGCAGAAACTTCGGATCTCCTTCTAGAGGACCTTCCCAAAGTTCCCGCGCTGCAACAACAACTTTCTCCCATTCCGCCAGTGCCTGCGCCATTTGCTGTTCAAACTGATTTCGATAACGCGCACGCTCTAGTTCGCTATGTTCGAAATGAACCAACCGTTGTGCAAGACGCTCGTTTTCTTCTGACAACCGCCGATTCTCCTCGTTCAAGGCACGATTCTTCTCGCTTATCTTCTTGAGTTTTTCGTTCAAATCTGCCTGCTTTTGAGTAAGGAACTCCTGTGCTTTGCGCTCCGCCAACGATTCGATTCCAACCTCCAATGCCTCCCTTTCTGCTTGCAAGCGGGACAACTCCGCTTCTAGATCAGCAATACGCTTACGAAACTCAGCCATTGTCTTTTCATCAGTCGATTGAGTTTGGCGTTTCCAATCTTCCAACTTCCGACGTTCGGCCTCCAAAGCCAAGAACGCCTGCTGGCGAGCCGCTTCCGCCTCTTCCCTTGCCTTTCGGAGCGACTCGATTTCGGCGCGAAGCGCTTTGATTTCTACGACGCGTTGCTCACCGATCGCTTCGCCAAACGCACGGTACAGAGCTTGCTGTTCGTCACTGTCCAAATATGCTAATTGTTCGGCTGCGGTCGAGGATAGCTTACCCTTATCAACCAACTCTTTTAGTTCAGGAATCAATTCGTTCAGCTTATCTAATCTACGCACCTGCTTTTCCGACATCCCAATCTCTTCAGCAACAGATTTAGACCATATTCCAATTAAATCCTGGACATTATGTCCGACATTTTCGGTCCGTGGTCTTCCTCTCCTTTCACCATGCAACTCTTCGATCAATTCACGCTCCCGACGTATTGCACGCGCCAACTCCATCGGCGAAAGCGTCCTCGTCTTGATATTCGCGGAAATCAACATCCTCGCGGCGCGGTTGTCATCCACCTCGACGACATTGGCTTCGATCTCCGACCATCCTAAACATTTCGCCGCACGCACTCTCTGGTGGCCGCTCAGGATCTCATATCGACCGTCTTCAACGGCTCGAATCACAATCGGGTGAATCAGCCCATTCTCCTGGATGTCGGCGGCCAATGCTTGCAGTTCCTCTTCCGTGAGATCACGAAAGAGACGGTTTTCCGGATGGTCTTGCAAAGCGTCAAGCGGCACGCGCATCTGGAAGACCTCCTCTATCTTTATGATTATGGCAAGATAGGGACTTCTAATTCAGAGATTCGCGTAGTACTCAATTCACCGAATGAGCATGGTACTCTTCGAGCAGTTCCTGCCTCGTGGTGTCGGAAACATACACAAAAGAAAAACCCCCTTTCTACTTAGAGGGGGTTGTAAGACAAAAACCGCATTCTGAGATGATACGGTCGCCGCGCATGTTCATCGATTCATCGAACGACCGCTTGCTGCGCTTGATGCGCTACCCAGTCCCCATTCTCGACTCTCGCGTACCCATCCACTTTGCGTTTCTCCATGCAATATACCCATCCCCGCAACCCATTTGCGGTGTCTGAAACGATCGCCCGATCGTAAAAGCTTGGATAGCCCTCCAGTCGATCAAGCCGCGCAAGACCCTCGTCCGTCACCCTGACCCATTCGCCCGTAACCACGCCGTCCTCCTCGAGCGTCAACGCCGGGAACGGCCCGAGATCGTACATAGTTCCGCGAATCTGGCCTTCACCCAGGTCCGCCACCAGATAAGGCTCCATCACAGGCCGATTGGGTTGCCCCTTCCTCAATGTGCCGTACACAAACACCGTATGTACACCCATACACAAGCCACCTCCCTAACTCAATCCTAGTTTTGATTCTAATATCAACCTATGTATGGGTCAATAAAACATCCAATCCAAATTCTATTGAAAACCTGAGATCTTCGTGATAGGCTTGTCTTGGGAGGGAAACCTCTCTTGGGCACCCCCTTCGTAGGAAGGGGGTGAGAGGGATGTGGCAGCACATTGCTGTGGTGCTCGTAGCGGTGGGCTGGAGCCTTGCCCGAATCGGGCATGCGCTTGCAGACATCCTGCGGGCCTTAAACGGCAATCCCCGCCCTGGCGCCAACCGTGAGGCGGGGAAGCCACATCGACCTCGCAGGAGGGGTTAACCCTCCTGCATTGTTCATGATTATCTTACCACATGGGGCAATATGCGTCTACAGGCATAAGCCCGCGACAGGACTCGAACCTGCAACAGGCCGCTTACAAGGCGGCTGCTCTACCTGTTGAGCTCCACGGGCATCACAAAGGCCCGGCGCTCGCGAAACACCGGACCAAAACAAACCGTCCCCTTGCAGGAGATTGACCTCGAACGACACGTAGCAGGGTCTGAACATAACTGCGGAAACTCCGAAAGCATGAGCAAAGCCCAGGCGGACGGTCGGCGACAACCGGAGCCGACCAGACACCTGAGCCCAACCCATCGCAGAGGAATGAGCAACGTGGTGCGGTGAGTAACACGCACCAAAGATGATCTTGACCTAGGCAACTCTGATTGTAGCACATCTGTGGAAGAAAGACCATAGGAACACCACACAATCGATGTCAACTTTTGCGATCCACTCTTAGATACTACTCATCGCCAGTTGCCTCCACACAGCATAAACACGTGCTACACCTTGAACTGGATCGTGAACCCAACGACAAGCTGAGCCCACCGTGATTGGCAAATATCGATAGCACCAGAGCACCCATCGCACACACAAAACCGCGCGTTGACGACGCTGCACGTTTTGCTCCCGCCACAAAAGCTTGACTCCAACGCTCGGATACCAGAAACACGCAATCCAGAAAACCAACGGTGTGTATTTGGCGTATCGTATGTCCCGATACGTCAACTGCAACCTAACCGCGATCCCCACCATCAGCGCGAAGAGAACGAGCGTTGCGGCCCATGTCGCCACGAAACGAAGTCCCATAGTTCCATGACCTCTCAGGCCAGAACAGTTTTGGGCTCGAGATTTCTCGCAATTGCCTTTTTCGCTTTTTTCCTTAGCCTCTGCACTGCATTGTCTACCGTCTTGTACCCGCACCCCAACACCCGCTGGATCTCCTCATACGAATGGCCTTCGATCCGCAATCGCCACACCTCACGCTCGAGTTCCGACAAGTTCAATTTCCAATTCTGATCGGCCCATTTCACGAGTTCTTGGGGAGAAGCGCCCTGCGGCGGTCCGAACACCTCGTCCTCCACACTCGGTGCCGTACGATCAACGAACACGTCCAGCACCGTGCGCTCCGAGTCCTCGATCCATGGGCACTCCGCGTCGAGCGACAGAGCCGTCAGATGCCAGAAGTGCTTTTGCCGCCGCGCCATCTTGAGCACGGTGACGAGTTCTCGCTTGACGCACATCTTGGCGAAAGCCAGGAACGGCGTTTGCCCGTCGTACCCACGCACCGCTTTCCAAAACCCAATCAGAGCGTGCTGCATCACGTCGTCGCGTTCTGCTCCGGGGATCCAATATCCATGCGCCCAGCGGCGCAGTCTGTCGCGAAATTCTTGATAAAGCGCCATGAAAGCGTCTTGGTCACCGGATTTTGCTGCAAGCACCAACGTGTCCATAAGAATCGCCCCCAACAGTGGGGCGGTGCAGGGCAGTTTTATTCTAATGCTGGCGGCAATTGACGAATGACCTTTAGCGTCTCCACCGCCACACGCACTGCTCGTTTCACCAAGTCCACAATGTACCGAGGATCTTGAGCCGTCTCACGAGCCCAGGCGTTCGGATCATTCACGATCCCGCTTGCTCGATCTCGCTTGATTTGATACTGCTCCACAATCCATTCAATCGGCGACCGTCCATTCACCTGATAGTGGAACGCTTCTTCCGGAATTCCACGAAGCGTTATCCACTCGTTGACAACCAAGTCTCTCTTGTCCCTAGCAAACCTCATCTTTTACACGGTAACGTTCCCAAGGATCCTCTGGTGCATTTGATGAAATACTCTCTTCCAATGGAAAAGGGTCAACCTTCTCGTAGCCTATGTGCAACTCCGCAAGCTTGCGACCAGCTTGACTGAATGCCCAGAAATCTGATGCAAACGGAATTCGCGGTAGTTCACGGCGCAAATCCGAAGCAAAGCGTTCACGATAGTCTGATGCGTGAAGCACGCCATAGACGTAATAGAAAATATCTTCCTTTGTAATGGAGGTGTCCCCATATTGCTCTTGAAATGCTCTAAGTGTTTCATCCGTGATTGCATAGTCTTTTGGAGCAATCAAATCAAGCGCAACCTGAACCTCCACATCGCCGTCTTCCCCATCATATACGTAAAGCGGAAAACATTGAGTGGTCCCTACTACATGAAGATCTGGCAATTCATCCGTCACCAAACATGTGAAGTTCCGATTATCTCCGGGTGCTTGTAGAATAATCACCTTGTTCTCCGCATCTGGACGCGGGAAAAGACGCAGTTGTTGGTAGATCATATCGTTAAAAGCGCGATCAAAATACAACCAGCGCTTAGAGAACGGACGGTACAACGCAATTCGAATCGCATCCGGCCGAAACCTATGAATCGCCCCCCGTGTAGCATCACGCCGCAAGCCACGGCTCCAACTAATTTGGCTGGGGTCGTTTAGTTGTTCGTTGATACCTCTCCTAACCTGACTGTTGTATACCGCAATCATTCTCTGCATATTATTCGCGACCGTTTCATGAGAAAAATTGTACACCCATGCGTCACGACTGGTTGCCACACCCCTTGAACGAATGTTAAATATTCGATGCTCACTTTCTGCTTGCTCTCCACCAAGCGGCATAAGCGACACGAATTCATCTGACCGTTGATGAATCCAATCCCCTGCTTCATTAGGTGTGATGCGAGTCCATGGTACACCTTGTACATCTCCGAACGCCTTGACTTTCGCGAGTTTCTCTTCACGGCTTAGATAGTCACCAATGTCGTGATAGAAAATCTCTGCGGGCCCAACGTGGGAGTCGTCTTTCACCA
The DNA here is from genome assembly GCF_000219875.1 of Alicyclobacillus acidocaldarius subsp. acidocaldarius Tc-4-1. Lineage (NCBI taxonomy): Bacteria > Bacillati > Bacillota > Bacilli > Caryophanales > Alicyclobacillaceae > Alicyclobacillus > Alicyclobacillus acidocaldarius. Next base: position 1,720,944 of record NC_017167.1, read on the forward strand.
GCACAACGAGGCATACGGCAGCACGACTCCCTTGAGAAAATACATTATCACCCTCCCGTCTCCTGAGTTCGCCTTGCGTTCTAGCATTTCCGCGAAGATTGATTAGATAAATCGCCGCACACTCGTTTGCGAGTTCCTTGCGCATCCCGTCCATGGCATTGCCGTCGATCCAGCCAGCGTTGGTCACGAACGCGACCACGCCTTGATTCCCCACTCGGTCCATTGCCCAGCGAATTGCTCGGATATAAGCGTCATAGAGGCTGTTCCTATTTCTTGAAGACGTTTCAGCCGCAAACGTGCTTCGAATTCTCTCATCCAACCGTTCGTATTGCAGATTTTGGTTAGCGTCGTTTTCATCTCTTTGTCTTGAACGCCAAGGCGGATTTCCCACCACAACCGTAATCGAAGCATCACGTTGAGTACGCATCAACTCAGTGTAATCGTCAGCGAAAAACTGCGTACTCCAAGATCCGTGCTCCTCTTGAAGTTGGAATGAGTCAACCCACAGCACTGGCAGATTCCAGCCGGGGTCTTCGCCGGTCATTTCTCGAATCGTCCAACGCAGGTTCGTCAGAAGCATGTAATAGGCAAACAATTGAACATCGTTCGCCCAAAACTCTCTGGCCTGTAACTTCCGAAGTATCGTCTCCTTATCCCAGCGTTGCAACATCAGAGCAGGGAACGTTCCAGTGCCCGCAAATGGGTCAATGATCGTCACGCCTGACGAAGCCGTGGTCTTTCCAAAGTGCTTTTGCAACACGACATCGACGCTCTTCAGAAGAAAATTCACGAGCTCAACCGGCGTGTAAACAATCCCCAAACGACTCGCTGCTTTCGGAAAGACGGCCTTGAACAGCATTTCAAATAACAGACGCAAGAAATCTTGTCGTTCCTCGGGAGTGCGAATGCCCTGTGCGCGAATACGAACACTTACATAAAACTCCTCTAGCACGTGTCGCTCGCGGTCTAAAAAAGGCGCGAAAAGCCCCTCGGTGACTTGCTCGAAGGACCTCGCGACTGGAGTTTCCGTGAGATCGTCACCGGGAAACAACGACGAAAACACCGGTGCCATGATCCAATGCTGAACAAGGAAATCCTTAGCATCCTCTTCAGAAATGTTGGGATGTAGAACTTCCCGCAGTGCCGTAACGTAATTCTGAAAAGCAGCCTGAGCTTCCTGATAATGCTCGATCGGAAGTGCACCCAAAATCGTATCAAGTTGTGTCCGCAGGCGTCGCGCAACTTCCTCCACAGTCGCAGCAAAGACACCAAAATACGAACGGTTGTTAGCCGGTGCCACCAAGCGCGTCGTAATCGTCTTTCGGATCTGTTCTTCAAGCTCTTGTGGTAACCCAAGGTCAAATCTTATTTGAACCGTATTTGACGGTTCGCGGTTGCTACCCTCATGCGGAGACAACAACTCACGAATATATACATCCACCGCAGTATCGATGGCGCGAAGCGCGTTAATGATTTGGACAAGAGTACGGAAGTTCTCTTCTTGCGGCAGCAAGAGTGCTTCAATCTGCTCTTCAGAAATCGGTGCATTAGGTTCCAACCTATCAACATTCAAAACGATCGGGACCAAAATTGTTCCGACCTTGTTGGGGCGATGCGGCGGCTTACGCACAACTCGACCGATCGCTTGGATCACATCTACCCTGCTCTTTCGTGGCTCCAAAAACACCACGGCGTCCAAGTCGGGAACATCGATACCTTCGGTGAGCACTCTGGCATTCGTAATAAGAACGTGATCTACAGAATTCCCTTCGCGATCCGTCAGTGTTTCAAGACAGCGAAGCAACTTTGCTCGCTCACGCATGGACATCGTGCCATCCATGTGTGCGACAAAAACTGGGCGTGACATTCCGAAGCGTTTCTCAAGCTTGTTCCAAGTATCCACAATCGCTTGCGATTTCGCTCGCGAATTGACAAAAGTAATGAGCCGTTGTAGAGGCGGCTGAATGTCTTCATCCATGAGCGCTCTGGACAAAGCATACGCCCTGACCAAATCTGGAACTTGAGGAGCGTCTGTTTCCTGCACCCAATCAACGAACATCTGTTGTACTCTTCGCTCGCTAAAGAACATTACGCGGACGCAATAATTTGCCAAATACCCCTCTTCAACGCCTCTACGAAAGCTATATCTGAAAAATTCGGGTCCGAACGTTTCAAGATTGTCCATGCCATAAGTCCGCAGTCCTTCACGTTCAAGTCGATTTCGATGGGCTTCGGTAAAGAGGCGTGGCGTAGCTGTCAAATACAATCGACGATGTGCATGAATCCGATCATCGTCATGGAACATCAAAAAGTCAGATGGATCTTCCTCTTCTTCATACGCCACGCCTGTCGTCCGGTGCGCTTCATCCGCAATGGCCACACGAAACTCAGGCAAACCTTGCTGTTGGGCATCTGCTACGACGTGGAGGGATTGATAAGTGCTTACCACAACGATGATTGCGTCATCTACGGGTTGAGCGGCACGAACCAACTCTTCATGATTCGTAGTTGGTGGGATAATCAGCGAAATGTCTCCTGTGTCCTCGTCGCGCCCCACCCCTCGGTCGGAAGTTACGGCAACAAAACGAAGCTGCACCGTCGCGTCGCGCTTCCAAGCTCGTATCGTCTGATTGACTAAGGCGATTGAAGGTGCGCAGAAGAGAACAAGGTCTCCTGGTTGTGCGAAACGTTCAACAGTTCGAAGCGCCACTAACGTCTTTCCCGTCCCTGGCGGCATAATGCACTTTCCACGATCGTTTGCTTCCCAGCCAGAGAGAATGGCTGCAACGGCTTCCTCTTGGTATGGACGCAGACTCACCGGCACATGGCGCGTCATTGCTTCAGACGCTTGCCAGGTGAACTGTTCCCAATCTATATCGGCAGTTTCAAAATCCTCCCCAGTCCAAACAGCGATACCACGTTCTTGACAGCGGGCTTCCGCCGTGCGGGTAACGCCACCAACTGCAACTACTAAGAACTTCGTGAACGAAAACCGCGGTGACGTTGCGGACGCAACAAACGTCGAAAGTTCACGCCAGTCCACCGGGTCACGATGGTCCTTGGATTGGATTGCCCACAAATGGTGCTCAGTGTCTTCAGCCACCAAATCGATACCTTCGTCTTGCTGAGAACGCTCTGGTTGCGTGTCCATAATCCAATCTCGATATGTCTTAACCCACACAAACCGGGCACCTGGGTAATGCCCGTCGCGCAGGAACGCAAGCAAAAATCGTTCGAATAAGCGCCCGCGCTCTTGTGGAGACGACGCCTCATTCTGCAAGTTTTCGTATTGCTCCCAAAACCCCATCTTGATCACCCGTTCAACACCTTGGATTCCAAGCAAATCTTGTGCTTTCTTCGATATTCGAATGCGAACTTCCTTCTTGATTGGCTAACCTCCGCCTCATCCGCGACGCCGGAGTACAAATGCACCACGCTTTGCTGCAAACACCAGTGTGTCCATGAGAATCGCCCCTCCGACATAGAGGGGCGGCGTAAGACAAAATGAAGCCACGGATTGATCCCACACCTTCTCCGGCAACAAGCATATACATCAATCAGTTAGGCAAAACTGGTGATGGTAAATGATGAGGTGTGGAATGATGAACTTTCACAGGAAGATCGCCAAGAAACATTGCGTCTCGCCAGCAGACGATACTATGATAAGGGCAGCCCTAGCGAAACGGAGGGAAGCGACATGACGGCGATCCTCAAGGAATTAAATCATCTTGAACTTCCTCCTTCTGTGGTTCGGGAACTTGGATTGTCGAACGACTGGAAAAGCAAGATCGATCCTTCGTTCGCGAAAAAGGCCATAAAGACAGCTTTGAAGTACGAAAAGGCTCTCAAGGAGTTGTCGAAGCATTAAAACGATCCGTTATCTGTCAGTCGAGGAACTTGTATTTCTGCATTTTATCGCTGCTCATTTTTATGATAATTACGAATACGGCGGCACAGTCGCCCAACCCGCCTTAGACTTAGCAGTTCTTCCTCCAGATCCACGTCCAGGCCATACGCACGAAGGTCAAGGCCAAACGCCTCAAGCGTGTTCCGCAGCGAGTTCAGCATTTCGTAGTACGCAATGACAGCGCCACCTTCGTACTCGTTAGATGGCTGTCGCACCCGCTTGCGCTGATGCTGTCGTGCATTTTCCAACATCTCTCGAATCCATTCTTGCAGAATAGCTTGCTCGATCGACATGTGATCGCCTCCCTTAACCTTGCCCTCCATCCCCCACTGGGATGGAGGTGCACCTTATGTCCATCCTGCGTCCCTATCTCCTTTGGCCCGGCGGAAAGTCCCGGCTTGTCCCACTCCTGCGCAAACTTCTCCCGCCCGGTCGTCGCCTCATCGAACCGTTCGTCGGTGCCGGCGCGGTGTTCCTGAACTTAGATTATCCCGAGCACCTGCTCGGCGACGTCAACCGCGACCTGATCCTCGCGCACCAGATGCTCCAAGCGCACGGCGAAGCGTTCATTGAGGCCTGCCGTGAGCTGTTCGTGCCCGAGAACAACACTCCCGAGCGGTACTACGAACTGCGCGATGAGTTCAACAGCACGGCGGATCCGTGGCACAGCACGGCGGATCCGTGGCGCAGAGCGGCGCTCTTCGTCTATCTCAACCGTCACAGTATCCACGGCTTGATCCGATACAATCGACACGGTCGTTTCAACGCACCGTTCGGGTATCGGAAGAGAATCTACTTCCCTGAAGCGGAGATGCGCCACTTCGTCGAGCGGTCGAAGCGAGCGGCATTCGTCCACGCCGACTTTCGCGACCTGATGAAGCAAGCGCGCCCGAATGATGTCGTCTACTGCGATCCGCCCTACGTACCGCTCTCCGACACGTCGAACTTCGTGGAGTATTCGCCAGGCGGCTTTTCGTGGTGCGATCACGAGGTGTTGGCCGACTACGCTCGGGCACTTGCAGAGCGCGGCGTCACCGTTGTGATCTCGAATCATCGAACGCCTGCGGTCGAGTCCTTGTATCGGGGCGCGGAAATCCACGTCGTCGAGGTACCAAGAAATATCGGGAGTCAGCATCGGCAGACGGCGCGTGTGGTCGAAGAGTTGATCGCGGTCTTTCGAGCATTGTGAGTTGCAGAGTGCATGGATATGTTTTACACTCGCGTTCGAGCGCAAGCTCAATTCCCGCCCGCACACGTGCGTATTCGCAGAAACGCCGCGCCAGTCCCCTAAAGAGTGGCGCGGCGGAATCGTTTGATTTAGAACAACGCCTGTCCGTCACGGCCTCGCCGAGGAAACTCGTTCGATCTCCTCGATGATTTGTTGTGCCGTCTTCGTGATCCGTTCGAGGCTCGCACGCAGTTTGCGCTTGTCACCGTCCGACCAAGCCCATACATAACCGACCGAATAGTCACTCGTGTCGAACCCAAACGCCGACGCCACGCAGTACGCGACCGCCTCCGCCTCGATCTCCATCTGCTGACGCTCGGGCGATGGTCCGCCTCCCTCAACAACCGTGAACCGATCGTCGAAATCGGCATGCATCAGCGCATGGGCGTATTCGTGGATCAGCGTCTTCGCCTCCTGATCCGGCGACAACCCGTCGGACAGGCTGATCTTTCGGTCCTCTAGGTGGTAGATACCGTTCGCGCCATGCAGTCGCTGTCGCGATTCGTAAGAAACCGGGATCCCCTTGCTGCGAATCACACTCATCAGCCGATCCCGGAGCTCCACATGCCGATCGCCTTCGATTCGCTCATCCAGCACCGGAATCGGTTCGCCATCTGTCTGTGAGATGTCGAACACCGTCACTGTCTTGAACCCAACGAGCTTTTGCTTAAGGACAGGTTCACCATTCTCGTCCAACACCGGATTGCCGTGTTCGTCCTCTTCCGGCACCTTCTTGATCAGCGGTGCCAGGATGCTGATGCCCCGCTCGCCGCGCATGACGTGGCGCCCGAACTCCTGCCACTTCTTGTAGCCCATGACGCACGACGCGTTCGGGCGTTGAGCGTAAATCAGCATGACATTGTGAAAGCTGTACCGCGGCACGCGCGCCGCAAACTCCAGGTAGCGCTTGAATTGCTCGCTGTCCTGGAACGTGTCCAACAACGCGTTGAGCCGCTCGAACGCCTCCTGCACCTTCGGGTTCCGGCTGTGCGTCACAAACGCGCGCTGCTCCGTCGCCTCGCCCTGAGCGTCGTCCGGATTGTCCGCCGTCGCAGGCCCACCGAGTGGAACTTCGTCCTCCGTCTCCACCGAAGCAGGCGGTGCGCCCGTCTGCGCCCACTGCGCGGCACTGGACTCATTGAGCCCCAGCGCTCGCGCCCGCTGATACAGTTCGCGATTGGGACCGTGATACGCTTCGTTGACATACTCGGCCGCGAGATGCTTGGGCACCCGCGCTGCGGCCAGCCGAAGCTCATCAGCAGAATACGACTCCAATGGCCTTGCTTGTGGCGCAATCGCCTCCAGCGCCCCATGCGTGCTGATGATGGGTGCCTGTTCGTCCGGAATGTCCGGAGACACCAACGGGCGCTTCAAAAAACGTTGGACACGCTCGTCCGACATGACGTTCCAGCCCTTCGGCACACGTCCCGTCCAACCGACCTGACGCAGCAACCACTTGGCGCACACCGGTCCTGCGCCGCGACGAATGCTCGGTTCCGCCCGCAGTGTGCGCGTGCAACGAACGCAGTTAGTCATGGAAAAACCCCCTTCGACGAGAAAGTGCTCTCGTGAGAAAGGGGCTTGCAGGGCAAAATTTGCCCAAAAGTCGTGTCTCCAGTTCCTCGCCTCTATTGCTGAAGCCGTACTCGCGAGTAACGTGAGGCAACCCGGACAGCAGGAATTCCCGATGCCGAGCAGGAACATCCGCATCCATCATCATTCGCTTGGCCGCCGTGGCGGTAACACGCGCAAACTGCGGCGTGGCAACCACCGCATTGGAAGACGGACTGTGAGTCAACGTCGGCGCATCAACTCGATCTCCCGCATTAAAGAGACGCTGCACCCGCTCGTCCAATGACGCGGAACATCCCCGTGGCATCCGCCCCTCCCCCCCGACTTGTCGCAACAACAACTTCGCGCACGCAGGCCCAGCACCGCGGCGAATGCTGGACGGTGAACGAAGATGGCGACCGCAACGCACACACGTGGACATAAAAAATCCCCTCCCACGAGTCGGTCATCGATTCATCAACTCCTGCAACACCGTCAGCTTCCACCGAATCGCGTACTTCGTCGTCGATACGTTCTTATCGGGACGGAACACCTCTACCGGTAACAGTTTCGCATACGGCTTTCCGGCGTCCGTCAGCACCCACGCCCGCGCCGCCTCGTCCCATCGTTGCAATCCGGCTTCGGCGAGCAACCGATTCATGCGTTGCGCCGACACGGGCGGCGACATCCGCTTGCCGAGTTCCGTCGGCGAAAACGTCTCGTCCAGGTCGTCGTCGCGAATGTGCCGCTTGTACTCGCTGAGATCGACACCGAACTCGCGCTCCGTGTGCGACAACGCCAAGAGCGTTGCGGTGCCGTCGGACAACCCAATTAGTTTTCCAAGCTTCTTCTTGTAATTGACAGTCGAGTAAACCTCACGCCACGAAATGCGCCTGACCGCTCGAGCCACGATGTGCGGTGCTTCAGCGCGCGCCCCCTCTTCGACGTTCAGCAAGTACGTGCGCACCGTCTTGGCAACCTGGCTGTCCCGAAGAAGCATACCGATGCGGAGAATGGCGCGGCGGGGAATCAGCGTTAAGGTTCGGATTTTCGACGACAAACCAAAACTTGCCTGGTCCTCAAAGGACCTAGCAAAATCTTTCAACTCCAAACCACTGAGCACCTTCAAACCGTCCGATATCAACTCGTCTCGATGGTCCTTAATGAGTGACTTGATCGCCTCAACGCCCACCTCGTAGTAATCAGCAACCATCTCAACCGTCGCATGCAGATCATCCGGCAACAACACCAGCGCCTTGACCTTCTCCAGCACATCCGTCCTGTCCGCCAGTCGATCCCGCAGTTCGCGAACCTCCAACAGCAGATCCGTGTTCACGTTCATCGCCTCCACGACGAAAGGGTCTTCGTCTATGGGGCGTTTGTAGGGCAAAAACGTCATCTGGACCACACGACTGTAACCCGCGTTTCCGAGCCTTGGTCAATCTTGAGCTCCTTCGGATGTCGGAACGTCTGGAGGCGCTGTTGAGTGCCCGTCAAACACGGTACCGTGCCATAAAATGAACACCGCCGCGCCCTTGCCTTCCTTGGAAGCGACGCGGCGAATTCAGCCTTCTTGCGTACCTTCAAATCCCGAATCCTCTGTGCATGGCTCAAAACCTTCCGGCAACCGAAAACCGCCGCGAAGCAATGCGATCCACGCACCATCCGTCATCGTGCGTTTTTCGCGAAAGACAACCACACGTGTGTTCGACCAAATTGCTAACACATTTGCAAAAACCCACATTGGATTGTGTAACCACAAGAAAATCGACAACCCGTTTGCCAGCAGTCCTCCACGGTACACCCACAGCTTCTGCTTAATGGGAATATCAAAGCAATACGTTCCTGGGCTTGTACTTCCGCCAGTCGGAATCCATCGGACCTCAAAGCCTTTGATTCGAAATACCAACGGTCCAGAGCCAATGACCATCCGCTTTGTTGGAACACCAAATATTCGGCGGAATACGTAGTGCCCCAGCTCATGAACAAAAATTAGAATGTGAGATATAAATGGTAACGATACTGCAACAACAATCCAACCTTGCTGTGTGTGAGGCAACAGATCCGATATCAAACAAATTAGACCTGCTAACAATCCCTTCAGTCCACTGCTCATATCCTCTGCTTCCTCAGCCACCAATCTTCCCAGACGACCACATGCGGAAAGATCACCACAGCCAACATCTCAAGTCGGTTGCCCTCCTTTTTTGCGAAACGCAAATCTCCCAGCGTACGAACTGGCCGCCCATGCCCACAACATGTACCCGATCACAAGGACTTGGATCGGCACGAACACCGAAAACGCCAACCCCAGGCATACGGCTGCCGTGTACCCTGCACCCATCAACGCGCCGAACGGGTCGCTGACCGATGGATCGTTGCGGCGTAGCGACAGATACCAGAGATACGACAAAACCAGATAACCCATCCCGGCCAGCACACGCCATGCGACTGCCACATGGAAGTAGTGCGAACCGACGATCACGGCACCAATGACGACGTACCAAGCGATCAGTTCGAGCACCATCAAGCAATCCCTCCCTACAAGGAGGGCGTTGCAGGGCAAAAAATCGCCGCGCCCCTGCCACCTCCGGCAAGCTGCGCGGCGACTCTCCGCTTTCTTATTCGGCACCACCTGCGTCTGCGGCTTTCGCAACCACATCCCTCGCGAAATCGTCGGATCCAGTCCGCCTTCGCGAACGCGCTTCGCCCGGCGGTTGCGGGCTTTGCTCATCGTCTTCGCCTCCCGGCCATCCACTCCTCATTTAGTGAATCTGTTTCTGAATTTCCCGCGCCTCCTCTTCCGACAGCCCGGTCAACTCCACTACGTCGGACACAGAAGCACCTTTGCGGAACATACGTGCCGCAATTTCCTTGCGCTCTTCTATGCGTGCTTCTTGCTCAATCTCCTTCAACAACTCCGTCATCTCCAACACTTTCCTCAAACGCGCCTTTTGCTCTTCCGCCAAAACCCGTCCGCTGAACCCCAAAATGAGCGCCGCCAAATAGTCCTGCTCGTTCCGATCTGGTACCTTCTGTACAGTTTCGACAATCTCCTCAAACGCCTCGCCCCGTGTCCGCCGGTCAAATCGCATGTGGAACGCAAACGCCAGCCGCACTCGGTCTTCCGCAGTCCACTCGTGTGTGGCCAAGTGCCGTTTCACGGTCTCTAGCACGCCGTCACCGTCCAGCCGGTTCAGGTATACGTTTTCCACAGCATAACGCAAGCTACCTGCGTCCAGTTCCGACGGCGCTTCCTTGACGTCGCCCGTGTACAGGATGACGGTTCGAACCTGGCGCCTATAGCGCTCCGCGATCGCCAGATCATACGCCGCAAACCGATAAAACGCCGGTTCTCGCGTCGTCTGAAACTCAAGATGCAACAACGCCCCGTTCGCCAACTCCAACATGATGTCCGTGAATTCCTGCCGCACTTCGACCTTCGGAATCTCCGTCGGCAACGCACGCACGACGTGCGCATCATGAATGCCAATCACCGACAACACATCACCCGGCAACGCGTTCGTCAAGTGCTTCGCGACAATGTCATTCGCGTTCCGCGCCAGTTTCATCGTGACCTCCGTGTGATCTCAGTATACCGCCGTAGCATTAAATTCGCGACGAGGAAACGCCACGCGAAGCATCTTATCCCACCAAAGCAGGCGGGAAAGCATCCGTGATCACCTTCTCACTCCGCGCGGTGAATACCGAACATGCTCCACCCAATCGCCGCTTTCGACTCGCTCGCCATTTTGCTTCGCTTTGGCCGCCGGCATGTGATACACCCACCCGCGCAGGCCGTTCGCCAGGTCCTCGACCATCGCGCGATCGTAGAGATGCGGGTAGCCCTCCAGTCGATCCAGCGCCTTCATCCCCTCGTCCGTCACTTCGACCCACTCGCCGACGATCTCTCCGTCCTCCTCGAGGCTCACGACCGGATACGCGCCCCAGTCGTACCCCGACTTCGACAGTTGGACATAGCACGTAGACTCATGGATGGATGTGGGAACCTATTGCGGCGCGGCTTGTCGGACTTATCCACAGGCATGCGCCGCTTTTGTGGTTACATTCATTCAATGCCGATCACGTCGTCCAATCTCACGACTCGCTCACCGCCCGTGGTTCTGACGCGCAACTCCCGACCGTGCACCGGCACCCGGCCGACGAGTACCACGTCACGTTCCGGTGTAAACACCGTTACGCGCACGGCGCGTTCCTCGTGAATTGCTTCGCAGAGCGTGTATTGCAGTTCGGCCATGCGCTCCTCAGTGAGCATGGGTGGCTTCCGTCTGGAGCGTTCGCGTTGGAGCTGTGCCATGAGCTCGCGATGCTCAGGCAACATCATTCGCATGGTCTCGAAGATGTTTCCGTCTGTGTAGCGACACTTAAAAATGCAGAATAGCGGCGTGTCTTATTTTCCAGTTTGATGAGCACTTGACATGGAGAAGCGGGCATGATAGCCTGCTGACCTCGATTGGAGAAGCGTCCCCTCCGCCCCCAAATGACGCGGAATCATGCTCGCAGAGGCTCCATGTCAAGTGCTCTAATATTGGCGTTTATTAAATATAATTACTGGGAATTTGAACGTGCCGCTATTCTGCACTTTTAAATGTCGCAATACAGGGGCAGGCGGTGAGCTATTGCCTGAAGCAGTGGCCGAAGCTGGTGCGCTATATGGAAGACGGGCATTTGGAGATCGACAACAACCGGTGCGAGCGGTCGCTGAAGCCGTTTGTGATCGGACGAAAGAACTGGCTGTTCGCGAACACGCCGCGCGGCGCGCGGGCAAGCGCCATTGCCTATAGCATCGTGGAGACGGCGAAGGAAAACGGCCTGAATCCTTTTGCCTACTTGGAGTACCTGTTCGAGAAGCTGCCGAACATGGACACGGATGACAAAACCGCCATGGCCGCGTTGTTGCCATGGTCAGAGACGCTACCAGCTCATATCAGGCGCCGAAAATAAGACATGCTGACGAGCCCCGCTGCAGTTGTGGCGGGGCTTTCTGCTCCACATGGTCGACGACAGAGCGGATGCCTCGCAAGGTGTGTTCGTGTTGACGCTTACCGTCTTAGTACATATAATGACTATATGAGTAATTGTTCATGTATGAGGTGAAAACTGATGTTGGATACGAACCATGAGACGTGTTGTAATGTCGTTCATGAAGACGCTGTGAACGATTGTGTTGAACAGCTTTCCGATTCGGTCGTTGAAAGGCTATCTGAGACGTTCAAGGTACTCGCCGACCCGACACGCATTCGCATTTTGTACAACTTATCCAAGCGTGAATTGTGTGTCTGTGATCTCGCTGAGATATTGGGTATGACCCAATCGGCTGTATCCCATCAATTGCGTTACCTTAAGGCACTGCGATTGGTCAAAAGTCGCAGAGAGGGCAACACGGTCTATTATCGTCACGACGATGCCCACACGATGGGGCTTTTGCAAATGGCAATTGATCACGCCACTCACATTGGCGCTGAAAGAGGAAACATCGAATGAGTATGCACAGTCACGATCATAGACATGACCATAGTGATGCATTCCATTCCCATGTAGCAGTGGGAAAATGAAAATCGCGTTTTCTTGACGCTAATTATTCTGGTCATCGAAGCTCTTGGTGGCTGGATTTCACACAGCTTAGCGTTGTGGTCTGATGCAGGACATGTGCTGTCGGACCTTGCAGCCATTGGGCTCTCTTGGTACGCGATGAAGCAGTCCCAAAAGCCAGCGAACGAGGGTATGACCTTTGGCTATTATCGTGCAGGTATTTTGGCTGCTTTCGTCAATGGTGTGACGCTGATCTTAATAACCCTCTGGATCTTACGGGAAGCGTACGGCCGTTTTCAGCATCCGGAACATGTGACGCCAACCTGGATGTTTCTCAGCGCAGGCGTGGGTCTCGTTATGAACTTGTACCTGGGACTTGGCATGCGTCATGAAGAAAACATCAACGTACAGAGCGCGGTTCTACACATGCTTGGTGATGCAGCGGCGTCCGCAGGCGTTATTATGGGCGGCATCATTATCGCCTTCACGCGCTGGTACGTGATTGACCCGATTTTAAGCGTCTTGATCGCCTTGTTGATTGCCTTCGGTGCTTGGCGGATCGTTAGACAGACTGTCAATGTCTTAATGGAAGGCACGCCCGTTGGCATTGAAATTCCGCAAGTCGTCGATGCCATCCTTTCGGTGAAGGGAATTCAACAAGTTCATGATTTGCATGTTTGGACCATTACCAGTGGAAGAAACGCCCTGTCTTGTCATGTTGTCGTCGATGGCAAGATGACAGTTCAAGAAACGCAAAACATTTTGCGAGATGTCGAGCACAAACTCATTCACTTGGGCATCCGTCATGTGACCATCCAACCCGAAGATGCAGCCCATCCGCATGGTGATTCGATATTGTGTAAAAACGATGCCATTCATGACAACCATGACGATCATTGAGGAAGGAGAATATCAATGTCTTCACATGCTGTTTCCGTCGTCAAAAAGGGTGTCAATATCGAATTGGTATCCGTTCTTTGGATGGTCATTGAAGCGGCGGTGGCGATTGGCTCGGGCATCATAGCACACTCGTTAGCACTTGTCGCCTTTGGTGCTGATAGCATCATCGAACTGATCGCCGGAGCAGTCCTTCTCTGGCGTCTGACGATTGAAGCACGCGGAGCTAGTTTGGCGCGAGTGAATCGTGCGGAAAAAATTTCGTCTTGGGTTGTCGGTATTGCCCTGCTGTTGCTTGCGGTCTATATCGTGGTTGCATCGATCGATAAGCTTTGGACGCATCAAGGAGCCGAGTCCACCTATGTAGGAATTGGCTTAGCCATCGCATCAGGCATCATTATGCCGATCTTGTCGCGTTTGAAGAAGAAAATTGGTGTAGAAATTGGCAGTAAGGCACTTCGCGCAGATGGGGCATGCAGCATCGTATGTGCGTACATGGCTTGGACGGTGCTTGCCGGTGTTGTTTTGACTGCTCTGTTTGGTTGGTGGTGGGTTGACTCCATCGCGGCGCTGGCGCTGGTGTATTTCGTCGTCAAAGAAGGTTGGGAAGCCGTTCAGGAAGCCCGCGGAAAAGAAGGTGCCTGTGGCTGTTGTCACGATGATTGTTGCTGACTGCTCTCGAAAACGGTAACTTCATCGAGGGGCTAATGGTCGTCGGTTTTATTGCACCCGCTATCGTGAAAGGCTGATAGCCGACCCACGCTCTTAGTCAGAGGCAGCCCCGTGACGGATGGTATGAAATGCGGTACTCAACCCGCGGATATCAGACTGCTGTAGATGGCCACGATAGAATCGACATGAGTGGCCACGAAATTCCGTCAGGGAGGGGATAAAAAAGATCCGCACGCCCTTCGTCGAATGTTGTAAGTGCCAACAAACAACACGACGGATAGGAGTGCGGACCTTTGCCCCGACTTCGACACTTGGTAGTCATACAAAGTCCCACAAACCCATGGCCGATGCGGATTCGTGGGACCTGTGGATAACTCGTGGGTAGTGTCTACAGCCCTGTTGCCCTGGGTTCTACGTTCAGGACCCTCAACGGTTCCTATCCTGAATCGGCGCCACAACTTCGATTTTGATCCGATCTGGATCCTCAAAAAACACTGCATAGTGGTCCGGCCCTCCTGCATATGGATGCCGATCCTCATACAAAATCGGCACGCCGCGCATACGCAGTTGAGTAGTCAGTTCGTCAACTTGAGCTTGCGAATCGGCGTGAAATGCCAGGTGATTTAGCCCGACTCGCCGGCGATGATACTTCGGCTCTTGAAACCGTTCCTCCGTTTGCACAAATACCAAATATGTAGCGCCCTTTCTCCAACTCCGCCCGTGCTCCCAGGCTTGATATGGCGAATAACCAAAGAGTTCCAGCAGCCAACCCCAAAACTCCGCTGAACGCTTGAGGTCCGATACGTTGATCTCGATGTGATGCAAAGTCCCTGCTACCTGGTTCAATGGCAAGCCCTCCCGCGCGAAAATAAGACGGGTTATCCAATTCCACGTGTGCACTCAAAATTTCTGTCGAAAATGACGCGCGCCCGAAAGACGGGCGCGAAATGTGGGTCGTAAAGTCCATCACCCCTTGCCACCCAACCCCTGCTCCAGCGCCTCCCTGGCCTCCTCGAGGGCAGGGAGCCAGTCTTCCTGACGTAGCTCGATCCCAAGACCTTCTGCGATGGGACGAAGCAACGTGCCGACCTCCGGACGCTGAAATAGGAACGTCGCTGGACAGCCTCCGGCGAGCATGGTTTCGAGGAGCTTGTCCACGGACTCCTGCGCGTACGTCTCGTGAGCAGCCGCATGAACTTGAAGGACAATGCCAGAGGCATGGTCTACACACATCATCATTCTGGGGAACATCGGTCGCTCGCCCTCTTCGACTGCGAACGGCGCATAAAAGATGTCGACTTCCCACTCTCCCCTTCGAGTCTCTTGGCGACGGATGCGCTTCAAAATGACCTCGTCAACGCGGATCGGCGGGATCTCGGATGCCGAGAGGGTGTACTGCGGTGTTTCGGTCCAGACGTCGATCCACTCAAAGGACGTGCCGTCTTTTACCCGCCTGCGGGTCAGGATTTGGTTGGGCTGAGGCGGCTCGAGCAGGTCGGACTGCTGGCGAATGCGAGAAGCTACGACAGTGGCTTGGGATAGCGCGACCGTCAGGAGTTTCGCTTCGTCCCGCGTCAGATACCATGGCAAGTACCCTGGACGGTGGCTACGAAACACAGGCCATGCGATCTCGCCCCGGAAGCGGAGGCCGAGCTGTTTCATGACGGCACGGTCCTGCTCAGTGACATCGCGACTGCTCTCAAACTGTGTTTGTCAATCGAAAAGTTGACCACTTTGCTAATTGAAAAGTTGACCACCCCCGGGGCGGTTTCAGCGACCTGGTAGTAGGGCGTTAGCTGTCCGTCACTGCTGGGCGACGGCCCGCCGTTGGCTCTCGCGGAAGCGATAGGATTCGCCTTCGAACAGCAGGATGTGGGAGTGGTGGGTGAGGCGGTCAAGGAGGGCTGTCGTCAGCGTCGCGTCCTGGAAGACATCCGTCCACCTCGCAAACTCCAGATTGGTCGTTATGAGCAGGCTACCCCTTTCGTACCGCTCCGCGCAGAACTGGAACAACAGCGCCCCTCCCTGGGTGAGTGACACGTACCCCAGCTCGTCCAGGCACACCAAGTCGTACTTGTCCCAGGTTCGCAGGTACCTGGGGAGCCGATATTCGGATTCCGCCTGCAGGAGCTCCTGTATCAGCTGCATGACGGTGATGAACCGGACACGGTAACCGGCCGCGATGGCGGACAGTCCTATCGCGATCCCAATGTGGGTCTTACCCGTCCCGCTGGCGCCCATGCAAATGACGTTTTCCTTGGCTCGGATGAAGTCGCCCCCTGCCAGGTGCATCACTCGCTGCTTCTGCACCGTCGGTACAGCGCTGAAATCGAACTCCTGCAGCGTCTTGTGGGCAGGGAAGCGGGCCTGCTGGGTATAGGCCTGGAGTCGGCTTGCCTTTCGCGATTCCATCTCCTCAGCCAGGCAGGCGGCGAGATACTGGATGGGGGAGTGGCTGTGCACTCCCGCCTCCCTGGCCAGCGCCGCGTACGCCCTGCGTAGACCGGGCATCTTCAGCTCTTTGCAGTAGATCTCCACCATGGCCGCGTGTACATCGTCGGACATCAGTGGACCACCCCTCTCGTGAGTACATCGTATCTGGACGGGTTGGGCTGTTTGAGACGATATGCCTGTAGGCCGTCTGGTACGGCGCAGGTCTCTTGAGGTGAGGTTCGTAGCAGGTGTGCCCGAATCTGTTCGGCCGTGACCACGTCGGGGCCTATCTCCTCTATGGCGTTCAGAATGTCCTCGGCCGGCCAGAGCTGGTGCAACATCAGGATGGCGACGAAATCCTTATACCCATCTGGTCGGCTGTCCGTCATCCGGATCCGAATCCGCTGGTATACTTCAGGGAGTTTGCGGACGACCGCCGCGTGAGTGGCAGCGTGCGGTTTACGCGCCAGAACAGGCAGGTAGTGTTGGAGTTCCATGATGGTCTGCTTCCGCTCATGGCTTCTGCGGTGGCTGGCCACCACCTGGTTCTTGTCCACAACCTCAATCCGTTCCGCATACACGCGCAGGAGCAGGGTCTTACCCACGTACATGCTGGGGACTGAGTATCGGTTGTGGTCAAAGCTGACCAGGCACAGCTTGTTGACCGTGACCGGTCTGGTCGTGGCACAGCAGTGCGGGCGCTTCGGCAGTGCTCGAAGCCCTGCCCGCTCCGCTTCCCAGGCGAGCCACCTTTCGCGGCGTTGTTGTTCGCACCACCGCAGGAGGATTACATTGAGCTCCTCCAGATCCTGCACATCGGGCACGGGGACACACGTCTGGCGGCGGACGTAGCCAACGCCATGTTCCACGCTGCCTTTCTCATGCGGCTCACCGGGGCGGCAGAACTCGCTGTCAAACAGGTAGTGAGCCCGCAGATTCGACAGTAAGACATGCTCGTCGCGGGCGGGGCCGGCCAAGATCTTGGTGACCGCGGTCTTCGGGTTGTCGTAGCGGACGCTGCGTGGCACACCTCCGAACCACTCGAAGGCCAGGCGATGCCCCTCGAGGAACGCCTCGATTTTCTCAGTGTGAAAAGCGGTGGCGAAGATAACACCGCTGTATCGCATCCGCATGACGAACAGACTGACGTCCGTCTTCTTGCCCTTGATCTTGACCGTCACTCGGCCAAAGTCGGCCTGGGCCAGCTCTCCGGTGTCCGCCGTAAGCGGGACATGGGCTTCCTGCCTGGTACCCCGTATTCTAGCGACCCAGTAGCGAACAGTGGATTCAGCGGCGGTGAACTCCTCGCCATACTCCTCCTTCAGCCGCGCGTGGATTCTTGAGGACACATACCGTTGCTTCTTGGGGGCTCCCGCCTTCTCCTCCTCCCTCAGCCAGGACTCGATGACGGGGATCCATCGTTCCATAGCCGGACGGGAGCGGGGGTTGGACAGTCGATACCTGGGGATATCCGCGTCAGCCAGCATCTTGCGGACCGTTTGGCGTGATACACCCAACTGACGGCTGATCTTGCGTATCGACCATCCATCCACGAAGTACCGCTTTCTGATATACTCCTTGTCGACCATCTCGAGCACGTTCCTTTCCTCCTGCCCACCAGAGTCATTGCCGAACTCTAGGGTACAGGAAAGCGGTGCCGGGGTGGTCAACTTTTCGGTTGTCAATGTACGCCCACGTGGTCAACTTTTACGTTATCAAACACACAAACGACGCGATGAGCGCGAATTGCCCGTACACCCTCTCTTCCTCGGCGGCCGACGATAGCTCATTGTCTTGCATCAGCCGATGAAGGGACCTCCACCCGGCCTCCCCTGGAAAGACCGCCAATCCATGAAACTCGCCAAGAGCGCCCATGACGGAACAATAGCCAATCTGGCCGGTGTCAGGATCCTCGATGGCGAACAGGGCATCATCATACATCCATTGCCATGGAGCCAAGTTACGGAACTCGATAGCGGCGTCGTAGAGCGCCTTCCACTCACCCAACGAAGGTGCGTCGGAAATGATCATCCCCTCCTTCGAAAAAGGTTGTAATGTATCCTGCTTATGCGTCTTCATCACCGTGCCTGGACACAAGCGCCGTCAATTGCATTGTAACAGAAAGGTCCGAGACCAGTCTGGAGTCGGCGACGCCGAACACACGCTCAGCGCAGCACTTACAAGAATGGCAACATATGTAGTAGAAGGCCGCAATGCGTTGGCGCCAAACTTCACGCTTCTCCCGATGAGACATAGACATCTGAAAAACCTCCCGCGGTGCTTGATGAGCTTATCTTCAAGCACCGGGAGGCCGAATGCCATGTGTGGTTGGCTTTACGCTTCCCTCTATCTTATGAATGCAGCACGACTGGTTGTTAATGCATCCATCAACCACTGTGGATGCATAGTCAGCATATTGGGAGGGAGAGCCGATGGATTAAAGAACCCGACTTCTGCAGATTCTTGGTTGTCAGCTCGTATCGTCCCACCAACAACCCGACAAAGAAAACATGAGGTTATAAAGTGAACAACGTCACCCGACGGATAGCTAAACACTTGCGATGCTGGATCGGAATAGACACCGATAAGACGTTCCACAGTTACTTCAAGACCGGTTTCCTCCATGATCTCGCGCTTGATAGCTTCTTCGACAGTTTCACCCAGCTCAACATGTCCGGAGGGAAGTCCCCATAAACCATTGTCCATACGCTTCATCAGAAGCACATCACCTTGCTCATTGAAAACCACTGCTGCGACGCCTGGTTCTACTCTTTCCGGCCAGGGGAATGGTGGTGTTAGGTTAAAACAGTGGACACGGCGAATCGAGAATGTAAGAATAAGTCGATTCGAGGTGAGCCACGTGACACAAAAGTACGACAACGACTTTAAACTCCATGCTGTTCAACTCGCTTTGGAAGGCCACAAGCCAGCAAGTGAAATCGCACGCGATCTCGGGATATCTGTGAAGAGTTTGTACGGGTGGATCGCGAAGTATCGCGAAGATCCTGAAACCCCGTTCGTCGGAAGCGGAAACCTGAGACCGGAAGCGAAAGCGATGCGCGATCTGGAGCGGGAAAATCGCCAATTGCGAGAGGAGAATGAGATCCTAAAAAAAGCCATGCGCATCTTCACCAACGACCGGAAGTAGTGTATGCCTGGATCCACAAGCACCGCTCCGAATTTCCGGTTCAGAAGATGTGCAAAGTCCTCGGTGTATCTCGGAGCGGCTACTACGCATGGCGCGGACGGCCCGAAAGTCTTCGCGCCAAGCGCAGGAAGCGACGGATCCGTCGCATTCATGAGCTGTTCCTGCAATCTCGTCGACTGTACGGGAGTCCCAAGATCACAGCGCTCCTGCGTCGGGACGGGGAACGGATTGCACAAAAGACGGTCGCACGTCTCATGCGAGAGCACGGGCTTCGGAGTCGTACCGTACGCAAGTACAAAGCGACAACGGATTCGAAGCATCGTCATCCCGTGCATGAGAACGTCCTCAATCAGCGTTTTGTGGCAGAACGGCCAGGGCAGGTCTATATGGCAGATATCACGTACATCCCCACGGATGAAGGATGGGTGTATCTTGCCAGCGTTGAGGATCTATACAGCCGTAAGATTGTGGGTTGGAGCGCAGGTGCGAGGATGTCGAAAGAGTTGTGCATCCGCGCCCTGGAGCAAGCGCAAAAACACAGGCTGCAACGCGACGGCGTTGTCCTGCACCATTCGGATCGTGGGAGCCAGTATGCGTCGCAAGCGTATCAGGACCGACTCAAAGCCTATGGGATGACGGCAAGCATGAGTCGAAAAGGAAATTGCTATGACAATGCTTGTATGGAATCGTTCCACAGTGTGCTCAAGCGAGAACTCGTGTACCTCGAGAGATTTCGGACGCAGGCTGAGGCGATCCGACGGATCTTCGAGTACATCGAAATCTGGTACAACCGACAACGGATCCACGGTGCAGTTGGGTATCGGACGCCCGATGAGGTCGAGCGCCAATACTTCGAGGCGAAGTTGAAAGGTGTCGGTGCAGATGGCCAAGTGAGTGCTTGACGTGGAGAGGCGGGCATGATAGCCTGGCCGGTCTTCCAAGGGCGAGCGTGGCTCGGCTGCGGTCAAACGCGACATCATGCCCGCGGAGGCTCCATGTCAAGCACGGCCCAGGCAGCGCATCGGGCAGGAAATCTTGTACATTCTCGATTTTGATGTGTCCATTGTATTGACTCAATACCAGTAATACCGAGGAGGCGGCTGGGTATACCGCAGCCAAGCAAAATGATTCAACTCACCACGACAAGCTAAGGCGCCGTGACGGCGCTCAATAGTGCGAAATTGGCGACCAGCTCCATCTGACGATGGGGCTGGTCGCGTTGTAGTGCAAACTCGCACCCACGAACCCGCGCCACTGCTGAGGTGCTGTCAAACTTGAGGTTGACAGAAGCCATCGTGCGTGACCTCCTACTGGTTTGTTTGAGCCACACTCTAGTAGACACGCACGGTGGCTTCGTCGTCAATTTCGACGAAATTTACACCACCACTTGAGACTTTAACGCAAACCGAGTAGAGGTCCTAGCCGTTCACATCCTTGATCGGTGTATTCGATGGCCAATTCTACAACTCGTTGATCGGCTCGAGGCGTACGTCGCTGATACCGCGCGGTGAGATTGGGGATCTGTTCAGAAAAGAACTTTCGCGGACACGAGTCGTTCCTGCACTGGAAGCAGCGGACAGTAACGACCAGATTTACGACGTATGAACCGGACGGCAAGTCTTGAACAGTCCGGCGGTAAGTGCAGTGTACGGACCCTGTTGGCACACTGCAAACCGGGCAAGGGACCTGTGCACGGGTGGATTCGACCCAAACCGTGATCGTTGCTTCTTGAATGCGTACATCTACTACGTGCACAGAGTCACAATGCGGTATATAGCTTCCACAGGTACGTAGGCGGTCAATGTACAACATCTCCCGTGTGTCGGCACGGTAGGATTGTGCATTGAGCGTCTATTTGTTTACATCAAGTCTACGAATCTTTCAAATTCAGGATGTTCCTGATAGACAAATATTCGATCAAAAAACTGAGGGAGAGCCGAATCACTCCGTAATCCGCACTTGGGCTATACCTGCTAATTCCCCTCCATCTATAGCAATACTTGCCCCGGTAATATAAGCCGCATCATCCGAAGCCAAATACGCGAATAACCGTGCGATCTCTTCAGGGCGGGCATGGCGTTGCAGAGGAATCTTTTTATTCACTTCGTTCAGCATGTCGGGCGTATATTCAGCTAGTTGCATTGGAGTTAAAACATACCCAGGACACACCGCGTTCACTCGAATATAAGGGGCCAATTCCAGAGCCATCGTTTTAGCTAGCGAAATTACACCTGCCTTAGACGCATTGTAATCTGCGTAAAGTGGGTGCCCAATCACGCCATTTGTAGATGCCGTCATGAGGATAATCCCGCTTCGAGCTCGCAGCATTAACCGAGCTGCAGCTTGTACGGTATAAAATACCCCATTTAAATTAACATTCAGTACGTGATTCCACTGCTCTGGTGATATATCCAGAAACCGGGTTCTGAAGCTTATACCGGCATTCGCTATACAAACATCGACACCACCAAACTCTCTATCAATCTTTTCGAATACATCTTTAACTTGTTCAGGAGCACTCACGTCCACAACGAAACCCCTCGCAATAATAGGGTGTTCCTCCAATATACGGCTAAGCCGACAATTATCATTATCCAAGACGATAACTTGAGAGCCATGTTGAGAAAAATGGATAGCAGTCGCCAATCCAATTCCACTTGCACCGCCTGTTATAACCACACGCTTACCTTTCAAATCAGTAGCCTGCATAGGCATTCATCCTTTCTGTGTAATGTTCGCAACTGGGAATGTCGGATGTTTCTAGTATTAAGGAGCTCACAAATTCGTTAATTTTATTTTCATACGACGAAAAGTAATATTCATTAAGGAATTCAGTGATCTCTCCTACGCGTGATTTTAAAACACATGACGTCAAAACTTGAGTTAGGTGTAGCATGCCGTTCAGTAAAGTCTGGCTATCAGCACGCAACTTCAAGTCCTGATCTATAAGAACGTACCTATTCTTGACTAGAAAACTTAACTCCATTAGCGCCGCTGATGAATCAGGAAACCAATAAGGTCCCTTACGCAAATATCGTAGTAATTCTGCAAGGAACAGACTTGCAAGTACATCCGAACTGCATTTCGATAGGGCAGACCACTCAGCCGAAGTACTCAATAATATTCCATAAGAATCAGCAATAGCCTCCTGTAATGACATTGAATTCCAACGCCCCACCTGACCAACAACCTTATAAGATGTTGTAGGAAGTACTATACTATGGCCAATGTCATGCCCGCGTAACCACATCACCAGAGCATCAGTGGCCGTTTCCAAATCGAGCTTCGAAATGTCCGTTAAACCAACGATAAAGCGTCGATACAGTGGGATAGTAACCATCTCAAATCGATGTTTATAAAGGTTGGCAAACACGACAGTTTTCTTTATCCTAGCGCGTTTTACATTTTGGTCCTCAGGCAAGAAATAGGAGAAGTGTTTTGGAAACCGACTCGCCTCTCCTCCACACGCTATTAAATTGCACACTAAATATAAGGGTATGGACGATATCCCTAATTCAGAATGTGTATGTCGACGCAGCGATGGCAGTATTGAGTCAGAGAAAGCTGCGTCTGCCATAGCTATCATCTGCGTCCTGCGTTCATCGGGTATGGCCGCCAAAAATGAATGGAAGTATTGAGTCGATTTCTTAATCCATGTCGAGAGCTTCCCCAGCAAGAGAAATAACTCACGTTCCATGTACTCGCTCATTTCCGTATATACTGTCTTTTCGTCATTGACCCCGCTTAATGCACCGGCTAGACGTTCTAGTTGCTTGCGGTCGCCCGCATCTTTGATGTGTTGTGCAAGATGCATTATCTCTACCGAAGCACTCAGTCGCATCTGATGAATCACTTGTTCACTCAATTCATCTGGCAAATTTTCCAATGCCCGAATTGCGTTTGCCAACCGAGACAACTTCAAGATATACGGAACAATCGGCTGTAAAGATGAATCTATATGATCTAATCCTAAATCCATGACTGATACGGTAAACCGCTTAGAATTAGCAAGTGGCAAGAAGAATTGTTCGTCAACAACACCCATTACCACATTCGCCGACTGATGGGATTTCACCGACATAGTTTTTGAACCCTCCTACATTTCTCCGTAATACTTCGTAGTTTGTTATGAGATAGCTTTCCCCCAAATGCTGTACAACACCAGCCCAATTAAAACCCATAAAACACCATATATTGTTCCTTCTTTGGTGTTGTTCACTAACACAAACAAGGAAAGTAACACGCTTAAGACTGTTAGGATTTGATATATGCGTTTCACCCTGATTGGAAAGGATCGGTTGAAAGGCGGTAAACAAAGGAGTGTAAGGATAAATGATACTAAATATAGAAATCCAGTTCCCCCGGTGTATAGCCCTAAGTTACCCAGGATAAGAACTATAGTTTTCAGCAAGTTTACGACCAGAATGCTTACCCACGGCACTCCAATGTTGCTAGTCCAACTCAAGAACCTTGGAAAACCAGTGTTAGAACTTAGAGCGTGCAGTGTACGAGATGTAACCATAATGAATGAGTTTGTAGTAGCGACAAGGGCTATCGATACAATGCAACCAACTAAAATGGTCGATATATGATTCCCGAACACTTTAGAGACCGCCATAACCACTGGTGCGGCATTACCCGTATATGACTGATAGGGATACAATCCGACCATCACAAACACCAATGCAATATAGACAACAGATACCACCATGATAGATGCAAATATTGACAACGGAACATTCTTGTTAGCGTTCTTTATCTCCTTACTAGCAACAGCAATCACGTCCCATCCAGTCAGTGATAAAAAACCCAACAGGGAAGCGGATAACATGGGATGTAAACCGTTAGGTAGAATTGGATGAAAATTACCGATATTTATGTGCGGCAAGCCTGCGCCGAACACCAACACTAAAAGTACAAGCTCAGCTACTATTAGAGCCGTCTGAAACCAGCCACTGATCTTTACCCCTAACAAATTCATACCAGTCAAGACTACAATCAATGCGACTCCCACCGGTATCGCCGGAAGCCCTGTCATGGAATGAACGTACTCACCAAACCCTAATGTCACGTATCCACTGGCGATAATCCATGCCCCGAAATAAATCCATCCTGTAAGAAAGCTGTATCGATGACTATAGCTTTTAGCCGCATAATAGTAGGCACCACCCTCGCCTGGGAACGCTTTTGACAGGGTAATATATGAAAAACCAATCATTAGAGAGAGAAGAGCGCCAATAACAAACGATAAGATAGCCGCTGGACCTGCTTCAGATATCGCAACTCCACTGAGGACAAAAATCCCGGCACCAAGAATACCTCCAATCCCAAGGGAAGTTGCCGACAACAAACCGAGTTCTCTCTTGAAACTCATACCCGTTAATCGCTCCAATCTATCAAGGATTAGAGGTGCGGCCCTCATATTCTACGGTGGTCCTTGTTCCTTGAAGAGTAATTAGGGTCTGCTGAACGAATCACAGG
The DNA here is from genome assembly GCF_000219875.1 of Alicyclobacillus acidocaldarius subsp. acidocaldarius Tc-4-1. Taxonomy (NCBI): domain Bacteria; kingdom Bacillati; phylum Bacillota; class Bacilli; order Caryophanales; family Alicyclobacillaceae; genus Alicyclobacillus; species Alicyclobacillus acidocaldarius. The sequence continues at coordinate 1,745,814 of NC_017167.1, forward strand.
TCGGCGAATGCGGCAGAGGGCCTGATCGGAAAAGCCATCCGAAAGATATGCACAAAAGAATGCGCAACCGGCGCTCCAGATTCATCACCAGCAGCTGCAAGGCGATGGCCGTCTCGCTGGTGGTCCGCAGGCGTGCTCGAATCAAGCCAAGCCTGTACAGACGCTTGCCTTCGCCGAACTTTCCTTCGATCGCGTTACGTTCTGCGGCGTCCTGCTGTTCCATCCGTGCCTGCACTGCACGCTCCGCCTGCGACGGACGGCCCAAGGGAGGACCGCTTAGGCGAATCCCACGTTGCCTGCAGTAACGCCGATTCTCTCGATTTCGATAAGCCTTGTCAGCCAGCACAGCCTCCGGATAGCAGCCGTACCGGTCTCGATAGGCTTCGACCGCGGCCTGCAAGGTATGACCTTCATGGAACCCGTCCCACCCGAGGTGTTCGATCCGTGCGTACCCCTCCACCAGGCTGATCGCCACTTTTGCGCCAAACTCCACATTCGCACGGGCCTTGCCACGGACGATGGGACGGACATGAGGTTGGGAGATGCTGACGATTCGGTCGTCGGTTCGCCGGGCTCGCTTCCGGTACATCTCTTCCTGCTGACGGTACAACTCGTGAATGACCAACAGATCCCGGTATTGTCGCCGGCTGAGCGCTTCCAGACCCACCTCGTCTCTCAGGGTGGCGAGAATCCTGAGATCCCGCCCAAAAACGCAGTTGTTTCCCAATGGCCTTACGCAGTGCCCGCAGGCTGACCCGGCGCTTCTTGGCCACCGCCACGTATGCCCTCCGGGCCTTCCGTCGATACGTGCGCGGCTTGCGCCGGCCCGGTTGGCGCACGGCATGCAAGACATCAATCATGGCTTCCAGTTTCTCACGCGCCTCGTTTAACAACGTGAGATCGGTGGGATGTCGGCCGGGGCACACGTGGCATCGAGCAACAGCTTACCATGTTCCGGATCGTTCGAGTCATCGAGTTTGTCTTTTTCTGCAACAATCCATTCATTGACTTGCTGGATAACCTCTAGGCCGAGCCGCTTACGAAAATGTGTCATCAGCGATGGATGAAACGGCGACTCTTCCTGAAAGCGCGGCAACCCGATGAAGTACTGAAGGTACGGGTTCTCGGTGATCTGCTGGACGGTTTCGCGGTCACTCAGACCCAAGCGTTCCTGAATGTTCAGTGAACCAAGAGCTATCCGAACCGAATAGGCCTTTTGCCCTTTCGTGGCAGACTTGAATCGCTCACCGTAGTGTTCTTCGACTTTCCACCACAAGATCATCTGGGCGAGCTTCACCCAGCGATTTTCCTTCTTTAATTTCCCACCAAACGGTAAGACGAAGTTATGTGGAGCAACATCTGCCGTTCGGTCTGTCTATACATGGCAGTCCCTCATGTGCTAGGGTTTTGACGGATTTCAACGGAAATCTCATGTATCAAATTTCGCCACGAAGACAGTCAAAGCCACGAAACACCGTCAAAGCCTTGTCAAGATTGAGTTTGCGACCCGTGCAGCACGCCCCACGCACATTCACTTTCAGATGGATGCACAGATAGTAACATAATCCTTGCCCGCATTCTTTGGAACAGTTTGGCTTGCATACGACCTATGCTGTTTGATTCTGTCATAACTGTCCCCTCTCTGCCGTCTAACCTCCAGATAGAAACTGACGAATCCCCTCAGCATCGCTAGCCCATTCTCAACAACCCCAATGACACTGAACTAGCGCTACGCGTACAGCCGACGCCAGAACATAGCAGAGGTATTATGTGTGAGCCTTGAAACCGATATTCCAGTTTGATTCTTTCTGACTTTGAACTTGAGGTATTCGAGCAATAATGAAGCACCCGAAATTTCCCGCAATCTGACCAAGTACCCACGTTGGTATAACAGCCACTAGAGTTGGCAGCTGGTGATTGAGAAGGTACGAAAACAAATAGGACATGAGTATATATACACCTGTAATTACCCCCATAGTAAACGACCACTGTTCAATTCTCTTTGCATCAAGACCGTCTGCCCTGTACCATAGAGATGGACGGAATATTGTCAGAAATACACCGACAATAAACATGCATAGAACGGTTGTTAATGGTATAAGTGACAATGACATTTTATGAAAAGGAGCAATCAAATAAGCAAAACATATAGCAGGTATAATTAAAACGACGGACAAAACCGCAATGCTGGGTACGGCTTCTCTTCGGGGAGCTGAATCGCGTATATTAGTGTGAGACCTTCGAAACCTCGGGAAGACCATTCCTGTTACCTTCTGATATTCGATATATGGTTTACCAAACGCCTTGGCATAGCGATGATCGTGATGAAATGTACCAAACCATGCATAAAACGAACCCACTATGGAAAATAGTAGTGTACTCTCAGTCATAGTCGGTGTTCCCCAAAACATAGGTAGGAAGAACGTATGAACAGGAAACCGGATATAAGCCTTTAAACCGTTGGTGGAAAAATCGAACCTAGGAGGCTGGAATCCGCTGATTTTATGGAATAATTGCGACGTCCCAAACACACCCCCAACATCGTAGTAAAAGAGATGCGAATATGCGTAGCCAATCCACCCAATGAGACCAATTAGTATGAAGATTTCACGCCATATACCAGAGAATGAGTAAACCACTGTGGGAATCGGAACCCAAAGTGCGCCGGCTACAAGGATGTATAATGCTGCTGTTATGGCATACAATAGACGATACCAGTGATTGGGAATCCACCGATGAAAGAACTTTTTCACGGGATTCGCTGCGAGAACAGAATGCTGAATAGGATAACCCAGAAGAAGAATACTGTCCCGCAAAAACGCATGATCAAGCAGGGACACTTTAGCATTCCTCCTCTCTCATCGTATGCAATAATACCATTACTCATTGTAAACGATCAATATACAATCGCCTTTATATTCAAGTTATTTACGCATCGAGCCGGTCTTTGTCTCACTTCTCACTGTATGGGCGTTAGTGAGCCAGACGTTGGTGGCTGTTTACCGAGAGCTCTGAAAAAGTGGGGAATTTCGCGGGATCAGGGGAGCCAATCAGAAATCCGTGTGGTCGGATACCTGTGGTTGAAGGCTGAATGAGTGGGGCTGGTTCGTATTTCCGTCGATTTGTTCCGTTGACCATCCTTAGCACATTACGAAGCAGGGACGGGTTTCGATGCTCGACCCTGGATCAGGTTGACGATCCGTTTCACGTTCACAACCAAAAACGTGAGATACACTTGGATGGCTACACGCCACTTGCCGCGGTAGCGTGCGCGTCCCAGGCCATGCCATTGTTTCAACTCGCCAAATGTGCGTTCGATGGCCTTCCGGTCGTGCAATGCTCGCCGTAAACTTCGCTGGCTCTGAAGTGACTCCCGAACCCGGTCGCTGAGATACACTCGCTTCCGGGTTTCCTTCTTTCCCAGACACGCGGTTTTCAATGGGCAGTTTTGGCAATCGGTTTGCGAAAAGTAGTACAGAAACCCGCCTTTGAAAGGCGTTTTTCCGCTCGTCTCCTTCCGTCCTGGGCACACAAAGGTGTCTTTCCGAGGCCGATAACGGAATCGTGTCTTCGCCAGGACACCGGCGTTTCGTGAAGGAATCTCCGGCTTTGCGCCATGGCTGCGAATGGCGTTTCGATTCCCGATCGAGTCATAGCCTTTGTCGGCCACCACCGAAGTAAACCGATGCCCTTTGCGGACGTCCTGTTCAAGCAGTTCTGGCAGGTGCTCTCCTTCGTGTTCGTTCCCGCTCAATATTTGAACAGAAGTGACAATCCCAGAGGCATCCATGGACGCGTGGGCTTTGTAACCAAAAAACGGAGTCCGTTTGTTTTTGAATCCCCACCTGCCGTCCGGGTCGATCAAGTTGGTCACACCCCCTTCCCCCGACAGAATCTGTGCCACCGTGTCCCGCAAAGACTGCAATTCCGTATGGCCCGCAGCATCAACCGCGTCGAGCAAGTGTTGGGTCAACTTCTCCTCTTTGGCCAGGTCCGGCTCGGATGCATTCGTGTACTCTTCTTGTAGCTGGTTCGCCGTCTCCGCAGCGGTCTTGGCATCTATGCGCTCCCAAGCACGGAACAGACGCCGCCGTGCAGCACGGAGTAACTCCTTCCGGTTTTGTACGGCTGCATTCGCCGAAATCACCGTGGCATCCACACACTGCCGTTTCCCTTCAAGAAGCCCCTTTTGGCGGGCCTGTTCCACGATGCGGTCCAATAGCCGGGCGCATCGTTCAGGTCCCAGTCGGCGGCGGAACACGACCAGGGTGGAGTCGTCAGGGGTATCGTCATCCAGAGAAAAGTGGGCAAAGGCACGATACAACAGGTTGTACCGCAGCTCCTCTGCAACCCGTACGTCTGACAGGTTGTAGAAGTACGCGAGAAACAGCACACGCAGGAGCTGTTCAGGCGCATAGGCAGGACGGCCATGATGGAGACTATACAGATCGCGGGTTTCTTCTTCCACGAAAGAAAAGTCGATATGTTGGTCAATGGCAAGAAGAATGTGATTCTCCGGCAACAGCTTTCGAATCAACCAGTCATCCCATAGCGAACGTGAATCCGGGAAGCGCGTGAGCATGAGGATCAGTCCTCCAGCATCAGACGGCGATTGTACTCGCCCAGTTTCTGTAGCGCCTCTCGCGCGGCGCGAAAACGCTCAACCCCAGTGCGTACGGCATCCACTTTGTCGGCGGGGACGTGGCAGGTACGCGTCCGGCCATTCTCCGACCACGTCAGCAGGTAGTACGGCCCGTGTTTTTGCCCGGAATGGCAGATGCAATTGGGTTTGCCACAAGTGCGGTAGGTTTCGACAAGTGAGCCAGCGATCGCTCCATCGAGATGAGCGAGCAAGTGTTGCTGTTGACGATTTCGATGTAGGACGAGGATGCTTCTTTTAGACAAAGGGATCACCACCAATCCGATGTGTTATACACATATAAGAATACCGTGAAATCGCCCAATGAACAATGACTTTTTCAGAGCTCTCTTACCTCAAGTTTGACAGCACCTCAGCAGTGGCGCGGGTTAGTGGGTGCGAGTTTGTACTACAACGCGACCAGCCCCATCGTCAGATGGAGCTGGTCGCCAATTTCGCACTATTGAGCGCCGTCACGGCGCCTTAGCTTGTCGTGGTGAGTTGAATCATTTTGCTTGGCTGCGGTATGCCCAGCCGCCTCATGACTTCCGCGGTGATGGGTGGAGCTCTGGAACTGGACGTACGGCTCAGTGCCGACCATACGCCAGTGGTAATTCACGACGAACAGGTGGATCGTAAGCGTCAAACCAAACCCACATGGTGTTTGCCCTCCTGCTGCTTGAAAATGGGCTCATCAAGCATCGGGAGGGTTCTTGTATGCGAGAGCACATATCTCACCAGGAGCGTCGTGAACTTTGGCGTGAACGTATCGCTGCCTTCTACGACAGCGGCCAGTCCGCCAGTCAGTTTTGCGCTGAGCACGGTCTGAAACCCCATCAGTTCTGGTACTGGCTTCGCCGACTACGAAACGAAACCGCACCTGGCACGCATGACGCGACGTTCGTATCGGTCGTGACAGCCTCATCACCTTCGGATGTAAGCCGTTCGCCCCTGACCCTGCGCATTGGTTCGGTCGAGATTGACGTCCGTCCCGGCTACGACGCCTCGACACTTGCTGAGCTCATTCGGCTCGTGATGCACGTTTGCTAGCCTTCGACTGGATTTCGGATCACCGCGTGTATCTCGCCTGCGGCGCCACGGACATGCGCAAATCCATTGACGGACTTGCCGCACTCGTTCAGGCGTCGTTTCAACTCGATCCGTTTTCGCCATGCCTGTTTGTCTTCTGCAATCGGCAACGGGACAAACTCAAAATCCTGCACTGGTCGCACAACGGCTTTTGGCTGTACTATCGGCGCTTAGAGCGCGGTCGATTCGATTGGCCAGAGACTGGCGATGCCAAGACCATGGTGATTACACGGCGAGAGCTGAACTGGCTCCTGGATGGCCTTCCACTCGAGCAGCCCAAAGCGCATCGAGCTGTGCCTGCCCGTTCTGCGATTTGAACGGGACAAGGAGGAATCGGATCCACGTTGTCGAATGCTTAGGGCATGACGCACGAGAACGGCACCATCACCATGACCGAACAAGAATACGAGGCCCTTCAGCGGGAAAAGGAGCAATTGCGCCAACAGGTGGCCTACTTGGAGGAGCAGATCCATCTGCTCCGTCATCGTCTGTTTGGGCCTTCCAGTGAAAAGCGCCGCAAGACCCAGGCTGAGTCGGACAGCGTCCAGCTCTCGCTGTTCAACGAAGCCGAAGTCGAGGCGGACGCCACAGCTTCTGAGGAGACCGAGGAAAGCGATACGGACGCGACGTCAGAAGGCGTGGAGACGGAGACCATCACGTATAAGCGCCGGAAGCCTCGTGCGGCGCGGGAGCGTGACGCCTGGCTGTATCAGGGCGAAGCAGACGAGGTCGTCGAATACCGACTGTCAGATGACGAGCGAGTCTGCCCGAAATGTGCGGGTGAGCTTCACGAGATGAGCCGTGAGGTCACGCGGCGCGTGAAAATCATCCCGGCGCAGATGAAAAAAGTCGAGTACGTGCGGTACGTGTACGCCTGCCGGCACTGTGAAGCGCAAGACGTGGAGACCCCCGTAGTGCGCGCGCCGATGCCGAAGCCGGTGCAGGCGAAAAGTCTCGCGACGCCGGAAGCGGTCGCCTATGTGATGACGAAGAAATTTGTCGACGGGATGCCGCTGTATCGGCAAGAGCAACAGTTTGCGCGGCACGGGTATCCGCTGTCCCGCCAGACGCTGGCGAATTGGGTGGTGCACGCGGCGGAGACATGGTTAGAGCCGCTCTATGCGAAATTGCGCCAAGTGCTCTTGGCTCAGCGCTATCTACATGCGGACGAAACGACCCTGCAAGTGTTACATGAAGCCGGGCGCGCAGCGCAGACCCAGTCGTACATGTGGGTATATCGCAGCAGTATGAATGGACCGCCCATTGTCCTGTACGATTACCAGGAAACGCGAAGTGCGGACCATCCGCGGCGGTTCTTGGCAGGGTTTCAAGGGTATCTGCACGTGGATGGATACGCGGGATATGAGGGCTTACCGGATGTCACCCTTGTCGGATGTTGGGCACATGCGCGGCGGAAATTTGACGAAGCCCTCAAGGCAGTGCCTCCCAAGGAGCGAAAGGGCAAGACGGCGGCGGAAGAAGGACTGTCCTTCTGCAACGCGCTGTATGCGGTGGAGAAGAAGCTGAAGAACGCAAGCGCCGAAGAGCGGCAACGTGTGCGGATGGCCAAAAGTAAGCCCATCCTGGACGCGTTTTTGGCATGGCTTGAAAAGCAGGAACAGCAGGTGTTGCCGAAAAGCGCGTTAGGACGAGCGGTGAGCTATGGCCTGAAGCAGTGGCCCAAGCTGATTCGGTACGTCGAAGATGGGCATTTGGAGATCGACAACAACCGATGCGAGCGGTCATTGAAGCCGTTTGTGATCGGACGGAAGAACTGGCTTTTTGCCAATACGCCGCGTGGAGCGCGAGCCAGTGCTGTGACATACAGCATCGTGGAGACGTCGAAGGAAAACGGACTGAATCCGACCGCGTATCTCACGTATCTCTTTGAACGGATGCCGAATATGGACATCAAGGATGAAGCGGCGTTCGAGGCATTGTTGCCCTGGTCAGAAGGGCTTCCGGAAGGGATTCGAGTGAAGAGGTGAAATTTCAAATTCATCAGCGAAGGCCCTGCCGGCGACGGCGGGCCTTTCGTATGGAAGGACGAGTCCTTGAGCACCCATGCGGAGCCGGGCGGATGCTCAGCCCCACGCCTGACACATGAGTCAAGGTGTAGTTCGGTTGACGTTTACACTACAGCTTGAGGTGTGAACGTCAAATCCCGCCCACCTTGCATTCCGACCACGGCTGCATCAAACTCATGCATGACGAACAACCCCGCCGGGGAACCAGCGGGGCAGTTTCGCATGCTATGCTTTTTTCGTCCGTCTGCGGATTCGCTCTGGCAGACGCTCCGACCACGGCAGCAAGTCGTCCATCGTCGGGTCGTCAGTTCGGATGTTGGGTAGCCGTTCGAACAGGTATTCCAGGTACAAGTATGGATCCAGTCCGTTCTCCTTGGCCGTCTCCACTAGGCTGTACGCGATGGCGCTCGCCCGCGCGCCCCGTGGCGTGTTCGCGAACAGGAAATTCTTCCGGCCAATCACAAACCGCTTGATCGATCGTTCGCTCCGATTGTTGTCCAACTCCAGATGCCCGTCCTCCAGAAACGCCGTGAGCTTCGGCCATTGGTTGAGGCAATACGAAACCGCCTGCCCCAAGGCGCTCTTGGGCAGTACCTGTTCACCCTGCTCCTGAAGCCACGTCAAAAACTCGTCCAGCACCGGTCGGCTTAATCTCTGCCGCTTTGCGTGACGTTCTTCTGGCGGCGCGTCTTTCAGGGCGCGTTCAATCTTGAACAACCGGTTGCAGTATTCCAATCCTATCCTGGCCGCTGTCGGTTTCTTTCGCTCCTCTGCCGGCAGCGCGGTATGCGCCTCGTGAAACTTGCGTCTGGCGTGTGCCCAACATCCAACCAGCTTCACATCCGGAATCTCGTTGTACCCGCTGTACCCGTCCACGTGCAGATAACCCTTGAATCCCTTGAGAAATCGCTTCGGGTGCTCCTTCGAACGAGTCTCCTGATAGTCAAACAGAACAATCGGTGGCCCATCCTGACCGCTTCGGTACAGCCACATGTACGATGTCGCCTCGGCAGGTCTCCCCGGCTCATGCAGCACCTGCAGTGTCGTCTCGTCCGCATGGAGGTACCGGCGCTTGAGCAACTCCTCATGCAGCCGGTTGTATATCCATTCGAGCCACCGCGTCGTCCCCAACACCACCCAGTTCGCCAGGGTCTGCCGGGTCAACCGCAGGCCTTGCCGGGCAAACTGCTCCTCCAGGCGGTACAGCGGCAAGCCATCCACGTATTTCTTGTCGATCACGTACGCCAGCATCGAAGCGGACGCCAGGCTGCCCGGTATCGGGGGCTTGGGCATTTGCGCCTTGACCATGGGCGTTTCGGTCCGATGCTTGTCACACATCCGGCATGCGTATTGTTGCTGGACATGTTCGCGCACCTTCGTCTGTGCCGGGATGTGGATGAGCTCGCGACGGATCTCGACACCTGCCTCGTCCATGACCTCGCCGCAGCACGGACAGATCCGTTCTTCCTCCGGCAGACGGTATTCAATCCGCTCCACCGGAAGGTCTGCCAGCATGGCGTCCCGCTGCCCTGGCTGCTTCTTGCGCCGCTGGTACGTCACCGTTTCGAAGGTGGGTTCCTCTGCCTCTGGCTGCGCCTCCGCCTCCGCCTCGTTGAATATCAGGTCCAAGCGTATCTGGTCGTCCGTTATGCGTTCGCTGGATTTCCCGAATTGCCGATGGCGGGCCAGACGAAGCTGTTCCAGCAGCAACTTGACCTGCTTTTTCAGCTCCGCGATTTCCTTCTCTTGTGCTTCGCAGCGCGCCTGCAGGGTTTCCAGTTGGTTCGGGGTCGCTGTTGGGTTCATCATGCAAAAGGACTTCGACACGGTCGTCGAAATCCCTTGACAGATACTTCTGTGTTTACCGGCCTCACACCACTTTTTTCGCGGTAACCCTTCGGTGTGCTTTCGGTTGGTTCCATGGCAGTCCGTCCAACAGCCAGTTCAGCTCCCGGTGGCTGATGACGAGGGTCTTGCCGTCGCTTGTGTCCGGCCATTGAAACCGGCCCCGCTCCAGCCGCCGATAATACAGCCAGAAGCCGTTGTGCTCCCAGTACAGCAGCTTCAGTTTGTCCCGCCCCCGGTTACAGAACACGAACACCGCGGGAGAAAACGGGTCCAGGTGAAACGACTCCTGCACCAGAGCCGCCAATCCGTCGATGGACTTGCGCATGTCTGTGCTGCCGCAAGCCAGGTACACGCGCAACTCTCCCGGTCCAGCACCGATGTTCAGCATAGCGAGGCCAAGGTGCGCACCACATCGCGCAGCAGTTCAGTATCGTAACCGGGCGTGACCTCGATGACAGCAGGGCCCACGCGCACGGACAGCGGCTTGTCCGTCACTTCAGGCGCGGATTTCTCCACACGCACCGGGATGAAACGCGGCTCAGCATGATCACGTTGACGGCCGCTGTGGTTGGTGTCCGCCTTAAACTTGCCGACCCAATACCACAGCTGGTGTTCCTTGACCTGATGCGCAGCACACCACGCTGCGCCTGTCAATCCGCTGGCCCGAAAGTCCGCCACGCGGGCACGCCAAAGCTCGCGAAGTTCCTCCAACTCTGCTTTTGTCAAATGGATCCCTCCCATATACGGCTCTGGGGGGATCGTCTCGCAGGAGAGGGCCTGGCGCTAGGTGCGGACTATTTGACGCTCACGGTGATCGGGATCCTCACGATACTTGGCGATCCACCCATACAAGCTCTTCGGGGAAATCCCGAGATCACGAGCCACTTCGCTCGCCGGTCTGTCACTCTCGAGCGCCAACTCTACTGCGTGCAGTTTAAATTCTTTGTCGTACTTCTGTGTCACAAGGGCTCACCTCGAATTCAACTTATTTTTACATTCTCGATTCGCCCTGTCCACAGTTTGATCCTAACATCAAAGGGCTTGATGTGGAGAAGCGGGCATGATAGCCTGGCAGGCTTTACGAGGGCGAGCGTCGCTCGGCTGCACAAAACGCGAAGTCATGCCCGCAGAGGCTCCATGTCAAGCCCTGACCGCCAATATCGACGCCGATCCGTGCACATTGAACAACATTCTCGGTTTTGGGGTGTCCACAAACTTGACTTAACACCACGGTTCGCTGATGTGTCCCGTCAAGGGTGTATCCGAACCGGTTCGCATGGTGTTCGAAGTTATCGAACGGACCACGACGGCCGACGGCCAAATCTTATTGGTACCGGACATTGAGGTCAGCGCCTACTGGACCTCACTGCCGGATGACCCGGCTGTGATCATTCGCCTGTATCACGACCACGCCGTGATCCCGACTTCGACAGTTGGACATAGCACGTAGACTCATGGATGGATGTGGGATTCTATTGCGGCGCGGCTTGTCGGACTTATCCACAGGCATCCGCCGTGTTTTCATTTGTATTTTTGTAGGCATGCGTTTGGTTGTGGATAACTTATTTTGTCGTTTACAAGTTCGTAGTACATGCCGTATCATGTGGGCATGTATATCCGAGTCATTCGCCGAAAAAACAAGAACGGTTCTGTCACCGGTTACGTGCAGTTGGCCCATAACTATCGCGATCCCAACACCGGCCAGCCCAAGGCCAAGGTCCTCTACACCTTCGGCCGCGAAGACGAAATCGACCTCGAGGCCCTCCGGCGCCTTGCCCAGAGCATCCATCGCTTCGTTGGCGACGAGTTTACCGCCGGACGTGGTCAGTCGGAGGGCATCCAAACCACGCTGCTGGACAGCCGTCCCATGGGAGGGGCGTATCTGCTAGACGAGCTGTGGCGACAGCTTGGATTGGATGAGGTCCTGCGAGAGCGGCTTGCCGACCGGAAGTTTAAGGCGGCTGTCGAGCGTGTCATCTTCGCCATGGTCGCCAATCGCGCGTTGGCGCCAAGCAGCAAGCTGGCCATGGAAGAATGGGTCGACCGTGAAGTGGCTCTCCCTGGGATGACCGAGTTGGACGTGTGGCAGGCATATCGGGCTATGGACTTTCTCCTGGATGTGGCGGAAGACCTGCAGTACGAGGTCTTCCGGCGAGTGAGTGATCTCTTGAACCTGGACGTGGACCTTCTGTTCTTTGACACGACCTCCACGTACTTCGAGACGGAGGACGAGTCTGACGACGGCCTGCGACGCAAGGGGTATTCCAAAGACCATCGGCCCGATTTGCCTCAGGTGGTGATCGGGCTTGCGGTGACGCGGGAGGGCATCCCCGTGCGCTGCTGGACGTGGCCTGGCAACACAGCGGACATGAGCGTGGTCGAGGAGGTCAAACAGGACCTCATCGGTTGGCGGCTTGGTCGCGTGATCACGGTCGTGGATCGAGGTTTCGTCTCAGAGAGCAATTTGCGGATCCTGCAACGCGCCGGGGGTCACTACATCGCTGGGGAGAAGATGACCTCCGGGAAACCAGCGGTGGAAGCGGCGTTGGCGCACCCTGGACGTTTTCGTGAGGTTCGCCCCAACTTGAAAGTGAAGGAGGTCGTGGTGGGAGACGGAGAGGCCCGGGTCCGTTACGTGTTGGCGTTCAATCCCGAGGAAGCCAAACGCGATGCGGCGCGCCGAGAGGCGATGTTGCGCGAGCTTCGGATGGAGTTGGAACGCCTCAAAGAGCTTCAGGGCGAAGCGCACACGAAGGCCCACTGTCGGCTTGCGAGCCATCCAACGTTCAAGCGCTATCTGAAACAGGACCGATGGGGAAACCTGCGGATTGACCCGGAGGCTGTGCGGCAAGCGGCTCATCTGGACGGGAAGTACCTGATCCGCACCTCAGATGACACGCTGTCCGTGGACGATGTGGCGCTGGGATACAAGCAGCTTTTGATGGTGGAGTCAGCGTTTCGTACCCTGAAGACGACGTTGGACATCCGTCCCATGTATCACCGGAAGGACGAGCGCATTCGGTCGCATGTGCTGCTTTGCTGGCTGGCCTTGTTGTTGGTGCGCATCGCGGAGGTCCAAACTGGGCGGACATGGTCAGACATCCGCTCTCACATGCAAGCGATGCACCGGGTGACGAAGAGCACGCTGGAAGGGATTGTCGTGCAGCGGACAGAGACGACAGAGGCGCAGCGGGAGATCCTGCGAGCCTTGAGGATCAAGGAACCACCGAGGATCCTGAAGGTAGAACCTCGAGCAAGAGGGCTGTAGACACTACGCGAGTTATCCACAGGTCCCACGAACCCGCGTCGGCCATGGGTTCGTGGGACTTTGTATGACTACCAAGTGTCGAAGTCGGGCCTCGGAAAGACACCTTTGTGTGCCCAGGACGGAAGGAGACGAGCGGAAAAACGCCTTTCAAAGGCGGGTTTCTGTACTACTTTTCGCAAACCGATTGCCAAAACTGCCCATTGAAAACCGCGTGTCTGGGAAAGAAGGAAACCCGGAAGCGAGTGTATCTCAGCGACCGGGTTCGGGAGTCACTTCAGAGCCAGCGAAGTTTACGGCGAGCATTGCACGACCGGAAGGCCATCGAACGCACATTTGGCGAGTTGAAACAATGGCATGGCCTGGGACGCGCACGCTACCGCGGCAAGTGGCGTGTAGCCATCCAAGTGTATCTCACGTTTTTTGGTTGTGAACGTGAAACGGATCGTCAACCTGATCCAGGGTCGAGCATCGAAACCCGTCCCTGCTTCGTAATGTGCTAAGGATGGTCAACGGAACAAATCGACGGAAATACGAACCAGCCCCACTCATTCAGCCTTCAACCACAGGTATCCGACCACACGGATTTCTGATTGGCTCCCCTGATCCCGCGAAATTCCCCACTTTTTCAGAGCTCTCGCAGAAGGTTGCCGATGAAGCCAGAGCCACCGCTTCCTCCGAGTGAGATGGCCTGTGGATTGGATGGACAACCCTGCGGGTTGCCCACCACTCCACAGGCCCGAAGAGGGGAAGCCGCTTCGCTCCTCCCCTCTGTCCTTCGGCCATTCACCCCTCCAATGGCTGCGAAGAATGGAGGGATAATAAGGTTAGGTTTTCGCATGAGTGATCGTTCTGTCATTCTTTTGTCGTTTGACACGGATTGGATGCGGAAAGTTGACCAGCCAGCCACTCGTGATATTCACCAAGCAGGTAGAGTGCTATCACCGCCACACTGTCGCAGACCACAGCCCGAAGCTGATTCGCTGTCTCGACGTCGACCGGCCCGTCGGACGGCTGCGGCGCGATGTAGAACGACAAGCCGTCGTACACTTTTTCAATGTGATCTGGACGCAACTTGGAGAAAAACTCGATGAAAGGCGGCAAATTCACACGCAATCACCTCCGCGTTCTTCAATACTTCGTGTCCAACCCCGGCGGTCCAGATTTCGGACCATAGGGTCCTTCATCGAGCCACCTTCCGAACTCTTGCCAAATCGGCGAAAGGACGGCCCCCGCGTAACGTTTCATCCGCATCCCTATGGACGTGCCCTGTAAGTGCTCCAACGCGATCCCAGCCGCGTTTCGGTTGTACAGCGCCGCACGGCGCCTTTCTTCGGCGAATTCCTCCACCGCCCGTCGCGCTTCGCTTGCCGATGCGGTTTCAAGTGCACGAGCAATCGCCCTCGCTGCAGAAACAGCGTCTGCAACGCCGGAATTCAAGCCTCGAGCTCCAAAGGGAGCGAACAAATGGGCAGCTTCTCCTACGAGTAAAACCCTGCGTACCTCGTCCGTAAATGACGCTGCGACTACTTGTAGGAACTGATACGTTGATACCCAAGTAATTCTATCAGCATATTTTTTATCCATGACTCGCGGCAACCATGACCGCACGCCATCTACTCCGCTAAACGCTTCTTCATTGTCATCCTCGAATAGTTGGAGGTCGATCCGCCACCCTCCGGAAAATGGAACGAAGAGCACATTTCGGCCATCTACAGCCGGATGCTGATAGTGAAACACACGCTCCAGAGGCAGCGGATGATCTAAATCCTCTTGCACGTCGACAACGACAAACGCATTCGCCGAGCGTGATCCCTCCATGCGAATGCCGACCGCTCGGCGCACGTCGGAACGGGCGCCGTCCGCCGCCACGACGTAGGGTGCCTCCCACGTGACTCCCGAAGACGCAGAGAGCCGCACGCCATCCGCCTTGACCTCAACATCCTCCACGCGCTGAGACCAGGCGAATTCGACCCCAGCTTGCAGGCAAGCCTCATACAGGTAACGCTCGATCTCGACCTGAGGCAGGCTGGTGAACGGAGGCAGTTGACTTGGATCGACCGGAGGATACCGCCTCACGTACACTTCCCTTCCTCGGAAAAAGGTCCGTTTAACGGGCCACACAAGGCCGTGCCTCGCCAACGTAAACCCGAGCCCTGTGTACACGGCTTCCAACAGTTGCAACGTGGCACGGTGAATAAAGATCGCACGGCTTCCAGGGCGTAATCGCCCTTGCGGCTCTGCTTCTAAGACAACGACGGGAATGTTATACCGGCGCAAAGCCAGAGCCGCGGTCAATCCCACCGGCCCTGCGCCTACAACCAACACGGGTTTGGAGCGGTCTTCCCCAAAGTATGTCACGATAATCCCCCCCTGTCTTGCACCTTAAACATCAATTGTTGTTACAGAAGGCTGCGTACGTACGCCGAATTTGCCCTATATGTTTCTCAAGGTGCTCTATAATGAAGTGATCAATCACCCACGCTATCGTTCGCCTTCCGAACTTAGGGTTGTCACCTTCGATCTCCAGATCGTCATCTCGCAGTGCGCCTAACATCGACAACACTTCCTGCTTTCCGCGTCGGACGCCCTCAAGCAGATCTTCCAACGCCTCGTCCCTCGAGAGCGCGACAGCTCGGAGCCGTTCCGGATGGTCTACAGTGCGCCCGAAACGGGCACCAGGGTTTGCTTTCAAATTCAACACGTCACTGCTGAAGAAATGCTCGAACTCAGACACGTGGGCAAGCACTTGCGCGACCGACCAGGCGTTTTCACTCGGTTTCCAGTGCAATGCCTCTGAACTGATATCTTCCACTGCTCTTTCCAGCTCTTCGTGCAACTGAAGGACGCGATTTCGAATGAACGCAACGCTTTCCAACGAGACAGTCCCCCTTTTTGCAGCACATACTCTCACGCTTCACCGATGCAATTTTCCAGAACTCCAATTCGTTCGATTTCCACGCGTACCACATCCCCGACTTTCATAAACCCCTTGGGATCCATCGCTACACCAACGCCCCCAGGAGTACCAGTCGCAATTACATCTCCAGGTTCGAGCGTCATCACCTGTGAGATAAAGGAGATTAATTGGGCAACACTAAAGATCATGTTTCGTGTGGTGTCGTCTTGCCGGAGTTCGCCATTGAGCCACAACCGGATCGATAAGTTCTGCGGATCCGGAATGTCCTCAACCGTCACCAATGCTGGCCCCATCGGCCCCGTCTTATCAAACGACTTTCCCTGCAACCATTGGGACGTCCTTTGTTGCCAGTCCCGCACCGTGATGTCGTTATATGCGGTATAACCCGCTATATATTCCAATGCTTTCTCTTGCGAAATGTCTCGGCCACGTTTCCCAATGATCACGGCCAATTCCGCCTCGTAGTCTAGCTGGTCCGAGACTCGCGGAAATGGAATCACATCTCCGTGCGCACACACAGTGTTTTGTAGCTTTGCGAAAATTACAGGGATTCGTGGCAGATCACGCTTCATCTCAGAGACATGGTCATAGTAGTTTCGACCTACGCAGATGATTTTTCCCGGGCGCGGGACAGGCGCAAGTCGTTTAACCGATGAAGCTGGTACCAAGCAATCTTTCAACTCTTCCCTGTGGTTTGTTACAAAAGCGAGTACCCTTCGAGCTTCGTCCATCGCACGCGCCCCCGCTTGCAAAAAGGAGAGTGGATCTGAAGGGAGCAACGCGTTTGCCAATCGTTCTGGGGCAGGATCCCCTTGCATTTTTAACATGCAGGCGCACGCCCGGTTGGCATCGATAAACACGTCCCCTAGTTCCAATCCTAGTCGCACGTCGCCGTTTGCATGAAATGTCACAATGCGCACAACGATCTCTCCGTTCTATTCCTTATTGGAACTCGGCCGTGACAACTTGATGGCCGTTCGGATATTCCTCCCACCGCTCAAGTCTCAGTCGTTCCATGACGGGGCGGTCATTGGTAGAAAACAGATAGGCACTTCGCGATCCCGTGTTGACGTGCTCATGCCACGCCCAGTTCGGGATTACAAAGGTATCTCCTTTCTCCCAAGCAAACCGAACTCCCTCGATGACGGTGTAACCACTGCCTTCAAAGACATGGTAAATAGCGCTGTGTACATGCCGGTGTGCACGCGTGTGATGTCCAGGAGGAAGCATTTGCATCATTGCACCGATTGTTTGGCCAGCCGCCTCCCCCGTGACAGGGTTAATGTATTCCATCGCATACGCATCGTAAGGATCGGGTTCTAATTGGCCCAACCGTTCCAGAGCTTGCTTTGTGAATGACCACTTGAATACTGTCTGTGGCGCTACGAGGTTGTTACGGTCTTGAATCGGACGAAGTCCAGGAGCAGAATACCTTAGAAGAGCGTAGTTGTCTGGAAACGTTACAGGCTGATTGAATTCAGGAAAATTTTCAAAAAACATTACGCCCAATTTGTAGAGAAGGGGTATATCAAGACAATCTAGCCAGATCATCGGCTCGTCGCCCTCATGCACGTGATCGTGCCAAAGCCCTGCGGGCGTAATTAGAAAATCCCCTGCCTCCATCGCGATTCGCTCACCTTCGACGATGGTGAACGCACCAGACCCTTGGATGATAAATCGAATCGCCGATTGATTATGCCTATGAGACGGCGCCTTTTCCCCGGGCAGAAGTAACTGGATCCCAGCGTACAACGTGTCAGTTGCAGCCCCCCAGCCCCACGGCTCCAGGTCAGCAACGCCGGGATTCCTAAAGAACACGACCCGGCGTTCCCCACCGCGGTCCAATGTCACAAGTTCTCCCGCTTCTTTAACAAAGGGAGCAACGTCTTTCCACTTCCATAAATAGGGGATCGATTTAGGTTTCGGCTCCTTCGTCATGATGCTTCCAATCGAATTCCACAAAGGACCCAAGTGTTTCTCCTTAAGCCGTTCATAGTAAACACGAAAACGTTCGTCCAACGATTGCATATCCATCCCCCCAGAAGAGGACTTATGAAACGCGAGCCGACCGAAGCCTTTCTAGCACGTCATCGGGTATCGGAATCGCCTGCAGCTTGCCACCTTGCTCCACCACCCAACCACGCCACTCATGTCCTCGCCCCGTAACGATGCCGGCGCGCCGCACTGTGTGGTCGATCCGAATGGTTTTGTTACGCACTTCTGTGATCTCAGAAGTGATGACAATCTCGTCATCGTAGTAAAGCGGATTCTCAAACTCACAAGAAGCACTAAGGATAGGCGTAATCACCCCCTTTTTTTGTAACTCCCGAATCGACAGACCAATCATGCGAAAGTATTCGTGTGTCGCCGTATCAAACCATCTGAAATAGTTTGGATAGAACACGATGCCCGCGGCATCCGTTTCCCCCCACTGAACGCGCATCCTCATTTCATGCACAACGCACGTCCTCCTTACTGGTGAATAACTCGGACCGTCTCCATTTCGACAGCGATTCCTCGCCTCTTCAGAATCACTGGCGCAGTCTCTTTCAGTCCGAAGGAAACCAAGAACACTAAGAACGAGCCTGCAGCAGCCATCCAAAGCGGGGCCGTTGGACTCACTGCGTCCGCCAAGGCGCCTGCAACCGTGGGGACAATCGTGCCACCGCATAATTCACCCACAAGGATGATAAGCGACATGGCGGTCGCGACAAACGCACGCGGCACCGACTCACCCGGGATGACTGATAAGAAGATTGGCGCATATCCCTGTGCCAGGGCCGACAGTAGCGCTAGGATCATGAACGTACCCACGTTGACGTGTAGCAGCGCAATCAGAATCGGCGGGATGGTCGCAGCGAGACCAAAGGAAATAATCACAGGCTTCCTGCCGATTCGGTCTGACAAGTACGGTCCGATAAGTCCCCAGACAAAACTCCCAAGCCCCATGGCACTCATGATCAACGACGCCTGAGACGGAGAGAATTTGTCGATCGAGGTCAAAAACGTTGGCGCGAAGGTTGTAAAGGCGAACAGCCAACTCATGAACCCGATCGAAATCACCATGCATAACCACACATTGCGGTGTTTGAAGACGACCTTGTAGTCACCAGGGTTTGGACGCACATGGGCCTCCGTCTCACTTTGATGGATGAGCTTAGGCTCGCGCATGAACTTCATAAGGATGAACGCGACGATTAAACCCGGTATGGTGAGGATGTAAAACGCATTATGCCAACCCGCATGTTGAGCAATGGCAACGACCAGCAGAGGCGCCACAACGGTCCCCAGCAGAGCAGTGGAACTTTGCACAAAACCAATGTTGAATCCCATGCGATGCGGCGTCGATTCTGCGACGACGGACGTCTGCGCGATCGTCACCACTGGGCCTTCTGCAGCCCCCATAAGACCTCGCGCGAACAGCAAAAGCCCAAACGTCGTGGCCAATCCTGTCGAGAAGGATGCAAGCGAGAAGATGAGGATAGCAATAACCAGAAACCGTTTTTTTGCGTTGATAAGATCGGACCAACTTGAAAACAACCAACTAGAAATGGCCCAGCAGATGGACAGGATGGATACCGACATACCTATCTGGGCTTCATTCAATTTAAGTGTGGGCGCAATAAAGGGGAACAAGTAGGTGATGCTTAGCCGATCCATCATGACGAGACCGTAGGTGAAAAACATGATAACGACAATGAAATTCTCATAAGTCCGCCACCGAAAGCGGTCCCTGGATTCCACGACTCATCCCTCCAAATTTTACATAGAAACGGTGTAATCGTGAGCATTTTACACCACTGCGGTACAACTCCATTTCACCAAGCTCACGCCCCATTCGTCCCGTTTGACTCCATCACCAAACAGAAGAAAAATGTCGTTTAGGCGAAGGAACTCGCTTTCGTCTTACATCGCCTCCTCGTACACCAAACTAGCTGAGATTATCGGCAAAAGAGTTGGATGATTTAGTGAAAACGGATTCACTGAGTCGAGTTTTCAACGCGCCCGTAATACACCGGGGGATGCTTTTCACGCATTTGCTTGGCCAATTCGAGCTTATAAATCTTTCCGCTGCTATTTAATGGCATTTCATCTAGGATCTCAATGAAATCTGGCACCTTGAAGTCGGCTAGATTCTGGCGGCAATATTCCCGAATCTCTTCCTCGGTCAACGTGTGACCCGGCTTGAGCGTGACGCAAGCGCACGAACGCTCGCCTAGGACCGGATCAGGAACGCCTACCACCGCCGCCTCTTGCACTGCAGGCAGTTGATAAAGGAGCTCCTCCACTTCCTTGGGGTAGATTTTTAATCCACCGCGGTTGATCATCTCTTTGATGCGTCCCACAATGGTCACGTAACCTGCCTCATTGATAGACGCCAAATCCCCTGTGTGAAACCATCCCCGCTCGTCGATTGCGGCCTTGGTCGCTTCCTCGTTGTTATAGTAGCCCAACATTAGGCCAGGGGAGTTGGCGACGAGCTCGCCGACGTGATCCGGCGGCAAGAAATTTCCGTTTTCATCGACGACTGCTAATGCGACGCCCGGCAACGGCCTACCCACCGTCGCGTACACCCACGGCTCGTTCTCAAAGTGCGTCGCTGTGAGCGCGGGCGAGCACTCGGTCATGCCATAGGACAAAATCGGGTTGAGGCCGAGTTCCGAGCGTATGCGTTGGACGATCTCGTAGGGACAAGGCGCTGCCGCGACGATCCCCGTGCGAAGTGATGACAGGTCATAATGCTTTCGGTTCGGATGATTGAGCTCGAGGACGAACATCGTCGACACGCCGTGGTGGACCGTCACTTTCTCCCGTTCGACGACTTTGAACACGTCTTCCGGATGAAACTGCTCCATGAAGACGACCGTTGAACCCATCAGCACGCCCATCAGGGTGACCGAGAGCCCGAAGATATGACAAGCGGGGACCACGACGAGCACGACGTCCCTGTCGCTGTTCTCCAGAGCTGCGTTCATTCTGTTCGCTGAGAACAGCAAGCTTTGGTGGGTTAACATCGCCCCTTTCGGAACACCTGTAGTCCCAGATGTATACACGATGGCCGCGACGTCCGCAGGTTTCACGTTTATCGCTGAAGCAATCCTGTGTTTCCGTCCCATTTCAAGGAGGTGGGCAAATGACACGCCCTTTTCGAGCGCGCTTCGGTCACCGGGGGACACCGCCACGACGTGCTCTAACCCCGGGACATGGGCTTGGCACTCAAGGAACAGCTCGTAATGGGAGAGAGCATCCTTCGTATCGCTGTGTGCGACCAAGGCTGCCTTGGCCCCTGAGTTCTGGACAATGAATTCGATTTCATGTCTGCGCAACCGCGGATTGGCAGGAACAAGAATGAGACCCAACATTGACATGGCATAAAGGGAAATGACGAATTCGGGCCAATTGGGCATGCATACGACTACGCGATCTCCTTTCTTCAGCCCCAACTGCGACAACCCAGACGCCAGTGCCGTCACTTGCTCGTAAAGGTTTTCGTAGGACAGGCGAATGCCCCTTTCCACCTGCACCAAAGCCGTTTTATAAGGGTTTCGGTTGCGGGCGGCGATTAAGCCGTCAAACAGGGTCTGTTCTGTCTGGTCGGACGATAGCACGCGCTCCTCATATGGCTTCCCAAACGGTAGCAATGCCCTGACCTCCCCCAATACACAGTGAAGCCACTCCATACTTCTTTCCTCGGCGCTTCAACTCCGTGAGCATCGTCAGGATAAGCCGCATGCCACTCGCGCCGAGCGGATGCCCTAAGGCAATGGCCCCCCATTGACATTCGCTATGCTGATATCAAACCCCAACTCGCGCTGACACCCCAGAAATTGAGCGGCGAACGCTTCGTTGATCTCGATGAGGTCCATTTGGCCAAGCGTCATCCCTGCCCGCTCGAAAGCAGCCCGGATCGCCGCCACAGGGCCTAAGCCCATGAGGCTGGGTTCGACGCCGACCACGGCCCACGACACCAGCCTGCCGATGGGATTTAGGTTGTGCCGCTCAGCATAGTCGCCCGACACGAGGACACCTGCCGCGGCTCCGTCGCTCAGCGCGCTCGCATTTCCAGCCGTCACCAAGCCGTTTTCAATAAACCTCGGAGGCAACTTGGCCAAGGTCTCCAGTGTCGTGGGACGCGGAATTTCGTCCGTTTTGACGACAAACGACTGCTTGGGCGCCTGCACTTCCACCGGCACGATCTCTTCGTCGAAGTACCCCGCTTCGATCGCGTGAAGCGCTCTCGTATGACTCAGTGCAGCGAATTCGTCGACTTCTTCACGCCTCAGTCCGTATTTGCGGCCAACGTTCTCAGCAGTTCCGGCCATCGTATAGCCGCAGAACGAATCCATCAGCGCTTCCCACAGCATGTCTTCTAACTTGCCTTGCCCGAGACCAAGCCCCGTGCGAGCACCCCGAATGGCGAACGGAACTTGACTCATGTTCTCGGCTCCGCCGACTAAAGCGACCTCAGACTCCCCATACGCGATGGATAGCGCAGCCGACACGACAGCCTGCATCCCGGAGCCACACACGCGGTTTACAGTGAGGGCAGGGCACTCAATGCGCGTTCCCGTCTTCAAACCGACATGGCGAGCCATCAGGATACCTTCTTTATCGCTCGATTGATGAACATTTCCAAAGACAACATTGTCTACTTCTTCAACCGGAACTCGAGCACGATCTAGCGCGGCCTTCGATGCGATCACGGCCAAATCTACAGCTGAGACGTCTTTGAGCGAACCGTTAAACTTCCCAAATGGCGTTCTCGCAGCTCCAACCAAGTAATATTCTTTGGCCATGATCCATCCCCCCTTGATTTATTTTATGAAGAGATAAAATTCATCACCAAAAGCTTCATAAATTCATACATTCGAGAAGACAGGTTTGCGCTTTTCAACAAAAGCCCGAATGCCCTCCTGACCGTCTCGACTTTGAAACGCCGTCATGAAAGCTCGTTGTTCCAGAGACAACCCCGCCTCGATGGGAACGTCGAGCGCATTCGCGATCGCTAGTTTGGCTTCGGCCAATGCAATAAGCGGTCGCTGAATGAGCTCATTCACAAGGTTTGTCGTCGCCTCCTCGAGTTTTTCTGGTTCTACAACATCGCAGGCGACTCCAAGGGCTTTCGCTTCCTCGGCCGGCAAAGGGCGACCAAGCATGACGATTTCTTTTGCCTTCGCCGGGCCAACACACCGCGTGAGTCGCTGAGTCCCTCCCCCTCCTGGAATGATTCCGAGACTGAGCTCGGGAAGCGCAAATACAGCGTTTTGGGCGGCAAGTCGAAAATCGCACGCAAGAGCTAGTTCAAACCCAGCACCGTATGCAATGCCACTGACAACACACACTACAGGCTTTGTACACTGCTCGATTGCTCGCAGCGCACGACCTGATATGCAATTGAACTCAGCCATCTGGCGCGCGTCATATTGGGCCACTTCTTTGACATCGATCCCTGCAACGAACGATTTTTTACCACTACCTACAATCACGACAACACGGACGTTCGGATCTTTTTCAGCTTCTTTGATACACTCGTACAGAGCTTCGAACGCGGCACGGTTGAGTGCGTTAACCGGCGGATTGTGAATCGAGATTCGCGCGCAGTTTGATTCAACTGTCATTTGAATGATAGAGCTCATTCCTTACCTTCCCCCTCGTAGTCATACCATCCTTTCCCAACCTTTCGCCCGAGTCGCCCCGCCCTTACGAGCGTGCGCAGCGAGTGAGGAGCGGCATACCGAGGATCCTTTGTTTCATTGTAAAAACATCCATAACATACAGACCGATTTCGACTCCTGCGAAATCCTGCAACTCAAACGGACCCATCGGGTAATTCAAACCAAGTTTCACTGCGGTATCGACGTCCTCTTTTGTTGCGACACCTTCTTCAACCAGCCGAATCGCCTCGATGAATTGCGGAATCATTATGCGATTCACAATAAACCCTGGCGTGTCCTTTTTGACCTCGACTGTTGTCTTTCCGAATTTCTCCGCGAGTTCTTTTGCAACTTTGACTGTCTCGTCACTCGTGTTGAATCCTCGCACAATCTCAACCAAGCGCATAACCTGGGGAGGATTAAAGAAATGCATCCCAACAACCTTGTCTGGCCTTTCAGTCACCGATGCAATGCTTGTGATCGAAAGCGACGACGTATTGGTTGCAAGGATGACCTGAGGGCTACATATCTTATCTAATTGCCCAAAAACTTCTTGTTTAACTTCCAAATCTTCTACAACTGCTTCGATCACGAAGTCTACTCGGGACAGCTCAGTTATCTGCGACGTGAAACTAACTCGCGAGAGCATCGAATCCGCGGCTTCTTGTGAAAGTTTTCCTTTAGAAATCTCTTTATTTACCAAATATTGAATATTATTCCTCCCCTTTTCTAGTGCCTCTTTAACATTATCAACGACGATAACTTCGAATCCTTGCTGTGCAGCGACATGCGCAATTCCTGCTCCCATGCTCCCAGAACCAACTATTCCTAATAATCTTATCTCTTCCACATAGAATCACCTCGCGTTCATGTTCTCTGAACACTATGATAGGCCCGAAAACCGACATTCGAAATACGCGAATCAAATGGACACTGCACAGCAAAATCCTCAGATATGCGGATTGAAGTCCCGGCACAATATGTTTGAGCCTTTTGCAGAATGACGGATTCCATTGCGAGCGAAAACGACGCACACTTCTCGTGAAAGATAACTTATTCCACAAAAATCCTTTTCTGCTGTGTGGATAGATCACGCCCCTTCGGTAGTGCTCGTTCGAGTCATCAGAGTAGATGCCAAGAGCACAATCGCGTGGATGTACGCATGTACGGTGACTTTCTCGATGCCACGTACATGCACGCTGTCAACATCGGTTGTAAAATCCCCAACATAAATATCAAGACTCATAAGTTAGTAGGGACGAGCCCCCACTTAGGCTGGTGTATTGTCGTAGAGAGGTTTGGCCAGTGCACAAGCGTTTAGGAGCCGCTTGTGTGTTTGTCAAGCGAAAAAGTTGACCACTTTGCTAATTGAAAAGTTGACCACCCTGGCGTAGTGGGTCTGGTGCCTGGCGAAGGCATGACAACCTCGTCACAACTGGGTTGCCGCTCGTCTTTGGCTCTCTCGGAATCGATAGGATTCGCCTTCAAACAGCAGGATGTGGGAGTGGTGGGTGGTGTTAGGTTAAAACAGTGGACGCAGCGAATCGAGAATGTAAGAATAAGTCGATTCGAGGTGAGCCACGTGACACAAAAATACGACAACGACTTTAAACTCCATGCTGTTCAACTCGCTTTGGAAGGCCACAAGGCAGCAAGTGAAATCGCACGCGATCTCGGGATATCTGTGAAGAGTTTGTACGGGTGGATCGCGAAGTATCGCGAAGATCCTGAAACCCCGTTCGTCGGAAGCGGAAACCTGAGACCAGAAGCGAAAGCGATGCGCGATCTGGAGTGGGAAAATCGCCAATTGCGAGAGGAGAATGAGATCCTAAAAAAAGCCATGCGCATCTTCACCAACGACCGGAAGTAGTGTATGCCTGGATCCACAAGCACCGCTCCGAATTTCCGGTTCAGAAGATGTGCAAAGTCCTCGGTGTATCTCGGAGCGGCTACTACGCATGGCGCGGACGGCCCGAAAGTCTTCGGGCCAAGCGCAGGAAGCGACGGATTCGTCGCATTCATGAACTGTTCCTGCAATCTCGTCGATTGTATGGGAGTCCAAAGATCACAGCGCTCCTACGTCGGGACGGGGAACGCATCGCACAAAAGACGGTAGCGCGTCTCATGCGAGAGCACGGGCTTCGGAGTCGTACCGTACGCAAGTACAAAGCGACAACCGATTCGAAGCATCGTCATCCCGTGCATGAGAACGTCCTCAATCAACGCTTTGTGGCAGAACGGCCAGGACAGGTCTATATGGCAGATATCACGTACATTCCGACAGATGAAGGCTGGGTGTATCTTGCCAGCGTTGAAGATCTGTACAGCCGTAAGATTGTGGGTTGGAACGCAGGTGCGAGGATGTCCAAAGAGCTCTGCATCCGCGCGTTGGAGCAAGCACACAAACACAGGCAGCAACGCGACGGCGTTGTCCTGCACCATTCGGATCGTGGAAGCCAGTACGCGTCGCATGAGTATCAGAACCGGCTCAGAGCCTATGGGATGACGGCAAGCATGAGTCGGAAAGGGAATTGTTATGACAATGCTTGTATGGAATCATTCCACAGCGTGCTCAAGCGAGAACTCGTGTACCTAGAGAGATTCCGGACGCGAGCTGAGGCCATCCGACGGATCTTCGAGTACATCGAAATCTGGTACAACCGACAACGGATCCACGGTGCAGTTGGGTATCGGACGCCCGATGACGTCGAGCGCCAATACTTCGAGGCGAAGTTGAAAGGTGTCGGTGCAGATGGCCAAGTGAGTGCTTGACGTGGAGAGGCGGGCATGATAGCCTGGCCGGTCTTCCAAGGGCGAGCGTGGCTCGGCTGCGGTCAAACGCGACATCATGCCCGCGGAGGCTCCATGTCAAGCACGGCCGAGGCAGCGCATCGCGCAGGAAATCTTGTACATTCTCGGTTTTGATGTGTCCACTGTATTGACTCAATACCACTTCGGTATGAGCGGTTATCTCGTCCTCAACCCGTATTCGCAAAATAACACCGCTCCCATTCGTCCGGGGTATGGTATCCGATGGATGCGTGGATTCGCTTTCGGTTGTACCAGACTTCGATGTACTCAAAAATCCGCTGGATGGCCTCCGCACGCGTTTTGAATCGCTCCAGATAGATGAGTTCCCGCTTGAGAACGCTGTGAAAGGATTCCATGCAGGCATTGTCATAACAGTTTCCCTTTCGACTCATGCTTGGCACCATACCATACGCTCGTAGGCGATCTTGATACTCGTGCGACGCGTATTGGCTACCGCGATCCGAATGATGGAGCGTGACACATCCTTCTCTGCGCCGTCCTCGTCGATAGGCCTGATCAAGTGCGTCCAAGCAAAGTTCTTTCGTCATGCGTGCATCCGCACGCCATCCGACGATCTTTCGAGTATACAAGTCCTCCACGCTCGCCAGATACACCCACCCCTCGTCGGTCGGGATGTACGTGATATCGGCCATGTACACCTGACCGGGGTGCTCCGTCACAAAGCGTTGGTCGAGCACGTTCTTGTGCACAGGATACGTGTGTTGTGACGCCGTGGTGGCCTTGTGCTTGCGCACCGTCCGGCTTCGGAGGCCGTGCTCTTTCATCCAACGCGCCACGGTCTTTTGAGCAATGCGTTCTCCTTCTCGACGAAGAAGTGCCGTAATCTTCGGACTGCCGTACAAGCGCCTGGACTCCACAAACAACTCGTGAATCCGTCGAATCAAGCGCTTGCGTCGCTTCGCACGTTGGCTTTCCGGGCGTTTGCACCAGGCGTAATACCCGCTCCGAGAAACCCGTAGGAGTTGGCACATCTTCTGAACCGAAAGCTCGGAGCGGTGTGCATGGATCCAAGCGAAGGCTACTTCCGGTCGTGCGTGAAGATGCGCACAGCTTTTTTTAGGATCTCGTTCTCCTCGCGCAAACGTCGGTTTTCCCGCTCCAAATCGCGTTGGGCTTGTGCATCCGGGCGCAGGTGTCCACTTCCAACAAAGGGGTGATCCCTGAATCCGTGACAGGGCCGATGGAAAGAGGCTGATGTGTGTTCTCGCAAGCCCCTTCACTGCGATTTCACGGATGTACATTCAATTTTCTTAGGGATTGTGAATATCGGTTGGAGCCAGTGCGGCGAAAAGGCAGATGTCCCCCCTGGACTCGTGAATGGTTGGGTTCGGTTTCCATGTCAGGTCATATGCAGTGTCTTTGCTCGACACAGTTCACGTTACGCAAAGGCCAAGTACAATCGCCGAAATGCCGGGAGCCATCGATTCCCGTACCCCAATTTCAGCTTGGTCTGTCTGGCGTGTCGCACCATCTTCGCAGCCAGTGTCATCAGGTTCTGAATCACAGTCCGGATCCGGCGACGTTCTGCCTTTTTTCGTAGCGGCGCATCATTTCGCTTCAGACTCTCCTGGCCGATCACTCGCAGCAGATTGTACGCCACGCATACAAAGTGCAATACCAAGTTGTTCGTGGCGAATTTACCCGAGGGCAGCCGCTCGGCGTCCAGATCCGTCTTGATTTCGCTGTGGAACTGTTCCATCACGGCGTGGTCGTGATACAGGCGAATGATCACAGCCGGGTCATCCGGCAGTGAGGTCCAGTAGGCGCTGACCTCAATGTCCGGTACCAATAAGATTTGGCCGTCGGCCGTCATGGTCCGTTCGATAACTTCGAACACCATGCGAACTGGTTCGGATACACCCTTGACGGGACACATCAGCGAACCATGATATACCTTCTTGCCGGGACGAGGTTCATGACATGTCCCGTGTCGCTGGGCAATCACAAGCCAGGCCTCGGGGCTCTCCTTTCGCAAGTTGCGCTTGATGATGAACTCGGCCCTGCTGTCCTGGGAGCGACACACGGCGATGTTTTCTGCACTGTCATTGCCGGCATCCAGACGAACCAGAAGCGGGAGGTCCGTCACCTGCCTTGCATACTGAATACTCTCCCGCAGGAAAGTCGACGTGCCCTTTTGTACGTGGGTACTGCCTTCACGCAACTGGACATTGACCACGTAGCCCTCTTGGCCAAGGTAAGCAAAGATGGGAGCATATCCGTCGTGCCCCTTGTATGTACGGGACACGCCTTCCTTCTTCGTGCCGGAATTATCAAAGGGACTGACGTCGATATCCAGCGGGATGTAAGTTCGACGCTCTGCAGGCACGCCCAGTTCAATCGGATGCAGAGTTACATCGAGGGCTCTCAGGAGCCTTGCGGACTCTTCCCGGAGAATGGACTCCCAGCCGGATTTTCCGGCAACCATGTCCAAACGCTGGCGCAGCGTCGGGCTCGAAGGCACGTTGTCTACTTGCAGTGCGATCATGAAAAACTCGTCATCTCGAAACGCTTCGATGTGGTCGAAGTCGGTCTTGCCTTGGCAAAGCAGCCCGATGTATGAGTATGCCACGTCCCGGTTTGAAATATCCGGTTTGCCCATACCAGGCAGGCGGGTCTGATTCAACCGCTCGCCGATTCTGGTTTTATCAAGCAACACGCCGACAAGGGTCATTCCCGAATGCGTGACGATGACTTCATCGGATTCTTCAATGATGAAACGCAAGTGGTTCACCCCGATGGTGAAGAGGGATTGAATACAGCCGATATCCGAACTATCTCAATTCTACAGGACCAACCACGAGCGCTTCAGCAATTTTCGCACCTACTCGTCACGGATTCAGGGGTGATCGGTGAACGTCAAATCCCGCCCACCTTGCATTCCGACCACGGCTGCATCAAACTCATGCATGACGAACAACCCCGCCGGGGAACCAGCGGGGCAGTTTCGCATGCTATGCTTTTTTCGTCCGTCTGCGGATTCGCTCTGGCAGACGCTCCGACCACGGCAGCAAGTCGTCCATCGTCGGGTCGTCAGTTCGGATGTTGGGTAGCCGTTCGAACAGGTATTCCAGGTACAAGTATGGATCCAGTCCGTTCTCCTTGGCCGTCTCCACTAGGCTGTACGCGATGGCGCTCGCCCGCGCGCCCCGTGGCGTGTTCGCGAACAGGAAATTCTTCCGGCCAATCACAAACCGCTTGATCGATCGTTCGCTCCGATTGTTGTCCAACTCCAGATGCCCGTCCTCCAGAAACGCCGTGAGCTTCGGCCATTGGTTGAGGCAATACGAAACCGCCTGCCCCAAGGCGCTCTTGGGCAGTACCTGTTCACCCTGCTCCTGAAGCCACGTCAAAAACTCGTCCAGCACCGGTCGGCTTAATCTCTGCCGCTTTGCGTGACGTTCTTCTGGCGGCGCGTCTTTCAGGGCGCGTTCAATCTTGAACAACCGGTTGCAGTATTCCAATCCTATCCTGGCCGCTGTCGGTTTCTTTCGCTCCTCTGCCGGCAGCGCGGTATGCGCCTCGTGAAACTTGCGTCTGGCGTGTGCCCAACATCCAACCAGCTTCACATCCGGAATCTCGTTGTACCCGCTGTACCCGTCCACGTGCAGATAACCCTTGAATCCCTTGAGAAATCGCTTCGGGTGCTCCTTCGAACGAGTCTCCTGATAGTCAAACAGAACAATCGGTGGCCCATCCTGACCGCTTCGGTACAGCCACATGTACGATGTCGCCTCGGCAGGTCTCCCCGGCTCATGCAGCACCTGCAGTGTCGTCTCGTCCGCATGGAGGTACCGGCGCTTGAGCAACTCCTCATGCAGCCGGTTGTATATCCATTCGAGCCACCGCGTCGTCCCCAACACCACCCAGTTCGCCAGGGTCTGCCGGGTCAACCGCAGGCCTTGCCGGGCAAACTGCTCCTCCAGGCGGTACAGCGGCAAGCCATCCACGTATTTCTTGTCGATCACGTACGCCAGCATCGAAGCGGACGCCAGGCTGCCCGGTATCGGGGGCTTGGGCATTTGCGCCTTGACCATGGGCGTTTCGGTCCGATGCTTGTCACACATCCGGCATGCGTATTGTTGCTGGACATGTTCGCGCACCTTCGTCTGTGCCGGGATGTGGATGAGCTCGCGACGGATCTCGACACCTGCCTCGTCCATGACCTCGCCGCAGCACGGACAGATCCGTTCTTCCTCCGGCAGACGGTATTCAATCCGCTCCACCGGAAGGTCTGCCAGCATGGCGTCCCGCTGCCCTGGCTGCTTCTTGCGCCGCTGGTACGTCACCGTTTCGAAGGTGGGTTCCTCTGCCTCTGGCTGCGCCTCCGCCTCCGCCTCGTTGAATATCAGGTCCAAGCGTATCTGGTCGTCCGTTATGCGTTCGCTGGATTTCCCGAATTGCCGATGGCGGGCCAGACGAAGCTGTTCCAGCAGCAACTTGACCTGCTTTTTCAGCTCCGCGATTTCCTTCTCTTGTGCTTCGCAGCGCGCCTGCAGGGTTTCCAGTTGGTTCGGGGTCGCTGTTGGGTTCATCATGCAAAAGGACTTCGACACGGTCGTCGAAATCCCTTGACAGATACTTCTGTGTTTACCGGCCTCACACCACTTTTTTCGCGGTAACCCTTCGGTGTGCTTTCGGTTGGTTCCATGGCAGTCCGTCCAACAGCCAGTTCAGCTCCCGGTGGCTGATGACGAGGGTCTTGCCGTCGCTTGTGTCCGGCCATTGAAACCGGCCCCGCTCCAGCCGCCGATAATACAGCCAGAAGCCGTTGTGCTCCCAGTACAGCAGCTTCAGTTTGTCCCGCCCCCGGTTACAGAACACGAACACCGCGGGAGAAAACGGGTCCAGGTGAAACGACTCCTGCACCAGAGCCGCCAATCCGTCGATGGACTTGCGCATGTCTGTGCTGCCGCAAGCCAGGTACACGCGCAACTCTCCCGGTCCAGCACCGATGTTCAGCATAGCGAGGCCAAGGTGCGCACCACATCGCGCAGCAGTTCAGTATCGTAACCGGGCGTGACCTCGATGACAGCAGGGCCCACGCGCACGGACAGCGGCTTGTCCGTCACTTCAGGCGCGGATTTCTCCACACGCACCGGGATGAAACGCGGCTCAGCATGATCACGTTGACGGCCGCTGTGGTTGGTGTCCGCCTTAAACTTGCCGACCCAATACCACAGCTGGTGTTCCTTGACCTGATGCGCAGCACACCACGCTGCGCCTGTCAATCCGCTGGCCCGAAAGTCCGCCACGCGGGCACGCCAAAGCTCGCGAAGTTCCTCCAACTCTGCTTTTGTCAAATGGATCCCTCCCATATACGGCTCTGGGGGGATCGTCTCGCAGGAGAGGGCCTGGCGCTAGGTGCGGACTATTTGACGCTCACCTTGAGGTTGATCGACCTCGTTTATCGACGCGTGTGGCAAATTAGCCCTCATATCAGAAAGTAAGTCTGGAGTCCCTAATGCAAACACAGAAGAATATCGACGTTCTTGGATGTACATGATTGTGGCCCATCCAGACGTGTACACCTGCTCTGGATGTACATCCAGGCCCAATCCACGCAAACGCTGGGTCACCTGGTCCCGAGTTGGTCGAGGATCATTGGTCAGGAAACGTATAATCTTTTGATTTTTTGAAGCCGTGCAAGCGATGCTTGAACTTCAGGAAGGAGCTCATCCCCCAGATAGATAACTCCATCGAGATCAAACAGAAATACGTCAAATTCCTCGGCAATCATGTTGGGCGGTCTCTCCTCAAAGGGAATTCATGAAAGGGTAGAGTAGATAGCAGATTGGCTTAATCTGAAGAAAGAATACTTATGCCGAAAACTTTCGTTACATGACAAATCGTAGCACAGTTATCCTCTGTGGTCTATGATCCCTCCTGTTCAGACCATGTCAAGTTTTCGTAGGAAAGACCTCACCGACACAACGTCCACGGTGTGTGGGCACCCATCAGCCTGTCAATCGCACAATCCAAATCTCTCCACAACCCCAACTGCACCCCCTCCACCCTCTTCAACTTAGCCCTCGCCCGCTCCACATACATCTGCACCGTCCCACGCCGAATCCCGAGTTCCCGCGCAATCGCCGAATACGTCATGCCGGACTCATACGCGAATAAGCACGCCGCTTCCCGCAGGCTCAGGATCGACTGCCACGCCACGGGAAGGCGCTCCTCCTGCGTATCCGCCTCCTCTGTGTCGGACGAGTCACTCCACCGCCTCCGCCGCGCCGCCAGCCTGTCCAGATCCACCAGGTCGCCCATGAGAACCTCCCGCCGCGGCGCACGGTAATGGCCCTCCATCTCCGCCAGCGCGTAGTCAAGCGTCTTCACCATGCTGTCGTACAGGGCAGCGTCGTGGTCATTGGACTCTTGTCGCGCGCGGTTGCGGGCTTCTCGGATCGAGTCGCGGGTAGACTCGTACTGTGCGATCAGGTCGTCCAGGTCCCGACGCATGGGTGTCCCTCCACAGGTTGTCCACAGTCTATCCACAGAGTTATCCACAAGTCACGCATGCCTCGTCCTTCAGCCAACTGAGTTCCTGCGCAAGCTCCGCATAAGCAAGATCGAGCGCCATGCCGCTTATGTCGCGCAACGACTTCGGGTGCATGATCCCGTCTACCCAGAACACCGGTATCGCACAATGCGGAGCGGCGTCATCCATGAGATCAAACGAGAACACCGACTCCGTTCCCCAATCCTCGTCGTACAGCGTGTCTCGAAAGAGATCCCATGCGCGCTCGCGGAGCGCTTCCATGTGTTCGTCTGCGCGACGTAACGGGACCATTGCCGCAATGGCCTTGATGCGTTCGCGCACCTGTTCCGCGATACCGGATTCGAGCCACTTTCGGAACAAGAGGTTATACGTATTCCAGGTGCTCTCATTGTCCATCAAAAACGTCCACACCGTCGCGTCGAGCGACAGGACAAGCGAGGCTCCCCAAAGACCGCTTGGACCGTCAATCAACACCACCTCTGGTCGAATGGCAACCTCCATCATCGTGACGAGCTCTGCGATATCCTCCGCCCACGCCTCATTCGCATGAACCCGACCTACCTTACTCAGATAATCCCGAGTATCGCGCCCGTAGGCCGGGACGACATCGATTTTCCCTGGCAGCTTAGCCGTCCATGCCGGCGATGCAAGCATGTCCCCGATGTCTACCGACTGTTCGATCAGCCAGTCCCCAACCCCATAGCGCGGCAGCTTGTCCGGCTCGACAAATCCACTTGTGGCGCCCGGAGAGTCCAGATGGGCATCCACCACGAGGACACGGCGGCCCCAATTCGCGAGCATCCGTGCGACGGCAAACGCCGTGGTCGTTCGACCCGTTCCACCGTTCACAGCGTACAGCAGAATGCGTTCCGTACCTTTCACCCTCTATCGAAGTCACGGCGCATGGGTTCTTCCTCAGTCATCAACGTTCGTCGAGTCGGACTGAGTACCCGAGGAGCTTCGAGGCGTCAGGGAAATTGAGCCGACCAATGTCGAACAGGTCGGGCCGCAGGAAGATCTTCGCGCGAAGGCGTTGCCACCTGCGCAGGCGGTCGAACCAGAACCCGATGAGTGCACGGATCGGCATGTACGAGCCCACGGCGTCAAAAGCCTCAAGCCCGTCATACGCGATAAACAGCCATTGGTCGATTGCCGTGAAGTGCTGGTCTATCGTATCAAGCACATCGCTTGCTTCTTCAAAAAAATTACGACGAACCGCCGGATACCAACCGCTGATGTCGGCCTCCTCAACGTCCGAGACCCAGTCCTGCGGGAACTGCTCATGGACGAAGTCGCGAATTTCAGACGAATTGTGCAGAAGACAACGGAGTAACAGGCCGAGCCAAAACACGCGCCACCCGATCACGTCCTCGTCTCGGAGGCATTCGATCGCAGCCTCGGGAGCCGGAAACGAGTCATCCTGGCCATAACCACGCACCCAGTTCTGATGCGCTACGAAATCCGACCGTTCAACTGTCCGTTCTGGGGAGGTCAAGATGAGCATGACATCAGGATCGCAGATACGACCTTCCATCACCATCGACTTCATCATCTCTCATTCCTCCGTTATGTTCGTTCAACTTATTTGTTCCTATAATAGCACATATATACTGGTTGTCAACACCTAAATTGCCCTTCCTGTCCATCCAAGCCCCTGTTCCAACACCCGCTGCATGCTCCACCGCAAGTCCGGTGAGAGATCCTGCATGTTGTGCAGCGCCCAGTCCAGATAGTCCAGCGGCACGTCCTTGAGCGGCATGCCCTTGTGCTTGCCGAACGGCATCGTCTGCACCTCAATCGGCGACTCCGCAAAGGAGATGAGCTCGTCCACGTCGTCGGGATACCCCGCCTCCAGATACGCCCGGAGCTCTCGTTGGAACACGTGCGCCGTCACGATCGCGTCGCCCAGCGCCCGATGGGGTTGTCCCACTTCCACGTCAATCCCGAGCCAGTACCGCAGAACCTGGTTCGAATGCTTCGGCGCGTCCGGCCAGAGATGCTGCGCCAGGCGCTTCGAACAAATCCACGGTCGACCTGTCTCCGGCAACATCCCGCGGTCGAACTCCGCGTTGTGCGCGACAAGAACCGCGTCGCCGATGTATCCGAGCACCTTCGGCCAGATCTGGGATAGGCGCGGCTTTCCTGCGACATCTCGGTCGGTGATGTGGTGCACTGCGGAGGCCTCCGGTGGGATCGGACAGCCTGGATCGACGAGTGCCGAATACACGATCTGCGACTCGCGGTCCAGACCGACTTCGACCAATGCAAGCTCCACGACTCGGCCATCTGGAGGCAAGCCCGTAGTTTCTGTGTCGACGACGACAAATTTCGCTTCACTCAGCCTCATCGTTTTCGCCCTTTCTTTTTCGCCCTTTCTTTGCTTGAGTTGGCGTTCTTGGTACAACGGGGCGGTGATACGGCTCCAGTTGTCGTTTGCCATACTTGCGCTCGAGATACGATTCGACCTCATGCGGCTCCCAGCGGTACACCGTAACGTCCGATGACCCGGTGGCCCGTTTCTCGTTATTCCAATTGGGTACTGATGTCGCGTGCTCGCGGTTCCTCATCCGATATCCCGCCCCTGAATTGCCTGCCACACTCGCTCACACATCTCGTCTTCCGTCATGTCCGATGTGTCGATCACGACACCCCGCACATAGCGCCATTGCTGCTCCGTCTCATCCTCGTTCGTCCTCGCGTCCGGAAGTTCTCCGTCACGTTGCAGAATTCGGCGCCGACGCACGAACTCGGATGCCATCAGCACAATGACCGAGCAGCCCTGCCGATCCGCCCACACTGCTTCTTCAGCCGTTCGCCCATCGTCAATTACAACCGGCGTCTGCACCGACTTCAGCACCTGTTCGGCATGGAAGAGCAGCGGGTTCGGCTGGAACTGTCGCAGAAAACGACCGACTTTCTGCATGTAGGGTCGTTTGACCGCCTTGCTCGCGCCTGTAAGCCACGGCGCGGCGATCTCCAGCACCGCTTGCACCGGCGAAGCCAGCGAGTACCTCACGTAGCCATGTTGTTGACATAGGTATTTCGCTACCGTCGTTTTGCCCGCACCCATCGGGCCAATCAAAAAGACATTTCGCACTCCGACAACGCCTCCAGCTCAATTTCGATACGCGGATTTGCTTTGTCGATCTCAAAATCCATTTCTCGAACCAGCACCCATCGATCGTCGACGTATAGCACGCCCTCCAGAGCATCCAGCAATACTTTGTTCCGATTGTTCGTATCCGTTCGTCTTCGGTTTGACCAGTAATACCATATCCTTAAGACGACCTTTGTACCGGGCGGAGGCACGCACCAACCGGTCCGCTGCACCCATTCGCGCGCCAACCACGCCGCGTCGCGTTTGAAACGCTCGGCCTCATGCGACAGCACCCGCATCCGCCGCCCGGTCCTCGGGTGGACGAAATTCCGATAGGCGTGGTTGACGCTCGGTGGAAGAGGGAGTACCAAGCGCCGCATGACAAAGCCCCCAACTGGATTACGAAACTTTTGGATCAACGGATCCGACCGACGCTGGGGTAGCAATCGCGTCCAGCAACTCGGCCAGGTACGCCTGCTCGGCTCGATAGCGCTCATAGAGTTGGTTCGCGCGATCGGTGTGACGGTTCACGAACCAAATCGCCTTCGCGCGAGCAACGCGCTCACCGGCCTGTTGTAACTGTGATGCGAGTAAAGTCAATCGTTCGTTCATGCTCCTCTTCCTCCTCGAACTCATCAAGACAATCTTGGCAGAGACGGCTCCACGGATAGTAGACAGGCTGCCCGCACAGTCGGCATCTCGGTCTCTCCATCATCCTCGCTGTTCGTTTGGACATCCTTGAAATCCCGCCTTTCGCTTGTGTTGAAATGCGCTCTCCGGTCTCAAAATGTATTCCTGAATGCGAACCTGGCCGTTGACCTCCATCACCACTTCGAGCACCGTCGGCAATCCGCGCCGCCATTTGAGGGGTCGGGCTTCAACGACCGTGGCCTGTCGTTGGTCATGTGCGTTCTGCATCTTCATCACCCAGTCGCGCAAGCCATTCGAGAACGTCTAATGCCTTAAAGCGCGCAACGGTATAATCTTGATGAACCTCCAATACATCACCGAACGGCCCGCTGGTTGGCGTTATGCGAATCCGATCCATCCTGGCGATTCGCGGAATCTTATAGACGACGTAGGCATCGCGGTCTTGTTCCATCGCGTCAATGCAATCTTCAACTATTCCCGCAACATTCATTGAGAGTCATCCTCCCAAGCTTCAGGCGTAGCGGGCGGTTGTCGGCGCTCGGGCGGGTCAATCGGGATCCACACCCGCGGTCTGCGCCCAAGCAACCATTGCCGGATCCAACGCCGCCAACGCGTGCCCCTGTGCATCGCGCATCACTCCCCTTCCGCTTCTTCCTCGTCATCGCAGTCGTCATCTACATCAATGTCCGCCAACACTTCCCTCAATGCATCCATTGGCTCATCGAGACTTTCGCCCCGTTCCCAGGCCCGATAGACATGACTTGCCGCCACGGCAAGCGCGTGGAGATCGAGCGCCAAGTTCTTTATCAGGTGCCTGTAAAATTGCTCTTGATAGTCCATGTGACCCCCTCACACTCGATGAACGGTTTCCGACAGGGTTTTTACAGGATACAGGCAGCCGACCACCCGGAACCCAATGCACGGCTCCTGCTCGACGCCGGGCGGCGGAGGCTTCCGTCTGCGATACCGCTCGCGCCGGGCGTAGAACTCGACGATCTCTCCCGAGCGAAGCGGCGGTTGATACTGAGGCGACCGCCCGAGCTGGAGCCACGCGTGCTTGCGCAGCAGATTCCCGTCGCGATCCCGAACGTCATACACCAGCGCCACGAGATCCCGATTCGGTGTGTGTCGACTCCACAAGGCGAACTCCGCTGTGTACCGCTCCAGTGCGGCCCGCATGGTCAGCGCCCCCTGACTGGGTCGAGATAGACCACTTGCGACTTCTTGCCGTCGCCCGGATTCGTTGTCGTCTTGAGCGTGACCCTGACCCGGGTGCCGACACATTTCCCCACAAGCGATTCCAGTTTCGAGACATAGTCGTTGTATCCAATCGCCAGCAGATCGTTCTTCAGCCACGCAAGAGCCTTCTCGTTGTCGGCGATGACTCTGTTGTGATAGACTCTCCGACCCTTCATTGTCCCCTCGTCAACCACAAGCACCAAGAACAAGTGCTTGCCGTCGTTGCCCTTGTTCTTGCGGACTTCGGCTCGCTCCAGGCGACAGACGTACTTGCCATCCGGCAACGGCTCGTATCTGCCGCCCCGGGCCGGCTCCACCTTCATGTACTTCTCGTCCAAGTCAGCTAGATTCATAGTTCAACCTCCCGTTCTACATTGTTCCATGTGTTGAGAGTACACGGCAGCGACTCCTCTCTGCTGAAGAGGGGAGTGAATGACAACGATAAGGTTTTGGAGTGCCCTTAAGTGTCTCGGGATTCCTCCAGCCCAATCGCAGCAATGCACTCCATGGTGTATTCCACCGGTCCAATGTCGTCCCAGTCGATCACGAATATGTCTTGCTCGGGCTCAAACTTGACCAACGTCCCCAACGCCTCATCTTCTGAGCGATGATAGACCCGATCCCCAACTCGAATGGGAATGTCCGTACCATCGTAGTAATGTTCATTGACGAAGACGTGCCCGGCAAACACCTCTTCCAATTGCTCTTGCGCGATCTCCAGCGCTTCGTCTCTCGAAACCCCAATCGCTAATAAGGTCCGAAATCCATCGGCCAGCAATTCGTTTGCTCGGAAGAGATCAAGATCTTCCATATCTTGTTCACCAACCAGATAAGATGTTCGCGAACACCGTTTGCTTAAGGGCGTGGGTGCGTTTCTTGTCGACAAGTTCGAAAGAATATCGAGAGTGATCAATAAATCTAAGCTCAATTCGAGAATACTTCGCCATCTCTCATCTCTCCGTGATGTTGCCCATACACGGCAGCCACTTGCCGTCGCAATCCTTCCAACACGATTTCCTCAGAAAACCCCATATCTCTCAATGTCTCAATCCCTGCGGCAATTCGCTCGCACGTCATCCTCAGCAAGAGATCATCCAAGGCGGTCATTGTTCCCTCACCCCTCACCAACCTCCACATTAGCTGACAGAATGGTACAGTCCTCACGCGGAATTGAGTAAATCTGATCCATAATGGAAGGAGACCACCATACATAAAAGTGAGTTTTTGTGTATCCAGCAATGCTGAATACTTCTCCGCTCTTAATCCCGCATGGTTGATCTCGTTTCACGCAAATGGTGACAAATTCCTCGGGCCAGTCTATAATCACAGTTCCTTCAATGATTTTCATCCCCCTCACGCTCCGTTCAGGTAGTTGCATGTCTCGTGCATGGCTATCGCCGCATCGCCATGTTGCCCTCCTGCTTATGCGTGGATTGCAAGACAAATCCATAGAGCAAGCCATTTTCGCAGTTGTAAGCCTTATAACTCAGCTACGCCGAGTACGCACGGCACCTCAACCTGTTCCCTCACCCAATCTTCCGCCCGTTTGGTGATCGGTTCGTCTGTGTCGTCAAGCAGCGTGACGAGATCCCCGCTTGGCACCAGCCGAATGATGATCTCCTGGCACAGCGGCCATTCCAATTTCTCGTCGACTATTGTCCCGGTTACCGTCTGTAAGGCCTCCAACGGCGTTGCCGCGACAACGTAACCGTAGTTCTCACCATCGCTGACGTACCAGAGCTTCACGCTCATATCTCACTGTCCCCCGTTGCGTCGTGGTCGTCATCCACGTCATCATCCTGAAGTTCGCGCTCCACATCGGCATCGATCACGTCCCAATCGTCGGACCATAGTTCGTCCTGGGCCATTTCAAGCGCGATGGATTCCGCCTCGGATTCATCGGTCGCCTCTACGGTGTACACGCGCGAACCGCTCCATGTGACCAAAACCTCGTATTTAGGCATCGTTACTTCCCCCTACTCAAAGTCTTCGTCTTTCAAATCCACAACCCAAGCAAACAGCGCCTGGGGGATCGACAATTCCAGCCTTTGATCGGTACGATCTACCGACTCTACCCGACAAAACAATTGCCGCATACTGCGCCCGTCCCACTCGGGGATATGGACGCATAGAAATTCGCCTACGTACGGATCGCCCACAACCTCGATCGGACCAAACAAGTTGCTATCCCATCGACTCGACGGCATTTGCGCTCCCCCACCATGATTCACCTTGTGCGACTGATTTGTTGTAACGATGCATGCAGAGTTGCTAGGTCGTGATGGATTGACATTGACAAAAACAGCAAAACCAAAGAAACCGGAATCGACAGGGTTATCAGGCTAGCCACACCAAGTTTCCATCCACCAGCAACGGAAACCCAGGCGGATACACCCAAAACACTCACACAAGCGAAGAAAACTACATTTTGAAACATCATCCACGCGTTTGTTGCAGCCTGGATGTACATCAATTCGAACATCGTCCTTCACCCCAAGCAAATTGTTTAACTTGCTACCAACGGCCCGCCGCTTCTAGGACCGTCTCCTCGTTGCAGCACAAGATCAAGCCCATCCCGCAACTTGCGGGCCGTAGATTCGTCCACCACAAGTTCCACCGTCCCGTGTTCGTCCTGCATCATCACACGAATTTCCGAGTCCTCGGCGATCACCTGAACTTCCGCTTTTCGTACGCTCAACCGCATGAAATTTCCTCCAGTTCTCGTTCAAGCTCCTTTTCCTGTTGTGCCAAGATCTTGAGCACCCGCTTCTCATCGTCGAGCGCCATCCGCATCTGTTCCGTCAACAAGTCACGGCCCAAATCGTCGTATGTGTGTCGCATGGCTTCCGCGGCGTCTGCACGGCGTTTCACCGCCGCGTACAACTCCACCAGCGCCTTGTACCGATCTGCTGGAATCAGCACTGCGTTGTTTCCAAACACCGCGCGCATTTGCACATCGTCCGACCATGTCTTGGCCATCATCCGTGTCTCAATCAGATCCTGATAGAGATCCAAGAGATGATCGAACACGTCCCGATACACACGTGCTCGACTCCGAAGTGCGGAATTATTGCTCGTCTCGCACTGTGCCCAGTGGCTCTGCAATTCCCGCAGGAAGTGGTCGTAGCACTCGCAGACAATGGTCAGACGATTGTAGACCTCAGTGACTGACACGCCCCACGTCGTTTCCACGCTGCCAAACCTCCCTTGCTTCGCGTAGAATGCTCGATACTTCCGCCCGTGCCGCCTGCAAACGAGCAAACGCAACCGGTTCGTGATCAGCGTCCGCCAGATCGTATAACGCCTCAGCGTCTTCAACACGACGACACGCCAGCTCCAACGCCTCTCGGTACGGTTCAAGGTCTCGCTCCACAAGCAGGTTCACCCCTCCCTATCCTGCGTGGTTTGCAGGACAAATCAGTCGCGCGTCAGGATCGCCGAGATCAGA
Organism: Alicyclobacillus acidocaldarius subsp. acidocaldarius Tc-4-1; assembly: GCF_000219875.1. NCBI lineage: Bacteria > Bacillati > Bacillota > Bacilli > Caryophanales > Alicyclobacillaceae > Alicyclobacillus > Alicyclobacillus acidocaldarius. The sequence continues at coordinate 1,787,023 of NC_017167.1, forward strand.
TGCAGGTTGTCGCACTCGTCTGAGAACAACACCGAGCGTCTGTCCCGCGCCACTTGCATCCGAACGGTCTTGCTGGATTCCACTGCGCTCAACGTATCCAGCACATACCGCGCATTCAGCGCGACCTTGACCTCATCGCCCTTGAACGCAGTCAACGGCACTTCTTCCCTCGCGTGCCCGCGCTCCGCAGACCTCGACGTCAGCTCCAGCACACCGTCCTTGACGTACAGTGAAACCGTGTGGCGTTCGTTCTCCGCCAAGATCGTCACGCGCTCAATGGCTTCCTCCAACCGTCTCCGCTCAATGCTGCACTCCGCCGCGAACTCCCGCGGCATCACCCGCGATGTGTCCGGATATTCGCCCTGGTACAGCCGCCCGAACAATTGCACTCCGTCCCACGCGAACATCACGTAACTCGCCGACTGGTAGACCTGCACTTCCGCATCCTCGTCGGCATCCAGCAACCGGGTAAGTTCCATGAGCGTGCGTCGCGGGATCGTGCAGCGAATCGACATCTCCCGATCGACGGTTTGCGACACCTTCGCTAACCTCAGCCCGTCCGTTGCCATCCAAATCAGCTTGCTGTCCTCGCACGCGACGTGGACGCCTTCCAAAATAGGCCGAGTCGCGTCCTGCTTCGACGCGGCGTACCCAACGCTTTCGATGGCCTCCACCAGCGTCTTTGCGGAGATCTCCACCGGCGCAATGCCCGTCATGTCCGGCAAATCGGGAAACTCCTCTGGGTCGAAGCCATGAAGTTCTGCGTGAGTGGTGCCCACGTCAATCGACGCGCTCAAGTGGTGGGGCGCGATCGTCGCAATATCAACCGTCCCCTTGGGAAGCCGCCGAACCAGTTCCGCGAACAGCTTCGCCGGAAGCACGACGCTGCCCGGATCCACCACGGAGGCCTCGACGGTCATGCGCAGCGCGACGTCGTAGTCGTAGGCGCTCAACGTCACCTGACCTCGCTCCGCCTCAATGAGCACACCCTGCAACACCGCCGCAGGCGTGCGCGTCTGCGCAATCCGCGCCAGTGCGCTCAGCGCAGGCTCCAAGACTTGCTGCTCCATCAGACAGCGCATGGCGTCTCGCCCTCCTTGGATCCCATCAGCAACTCGCGCAACTTGCCACGGTCCCACGGAACAACTGCCTGTGGAACGACCAGATAGATCTGATAGACCACCGACACATTGCAGAATCTCGGCACCGCCATGACCAATCGTGTCTCGTCACAGGGTTGATTGGGGTCATAGGCCATGTGAAACCTGCGATTCTCGTACGTTGGCGGGTACTCATCTTCCGCTACAACTCCCAAGCACAACCCGCGCTTGAGGCGAACTCGCCCGTGCTCCCAAACCGCGAACTCAATCATGGAATCCCTCCTCACTTATGGGTGGATTGCACGACAAGCGGCTCGATCTCGCCGTTGTGATACTCAAACATCGGCATCCCCAAGGCCTCCGCAATCTCCCGTTCCAACCGCGCGCCGCGCGAAGACTCCCAGTCCGGTAGGAACACCACCGCGTGACATCCGAGCAGGCAGTGCAGCGCCGCACGCATCCAGTCGTCCCACTCCCAGTCCTCGTCACCCGAGATCTCCGCCGGATTGACCACCACGAGGCCCTGCGCCCTAAGCCTCGCCGCCGCCTCGTGAAACGCCGGGCGGTTGAAGTCCGGGTAGCCGGACATGGGCCCGGCTAAGTACCAGCGACCGTCACGTTTAAGCGTCTCTAGGTCTTTCAGTGCCACGCGATTCGCCGCCTTTCTTGCTCCTCCGCATATCGGTCAATGACTTCAAACCACCGCGCGAACCGCGCCCGCAGCGCCTGACCCGCCCGCGGGTCGTAGTCCTCCAGTTCGACGATCAGTTCGTCCGCTTCGCAAGCGATGTTGATGAGTGCGTCTAAGTAGTCCTTCGAAACGACGGCCTTCATCGCATACTCCTTTCAAAATAGAAACTCTTAAGTTGTTTTCGAACTGAAAAACGATCAGGTTGGAATTAAAACTCGTAACCCTGTAGAGTTTCTGAGCATCCCATTCCCTATCTCATTCTGAAGTTGACGACCCTGTTGCTCTTACGTTGCTTTCGCACCTTGGAAACTCGAGAGATTTGAACTGCGATCCACCCAAAAACAAATCCCGCCACGACGGCGACGAAAACAGGTACTACAATGGGCGCCAACAGGCCGAGAATCATCCCTACAAACGATGCCGCAAGCGCCACGATGGAAAGCGTGCCGACCACTTCCAGTACATGAGTTTTTTCTCGAACTAATAACCAAGTAGAAACCATTGAACCTATGAAAACTGCAATTACCGCACCACCCCCGGCGCGTGCTTGAGGCGACGCCGTGTACAACAGTCGTTCCGTCTCAACGATCCAGTGCCACACCACATGCTCCCTCCTATCAACTCACCGTCTGCATGACAACCCACCGTTCGCGCACCCGCCTCAACGCCCGGCACACCGAGGGCTGGGTTACGCCCAACCTGCGCCCGATCTCAGCCTGTGAATACCCCGCGACCGTCCACCCGACAATCTCACGGTCTCGAGGCGTCAGCCCCGCCATGAACTCCCGAATCTCGACCACACTCCAGTCCGCCTCGTGCCAAAGGTCTCGACTCTCCACATGCTTTTCGCCTTCCTCCTCGTCTTCGAAATCCAGCAAGATCGAGCGTTGCAAAGGGCGTCTCCCTGCCCGCAGGATCAGCTTCTTCAACTCGCGCGCGATGGTCGGCGCGGCGAATCCCACGAACTTTCCGACTTCGGATTGATAGAACAACGTCGCCCTGCACAACGCCAACAAACCCGCAGCCACGAGATCGTCGAACTCGATTCCGAGTCGTTCGGCACGGTAGCGATAACGACGAGCAATGTAGTAGACCAGCCCAATGTTCTTGGCAGCTAGTTCGCGTTGAGCGTCGTTCATCCGCGTCACCATTGCCTCACTGACGCCTCCTGCATGATGACCCTTGACTCCGGTTCTTGGTCTCGTTTGCGTTTGGTGTCATATTCCGCGAGCGTTCGCTGCCCGAACACCTCGATGAGGGGTGGAAAGTCGTCGCGTGGCCACCATTGGACGACCACCCAGACCGTGTCATTCGCTTGCATCGTTCTCATTCGCCTCCAATCTCGATTTCCAATAGAGCCTCCACGTGCAGGAATCGAACATCTTCTTCTCGAATGCCTAGGTATCAATGCCATCTCCTTTGTTCTGGAGGTATCATGAGACCATCAGAACCAAACCCCTGTAAGGAACCAGAGAAAGGCGGAAATCAAGAGACCAAAGATGCTATACACCAATGCGAAAGCTCCGGCCTCTTCTTCGAACTCTCCCCGATGGCGTTTCGGTCGCAATTTCAAGAATCCCAAAAGAAAGAAGAATGCCGAAGCATACAGAACGAACATTCATCTGCCCCCTCCAGTCCTTTTCTGTCTTTGCTTTGGTCGTGGTATCGCGATTCGTTATGGGGAATCTTTTGCTGGTTCCATCCACGCTTCAAAAGTACAAATCCATACAACCGCTCCACGATAGAAATGTTCATGATATGTCTCAGCGGAGCCATACTATTCTTTGTAATGTATTTTCTACTCGAAAATTCACGATCTGTACCAAATCTAAGTTGGTCGAATCCCGGAACCTGGTTTTTATTCCTCGGATTTTCTCTCTTTTCGTTGCTCGCATCAATTTTAGGTGCACTTTTCACGGTTGTGATGTTTCCCCTCCTTTTGTGGATTGCAAGATGGTGCGTCACTTGTCTGAAATCCGCAAAGTCCAAATTGAAGCGTTCGAAGAAAAAGCGGCATACCAACAACGAAATAGGTAAAACTAATTAAAATGTCCAAGAAAGCATAGGTTTTCTTTAGCAAATGTACTGAATGATATAAATACAAAATCAGATTCACATATGTCCCTCCAAGCTCTAACTTGAATTTTGTTGTTTTTTGGAGCATGTACTCATACTGTAATCATCAGATACCTAAGTCTCCTCGCTTCATGGAATCTACTTCTTACTTATGGGTGTCCCGTCATACACCGATCGCCTCCGCCGCCGCTTTAGACTCCTCATGCCTCTGCACCACGTCCCGGAAGATCTCCCACCTGTGCGGCAGCACCATCGCGTACCGCACCAGAAACTCCTGTCGCTCCAGCCGTTGCCCAAGCACCGCATTGAGCAGCGCGTTCGCCTCGTCCATCGTCTCGGGCAACAGCGCGTACGGGATGTTGTTCGCCTTGAAGATCCGCTTAAGCAACTCTTCCTGCCTCGGCGTTGGCTTCGTCAGGAGCTCCGCCGCCTCCCACCGCGTCTGCGGCGCTTGCAGACCTCGGCGCTCCAGCGCCGCCACTTGCTTCTCCGTCGGCGGCAGATCCATCCACTCCTCCTCGGCCCCCACCGCACTCTTTGACAACCCGATCTGCGCGTACGTCGCCGCCGCGCCCCAGGCCATCTCGGAGTCCGGCCCGAAGTACACTCGGTGCATCTCGGGCTTATCGCTCGGATCGTCCGTACTGAATCGTCCATAGGCCACGTACCAGCCGACCTGTGTCTGCTCGACCCGGACAAAGTTGCCGCGGAAGTCTTTCGCAAGCCACACACGCTCGCGAACCCGCATCCACCGAAACGCGCTCGCCGTAAGCCGCTTGGCAACCCGCGGACCGCGCTCCCCGCCGGCCCGCTCGCGCTTCTCGCCGCTTTCGTCCTTGTCTTCGCCCGCGAGCAGCCGATCCACCGTCATCAGCCGATGCACGTCCGTGACCCCAACCACGTCGAGCACCAGACAATCCTTTTTGAAGATTTGCGGCGCAATCCGCAGACCTCGACCGACGCACTGGACGTAAAGACTGTGACTCAAGGTAGGTCGCGCCATGATGATGCACGACACTTCCGGGCGATCGAACCCTTCTGTAAGTACTCCATAGTTGCATAGGACTCGAATATTTCCATCTGAGAACGCGTCAAGGATCTGCCGGCGTTCTTCCTTGGGCAAGGCGCCGTGCACCACCGCCACGGGGACTCCAGCCTGCTCGAACTCCGCCGCCAGGTGATAGGCGTGTTCCACACTGGCGCAGAACGCGATCGTCAGCCTGTCGGAGGCCTGTGCCTGCCACACCGCGACGATCTGTTGGTTGACGCTTGGCGTGTCCACCGCGCCCTCGACCTCGGCGTCCGACCAGTCGCCGTCGTCCTTGCCTTCGAGGCCTTCGACGATCTCGAGCTTCACCGACCTCGGCGGCACCAAGAAACCCATGTCGATCAAGTCATGGATTCCAATCGCGTAGGCCACGCCGTCGTACACCTTGCGGAGGTCGGCCTTGTCGGTCCGATAGGGCGTGGCCGTGAGCCCCAGATGCACATGACCCTCCGGCACAGTACCGAGAAACCCGAGAGCGGCGTAGATCCGCATGTACGATCTCGCCGTCGCATGGTGGCACTCGTCAGTAATCAGCGTCGGCGTCGTCTCATGCGCGTCCATCCAACGCTCCAAGCGCTCTGTCTGCGAGAGCGTCTGCACCGACGCCACCGCAAAGTCCGCCTCAACGTCGTCCTCCGGCCCCTGGATCCTGCCGACCTTGATCTCACGCCCCTGTTCGCCAAAGGCATCGAACACCACCGAGAACTTGTCGAGCGTCTGGTCCAGGAGCTCGTCACGATGGGCCAAAAACAACACCGGGCCGCGCTCCAGCCGTTCTACGGCGAACTGCGACGACATCACCGTCTTCCCGGCTCCCGTCGCCGCGACGAGGATCGGACGAGGCTTGGGATACCGTCGGATGGCGTTGACGGCTTCGATTTGGTAATCGCGGAGTTTTAGTTCGTTTTTGTGTTTGGCGGTGATGACTCTCAATGGGCGTCACTCCTCGTCGCTAAGCGGGACGAAGTATTCCAGAAAAGCGTCCACCGCATGAACCTCCATCGCCATTGTCCATCATTCAGTAAGCAGTTCTTGACCCTCACCTTTGTTCCTTGCAGGTATGCTTATGGTCTAAGATTTCGAGCACCGACAATGTAGGCTCAGCAAGTTCATAAACATCCCAATACCGAGGATTACAGAGTGCTTCTTGAAGACCGAACCTACCTTTGTGAAGATGAAACGTGGCACATACGGGGCAAAAGGCAATCCATGAATTCGGTTCGAAACCAAACATTGTATAAAGAACGGGTACTCCATTGAAACTTCGACGCCCAATCCACGGTATCAATGATTGAATTAATTCCAAGTTTTCTATGTTTTCCAGTGTGTAATAAGGCGACAAATCTGGCGAATACCACGAAACTTCCACTTCTGTTTTCGAAGCACTACCCAACGACACTCCGAAATGAAATCCGCCTGATGAATACTCCGCCTTTTTGTCTCGGACCAGTTGCATCGCAAAAGGATCTTGTAGCCATTTATCCATCAACCGCCTAGCCGGTATAGAATCAGCAAACAATTCGTTTACCTGAACCAAAGTAATCACAATACGATGAATGAATCTCGCATCTGGTTCGTTATCAGGCGTATTCTTTAGTTCGCACCAAGGGATCAAAGTTCTTAAATCAACTAACTCCATGATTTTTCGATTCTTCACCCATTTCTCAATTCCATCTAGATAGTCCCTTACTTCCCTCAATCCCACCAAAGAGGTTTGACCAAATCAGACAGATGCTTCGTTGGAAGCAATGCAATCTCAACATCTTTAAACCTTTCCTCGATGTGCCTTGCCATTGCTCCAGATTACCTCCTCGCGGCTCTTTTCTGATCGCCCCAACGTTTCTGAACAGCCTGCGCAGCTTTTTGAATTTCCAGTTCATACTCGTCCATCAGGTTGGATGTGACAACCACAAGTTCCCCAGTCTTTGCATCAGGAACATGACGAATGCGAGTAAGCTCATAGGCGGCTTCACCCAAACGCACGCCAACCCACAACGGCTTTCGTCTTCCATCTTTCCATGTTCCATACACTTCTTTGATGTTGCGAGAGCTCTGAAAAAGTCATTGTTCATTGGGCGATTTCACGGTATTCTTATATGTGTATAACACATCGGATTGGTGGTGATCCCTTTGTCTAAAAGAAGCATCCTCGTCCTACATCGAAATCGTCAACAGCAACACTTGCTCGCTCATCTCGATGGAGCGATCGCTGGCTCACTTGTCGAAACCTACCGCACTTGTGGCAAACCCAATTGCATCTGCCATTCCGGGCAAAAACACGGGCCGTACTACCTGCTGACGTGGTCGGAGAATGGCCGGACGCGTACCTGCCACGTCCCCGCCGACAAAGTGGATGCCGTACGCACTGGGGTTGAGCGTTTTCGCGCCGCGCGAGAGGCGCTACAGAAACTGGGCGAGTACAATCGCCGTCTGATGCTGGAGGACTGATCCTCATGCTCACGCGCTTCCCGGATTCACGTTCGCTATGGGATGACTGGTTGATTCGAAAGCTGTTGCCGGAGAATCACATTCTTCTTGCCATTGACCAACATATCGACTTTTCTTTCGTGGAAGAAGAAACCCGCGATCTGTATAGTCTCCATCATGGCCGTCCTGCCTATGCGCCTGAACAGCTCCTGCGTGTGCTGTTTCTCGCGTACTTCTACAACCTGTCAGACGTACGGGTTGCAGAGGAGCTGCGGTACAACCTGTTGTATCGTGCCTTTGCCCACTTTTCTCTGGATGACGATACCCCTGACGACTCCACCCTGGTCGTGTTCCGCCGCCGACTGGGACCTGAACGATGCGCCCGGCTATTGGACCGCATCGTGGAACAGGCCCGCCAAAAAGGGGCTTCTTGAAGGGAAACGGCAGTGTGTGGATGCCACGGTGATTTCGGCGAATGCAGCCGTACAAAACCGGAAGGAGTTACTCCGTGCTGCACGGCGGCGTCTGTTCCGTGCTTGGGAGCGCATAGATGCCAAGACCGCTGCGGAGACGGCGAACCAGCTACAAGAAGAGTACACGAATGCATCCGAGCCGGACCTGGCCAAAGAGGAGAAGTTGACCCAACACTTGCTCGACGCGGTTGATGCTGCGGGCCATACGGAATTGCAGTCTTTGCGGGACACGGTGGCACAGATTCTGTCGGGGGAAGGGGGTGTGACCAACTTGATCGACCCGGACGGCAGGTGGGGATTCAAAAACAAACGGACTCCGTTTTTTGGTTACAAAGCCCACGCGTCCATGGATGCCTCTGGGATTGTCACTTCTGTTCAAATATTGAGCGGGAACGAACACGAAGGAGAGCACCTGCCAGAACTGCTTGAACAGGACGTCCGCAAAGGGCATCGGTTTACTTCGGTGGTGGCCGACAAAGGCTATGACTCGATCGGGAATCGAAACGCCATTCGCAGCCATGGCGCAAAGCCGGAGATTCCTTCACGAAACGCCGGTGTCCTGGCGAAGACACGATTCCGTTATCGGCCTCGGAAAGACACCTTTGTGTGCCCAGGACGGAAGGAGACGAGCGGAAAAACGCCTTTCAAAAGGCGGGTTTCTGTACTACTTTTCGCAAACCGATTGCCAAAACTGCCCATTGAAAAACCGCGTGTCTGGGAAAGAAGGAAACCCGGAAGCGAGTGTATCTCAGCGACCGGGTTCGGGAGTCACTTCAGAGCCAGCGAAGTTTACGGCGAGCATTGCACGACCGGAAGGCCATCGAACGCACATTTGGCGAGTTGAAACAATGGCATGGCCTGGGACGCGCACGCTACCGCGGCAAGTGGCGTGTAGCCATCCAAGTGTATCTCACGTTTTTGGTTGTGAACGTGAAACGGATCGTCAACCTGATCCAGGGTCGAGCATCGAAACCCGTCCCTGCTTCGTAATGTGCTAAGGATGGTCAACGGAACAAATCGACGGAAATACGAACCAGCCCCACTCATTCAGCCTTCAACCACAGGTATCCGACCACACGGATTTCTGATTGGCTCCCCTGATCCCGCGAAATTCCCCACTTTTTCAGAGCTCTCGTTGCCGTAGTTTGACCGCAGACGTTCAAAAAGCGTGCTGGTACTGACCTTTTTACGACCCAATTCTTCTGCAAAGAGTTCGATCGCTTTCGTCGCCAATGCTCGCGGAACGACGTACTGATCAGCATCCCTATCGTGAGTCGGAAACTCGAAGATGCCATTTTGAATAGCCGCCTGAACTACATCGTTATTGGCCCAATAATCCAAGCGAACACGGCGCATTTCAGGAGATTCGGTGAGCCTTCGCCCGTCTAAGCGCATCTTCAGGTAATACTTCACTGCAAGGAAGAATAGATAGGACAGCGCCTCTTTCGTGTGCAGCCGCTTTTCCCAATCCGCGTTCATTACGGGAAACTGCTTATGGAAAGGGAAAATCAACGGCCTGCGGAAGAAGCCAAAGCTCGTATCTGGTGTCGGTGGCAGATAGTTTGCTGCCATCCACAGTTTCAAACGCGGGCGGAAAGGAAACGCATCCCGATACTTCATTTCCGCAGTAAGCAAATCATTCCCTGTAAGTTTCTTGATGGTTTCCGTGTCCTTTAAAGTTTGATTTGAGGCGTCGGCGACGATGTTTACTGCAGCACGAGCCAACCGTCCTGCCGCAAATCGATTCTCCGCCAACTCTTGCAACGTTACCGTCTGTACAAACTTTCCACACATCGCCTCCAGAATCCTCAAGAACGTGCCCTTCCCGTTGTATCCAGGACCTAGCAATATGAAGTACCTCTGTTCTCTCATATCAAATCGCGCCAACGTGTAACCCAAGGCTTCCAAGAGAGCCTGAAGAGTTTCCGGTGTAAACTCATACAGACTCAAAAACTCGTCGATGTCTTCTTGGGCTTGCTTCATCGCCGGTGTCCAACGCCGCGGCCCCTCCGCCCACTGTGGCCACCATTCCACATTGATTTTCCACGTGACTCGACAATCAGGTGTGAAGTCCCGGAGAACTGGGTGCCCATCCGATACATCGAGCAACCCATTCAGCACCGGAAACACAGGATCGGCGTCAAAGACGTCCACCACCTTGGCATCATCAACATTTCGTTCTTCATCAGCTTCTAAGAAATTCTTGTAAAGCGAAAAGATGTGGTTGATAGTGCCCATCGTCGCCCATCCCTTGTTTCGAGAGGCCAAGGCCTCTCCGATAAACCGCTTGACGACTTCCTCGTCCCCTTTTCTGAACTCGTAGTAACTGCCGTTATACAGATTGATGCCCGAATAGAAGTAGTAGGAAGGAAAATCTTGATACAAGATCTTTGCAAAGTCCCAATGCGTCAACTCCCACTTGTCTCGTTCTTCGTCATAACGAACAGCTCGATTTCCAGAATGTTGCATCCAAGACTTGGCGATCTCAAATCTCATGCCTTGAGTACGCCAATAGTCTCTTGGAACAACTTCTTTCGTTTCGTCGAGCCCCCGGAGCACATCAAAGACTTCTGGATCCCGAACGATCACATCGTCCTCTCGTTCAACCTCGGTCCATTCGCCCGGGCTCTGCGTTGCGTTGTCTGTTCCTACCGTCCGTTTCATATTGGGATCGCCCGAAGGTAGACGATCGAACGTGATGCCATCCACCTGGCGCCCATCCAATCGAATCTCTTCTTTTGAGCTTCGCGGCATGCCGTAAATTCCCGTTTGTCCAATCGCCTTTGCATATGCTCTCCGCACCACTGTCGCCGGGCTGGTCTGTTTTGCGAAGTGCGGACACTCCTGGCATAATTGCAGCGGATCGAGGGCGTGAAATGTTGAACAACGAATCGGCTTTCCCTGACTCGACCGGAATTTGCGCTCCGTTTCCGGGAAACGGTATCTCTTATCCGGACCTGCGTTGTAACCCTTGGACCATTCGTGGAAGAGTACCGAATCCGGGTTGAGAGATTTCAGGAGCGACGCCATCTTGTGCCACACTGGTTCTGTCACGACGTTCGGCTCTGCGATGTACAACGCCATCCTGGGACATAACGCCGGCAAGTTCTCCCGGATAAAGTCTATCGGTACAGGATCCCATGCTTCGGTACTTCGCGAGTCGTCTGTGCGCAAGTCAATCGATTCTGATGTGTCAATTCCCATGGCTGCTGCCGCCTCGTCCAGCGCGTGTTCAAACGCGTCCGGATCGTACCTGTCATCGTTCTGGCTTTCGATTTTCACAAGAATCGGCGTACCTGATTTGGTATGAAGAGAACCCGGAATTCGCAATACCCGTGCCGCATCAGCCACTGCCGGATCACTGCCAAGCACACGCGCCAGTTTTCGCGAGATCTGAACACCTGTTGAAGCGTCAACGGACTTCGTGAAGCGGAAGTACAAGTGCTTGCCTTGCCCCCCACCGGAACGCACCACCGCGCTTGGCACGATCCCCAAGTCAGCTAATACCTCCAGCGCGCGCTCGGCGTGTTTCATCCGCTGCGCGTCATCTTCATCGCCATGATCGTCTATGTCCGCCCAAGCGCCTCGACAACAATCGACATCCTCTCGACTACCGCCAACCCAACGTCCATCTTCTTCTCGTTTCACAGGTTTGTATCGAGGGCAGACACCAAAGTACCAGCCACACCGCGCCATGATCGCATCTTGGTAACCAGCGCGCAAGTGGTCCTCCACATCCTCCAACCTGTTCGTCTGAAACGAACGCCGCCATCTCAAGGCCATCCTTGCTGCTTCCTCATCTTCACGGCGGTTGGGAATGGGACGAATTTCTACGTACCCAAAGACCCCTTCAAACCACCATTTCAAGAATTCAACCGAAATTCTAGAATCACCATATACAACTTCCTGTTCCGGCATTTATCAGAACCCTCGCTTTCCACATGATCCTCTTCATGATATGTTCATCATGAAAATCGATCAGTGTGGCAATGGTGCCATAATCTCCTCTTCCTTCTTCCTCCTCTCTCTCTTTTTTAAGGGGGGGTGTATAGGTAAAGAGAAAAGTGCGTAGGTAGTGTGTAGGTATTGCTTAGGTGTGTGCTTAGGTAAGAATGGCGGTATGACGCGGTTTTTGGGGATTTGCTTAGGTAGAGGGTAGAGTGTAGATTTTGTTTTGTGGTAATGTAGATTTGCGTAGAACCTCTGACCTAAGCAAATCGTTTGGATCCGCGTCGTTATGCGATTTTTACCTAAGCAGGAACCTAAGCACACCCTAAGCAGTTCCTAAGCGCAACCTAAGCGATCGTTCAGTTTCTTCCAGTTTTCTTAGGGCTGCTGTGATTTTCCCTGCATTCGGAAGGAGCCATTGGCGTCGGAACTCTTCCCAATCCTCCTTTGTGTCAAACCCTCGTTTCGGGTCAATGGTCGGTTCGATGCGGTAGTGTCCGTCTGTCAGAAACAATCGGCATCCTGCACATCGTGCGCCATTTAAGATCCAGCCAATTTCTTCATCATCCACAACTTTAGTTAGAAGAAGTTCCCACACATCATGATCAAGTGTGAGTTCAGACCGCGGATCCCAGCGCCAATCATGTGCATGCCAATCACTAATACCCACCGCCTCCTTTCACCATCTGCAATACAACCGATTCGATGGATCATTGTTGTCAACCATGTGGCGTCCCGACAGGCGCGAACGCGCCTGAAGCGCGGAACACTCGCCTTTGCCGTGTCCCAGATTTGCGCCTGCCGAACGCCACAGGCGGGCGGTGCCTCCGCCGCCCGGCGCAGCGCACGAACTGCTGGGACAACAGTGCGCCATTTGGCGCGTGATTATTGCAGCTCGTGCACCGGGCGGGGCAGCGGAGTGGCACGAACGTGTGCCGAGAGAAGACCTCTCTACTCACAGGTGTGCTGTAGGACAAACACACGTTCGCAAAAATCCCCAAGAACCCGCGCCACGACTGGGTTTGTTATTTTCATCCAAACGAAATCTCGATCATGAAATTTTCGTATGGATGAAATGCATGAACATAAACATCGTGCATATTCAGTTTTCAAGGTTCGGTCTAGCACCGCACATCGCCCAATGTTGCGAATCTCGTTGCGTTTGGCGATACGCTGGCGCCGAGGACACCAAGGGCATCCTCTGCTGTTGCTTAAAGCGGGCGTCGTCAGACACCCGAGAGGGTTCGCGGTTCGCCCCTCCACTCTGTACCGAAGACCTTCGGTACAGGGCGCAAGGGCGAAGCCTTGCGTTGACTATTCCTCTAGGTCGATTCGGTTCCCCATGAAATGCTTGGTTAGCATCTCACGCCCGCGTTCGTTATATCGAAACGCTTCAACCTGCTTGTTGCTGTATGGCGACTTGTCGAGTACGAACTTCCCAAATTCGTCGGTCTTTAATCCAAGTGCGTTCGCTGCGCGGCCAACTGCATTAGCCGATACACCAAGTTCCTCTGCAATTTCCGTCGCCGTATACAATCGCTCCGTCGTTGGAAGCGGAAGCATTTCACGTCCAGCAAGCAAATTTGCACTGAACGCAAGCAAACTCTCGATCGCCACATCCGACAGGCGATCTTTGAATCGATATGTCATGTCAAGGAGCAATTTCGCTTGGCGTGTCTTGGCGTTGAGCTCCATGATCATGATCCGCTTTTGCGCGATCTCATCCTGCTGTCTGCGCTCGGACGTCTTGTATTCGCCGGTTTTACGAATGGAAGGTAGGACTTCGTGATAAGTCCAACGCTTGAATTGTTCGGCTTGCTCCACGCGACTCGTAAAGATTAAGCGGTACAGGCCTGCCTCGTTAACAACAGCCATCTTCTGAGGACCACCAGGGGTGTAAACAGTACTTACACCCTTTTCGTCGTCATCCAACCGCTCCAGTGCGGCGCGATTGTTAGAATGCCCCAACGCTTCACACACATCTTTTGCTACCCACCATGGCTGACCGTCAATGATAACAACTCGCACCTTGCGTCCTTGATACGTCAACTCCATCAGCGAACTGCTGTTTTCTGTGTCTGTTGGCTTCATAGAATCCCTCCCATCGATGTTAGGGAACGACCGACATCTGGAGGCTTCGCCCCTCCGCTCGACGCCGAATCGCTTCGGCGCCCGGCGCAGGGGCGCGCCCTGCGCGCTCTCTAGGCGTTGACAAAGGGAGGTTCACCCACTGTAACAGTGGGCTATGGTGCCGGCTGTTTTCACCCGCTACCACGGCGGGCAGCGCACAACCGGCGAAGCGACCATGCCTTGCCATAGCCTGCCGAACCTGACCACGCCTCAGCCCGCCTCACCAAGCCATTCCAGACCCTACCCCACCGAGGCTTGCCGTGCCACACCCGGCCATGAACGTTGGAGCGGTTCTTCGCCGCCCCGACCCGCCTCCGAGACACCTCGGAGACACGTCGCGGAAGCGAAGCTTCCGCTCAAGGCACTCACTCCACGTCGTCCTCCAACACCTTATACTCCACCACCTGAAATCTTCCAAACATTGGCCTATAATCTCCAATTCCAACCAACCTTCCCGCTTGAACCAGTAGGTCATAGAGCAGTTCCGGACTGATATATTCTGGAAGAAGACACTCAACTTGAAATTCAACTTCCCACCCTGGTAACAGCGCTGGACGAACCCTGGTAACTCCCGCTCGTTGAACTAAAACACGGCGTCTATCAAGAAAGTCTGGTTGTGCTTTTCCCGTTGAAGCCAGCCACGGCGTCACGATAAATGCAGCTTTAGATAAATCTGACATTGACTTTCTTGGCGAGCGAGGATCCTGCTTGAACTTCGCAGCGTTCGCTAGTGCCTGATGGAGATATGTAGCGGGAACACAGATTTCTCCATCCTCGTTGCGGTAGAGATAAGCTTCTACATTATCGGTCTTCTTGGCAGAGCTACCCTTTGCAGCCTGCGCCTTGGCTTCGACGTCTTCACAATCCCATCGGTGAAATAACAGCGGAACCGTGCCCTTCAGCTTGACCGCCACCCGATACGGCAGTGCAAATTGAACGTTGTTTCCATCGACCGTGAGACCTATAATGGAGTTGGCAACTGACATTCGTCTTTCACCCTTTCGTTTAGGATGGAGCGGCGCGAACGCCGCTCTTTTGTTGTTCCCGGCTGATTTCAGACACTACCTCGGTGTCCAGCGCTCAACCGGGGAAGCGGCCATGCCTTGCCAAACCTCACCGCGGCTCACCCAACCAGGCCCGACCTCACCATGCCATGCCACGCCTCGCCTAGCCTGACCATGCCATAATTTATGGAGCGACTTGTTCGCCGCCCCACACCGCCTCCGAAGCATTCGGAAGCGTTGTGCGGAGGCGAACCCTCCGCATCACGCCTGCGCAGCCTGAGCGGTTTCCTCCGTCGCACTCGGTTGCGCGTCGGAAACGCCGTCCACCGCCAAGTAATCGGAGATTTCAACCGAGATTGACCGGTGCTTCGCCTCAAGCTCCTTTCCAATTTTCAACACTCGCGCCTTCTCCAACGGCGTTAGCTCTCTAACAATCTTTGGTGCAGTGAGTTGACTCCAAGTCATCGCGCCGTTTCTACGAACTTCCAACGATAGTTCAATCAAATAACTCGATACCAATTGACCTCTGAATTTGATTGCACTTACAAATTTATCCCAAGCCTTATGCGACGACGGCGGCAAGTTTACAATCGCCGGAATCGCGCTGTCGCCTTCCAAAACATAGAGCCTGCGAATCGTCTTACACGCTTTTCCTCTTCCTCCGTTTGGATCCGTCCCAAAAACGTTATATGGACAGGATTCGCACTTTCGGAAGCAAGTGATTCCGTTCTCATCTAGATACTTTCCGACTCGCCCATCATGAGAACTGCAAAGCGGCAGCGAACTTTCTCCTTCGGACTGTGGCGTGAACAAAACCCGAGCGGTGTGAAAATATGGAACTTTTACTTGGAGTTTTTGCACAATTTCTCCGGTTGCCTCATTTTGGAAGGCGCCTGCCGCCCCAACGATCCGAAACGAACCGGAACAATCTCAGCTTCCGCCTCAAGCTGCGCAGCCTCTTCCTGAAGCTTTGCGTACTCTTCCAACGTGATCCCATTCGCTTCGAGTTCCTGCGCCTGCTGAACTGTGAGACCAAGCTTCCTCAGAAGTTCCTCGTCAAACTGAACCGGCAGTGTCATTGTCCATTCCTCCTTGTTTCGTTGGAATTCGTTGTTAAGCTGTCTCGATACTCAGTTCATCGTGTTGTTGCGTTGACAAGAAATACAGTGACTCTCTTGCACCTTCCACATTTAAGCAAAGTGGAAGGAACGGGCACCCACCGTATTGGTGGCAATTGGCGGTGTTGTGACGAACCACACCCGAACGCGCTTGCCAATTGCGTTCCAAGCACTCCATCCAAAGTTCGCTTTCAAACTGTTTGATCTGTTCTGGGGCTCGGATCACCTCGTCTTCTGACAAGTACTTGTCGGGGTTCGACTCGTACTCCGCCAGGAGCCGGTCCCGGAAGTCCTCCCAGGTTTCCACCACCTCTCCGTTGCGCCGTTTGGGTTCCATGCGGCTCTTCTGCACAGCTCTCACGATTGCACCTGCAATCGGCCTGTCGAAGACCCGCGACGCAGCATATACATATAATGTTAATTGTTGGGACATACCGTAACTCTGTTTGAACTGTTCGATGGAGGCCGTGGTCTTGTTCTCAAGAATCCACAGGTTTCCATGTTCATCTTCGCAAATCCCATCGATCTTTCCGCCCAGCGCGTACTTTCTCGACTTGTGCCCGGTGGCGGGATTCAAGATTGGAATTTCAAACTCTCTCTCAACCGCTACCAACCGTCGCGGTTTGAAATGTCGAACTGCGAACCGAATCATGCATTCGGTGCGGATGCGCTCAAGCTGGAGTTTGTACCGCTCCTCTTCACTCTCCGGTCGGATCCAGTCCAACGTCTCCAAGCCCGTCCTCACCGCACCGTCCTCGTCAACCTCGCCCCGCTGCCACAACTCCAACCCCCGATGCCACGCGCTTCCAATTGAGAGCGCCCAGGAGACCTCGCGCGGGCGAAGCCGCTCCACGTACCACAACCATTCCTTCGTTGGGCACGTCTGCCGCATCGTGATGCGGCTGTGTGTCAGTAGTTCCACCATTTTTTACGCCCTCCCCTTGCCAACGCCCGAGCTTCGTGCTAGAATCTGTGGTGCGCTGTGCGTATTGTTCTACTGCCTGTTCCCATCAGGCGTTCTCTTTTTGCACCTCGATTTCGTCTTCCCCAATGATCTCCGTCGACTCCCAGCATTCCGAACAGAACCAAGATGCCCCGTCCTGAATGGCGGTGTCCTCATCGAGCACGTCTCCGCAGCACTCGCATTCCAGAACCTCGTCCTCATCATCGAAGCTCCACAGTGCCGCGTCTTCTTCGGGCGTCATCAACTTCCACTGATCGTAAGTCATGCCACCTCGACCTCCTCGTGAAGTGCTTCGAGATCCGCGATGGTGTACCGCGCGCGGTCCGGGTCGTTCCGGTCGCCGTCGCACAGTTTGGAGATGATGTACTCATACAGCATGGTTCGTTGCCTCCTTCAACTCACGAATCATCCGCTGGAATGTGATCTCCGTCTGAACTCCCCAAGGACTCTCGAATTGGCTTGCAAACTTCGCCGCCGCTTCGAACTCCCCAATAAGCTCGTTTGCGAAGGTGATGTCATGTGTGGTGACGATCACTGGGGTTGCTCCTTTCTTGCTTTGTCTGTTTGCGATGTCAAAAGTTCCGAAATTGGAACGTTTAGCGCATCAGCCAAACGTTCTAACGTATCGATGGCAGGCTGAACTGCACCCGATTCAAACTGGCTGATTGCCGATTGCACAACCCCCACTCTCTTCGCAAGCGCCGCCTGGCTTAACCCTCGTTCATTGCGGATTCTTTGCAACGCTTGCGCGTTGAACATTCAATTCACTCCCTTCGCTTATTATCTTATTAGCATTACTCATCGATGTCAAGAGTGACACTAATTTTTGTTGTCTTCTTTTTTGGCGCTTGTGTAGGATTGAATTAGTGTTACTGATGGAAGGGGAGCCGTGCAGTGTTTGATGTGGGTGCTCGCTTGCGCTCCCTTCGTATGGCAGCCGGATTAACAACCAAACAGCTTGCTGAAGCCGTCGGCGTTCACCAGTCCTTCATCAGTCAAGTCGAGAACAACGCCAGCGGAATCAAACTGCAGACGTTGGAATCGATCTGCGATTTTCTAGGGATTTCTTTAGCCGAATTCTTTAGCGATCATTCTCCTAACGAACTACCAACTGACCTTTTGCAACTGATGCGAGCAGCCAGCAATCTAACGGTCGATCAACGTGTTCAACTCACCAAATTCCTAGAGAGTCTGGGTTCTTCGAAGGAGTGATCCCCTTGCCCGAAACCCGCGACCAATCCGTAAACGAGATCTTTTCTCGCTTCGTTGGGCGGCAGGTTCGTGCGCACTTACAATTCCATGAGGATCATGCAGTCCTTGAATTCGATACAGTTATTGGTCACGTGACTACAGGTGAAGACGGTCTGCACCTCATTCACTTGGATAAAGGCGTCTTCTGCATACCAAAAGGTGAAATCGTGTCATCATCCCCTGTCCACTTCATGATTCGAGGAAAACATTGGAATTTATTCGTTACACTTTGGCGAGGTTCTGAGCCTTATCCGGATGTTTCATGCACAACACCGCAAATTTGATCGTGTTGATGATCTCCTGAACCTGTGGAAACTCAATGTGCTTGCTCAGGAGTTGAATGCTGCGTTCGTAGAGGACGATCAAATCCTCGTTTGCTAGGTTCTGTGCAACCATGAGTCCCATCCCTTTAAGGAGTGATTCCCTTGCCCGAAACCCGCGACCGCGCCGACGAAATTATTGAACGCTTCGTCGGGGTGCCCGTCCGCATGACACTCATGTGCGGCGGCAGGTCATCCCTCATTATCGACACTGTGATCCACAGAGTCTCCCGCCACAAGGAGGGCGGGCTGATTGCCCTGGACGGCGGCGCGTTCTTCGTCGAGTCCGCCATGCTCGTCGAAGTCTCACCCACCATGCTGGTTCTGCGCGACACCGAGCGTCGATGGTCGCTGTCCGTCCTCAGATGGTCTGATCTGCCCGAGGAGTTCAGACCTTATCCTCGTGGTCAGTGGGTGGACCCGCGGCCGGAGGACGACGATCCGTTTGCGGATTGACTCTATAGAACTGTCAAGGTTCAAGCTACGTGATTGTCGCTATCGTTAAACATCACTTCTTCAAGTGTCAGTCCGAGTGTTTCCGACAACTTTCGCGCTGTCTTCCAAGAAGGTTGCCGTTCACCTTTCTCGATGTATCGAACCGCTCGCTCAGATACACCGATCGCTTGGGCAAGCTCTTGGTAGCTCATGTTTAATTCCAGCCTGCGCTCGCGCAATCGGCTTCTCATCATCACCACCCCAAGGAGTTCTTGAACATTTCGTTCAAGAACATCGTACTGAACGTTTTGTTCAATGTCAAGTGGTTACTCAGGAGTTTTGCCATGACAACTTTCGGCCAACGTCTGCGTTCGCTTGTCCATGAACACGGAATTCGCCGCGAAGAATTAGCCTCTTATCTTGGAGTGCACTGGCGAACCATTTACCATTACGAAACGGACAAGCGTGAACCGAATATCAGCCAACTGAAAGCTCTCGCCGACTTCTTCAACGTCAGCCTGGACTACCTCGTCGGCCGCACCGACGATCCAACGCCGCCGAAGCGCAGCTCGTCGTCGCAGGAGCCGGGTTCGTAGTCCGGTCAAGCGCTTCTCGACTGGCGTTGCGCCAGGTCGCGAACGTCGACGCCGAGGATGTCGGACAACCGAGCTGCAACATCCAACGTCGGACAGCGCTTGTTGCTCTCATAGTTCTGGTAGGTTCGAACGTGAATTCCAGCACTGTCCGCAACCTCTTGTTGCGTCATGCCCTTTGCTCTGCGGGCTGTTTTGAGAACACTACCGAGCACCTTTCACCACCTTCTTTGCATTGAACACGCACAATCGTGTGTGTTCTTGCTCTTAATCATACACGCACAATTGTGCGTGTCAAGGGTTTGTGATTATGATGCCGAAGTTTTCAGAGCGACTTGTCGCATTGCGAAAGCAATTTGGACTCACTCAAAAACAACTTGCTGGCGAACTTGGACTCCATGTGCGTGCGGTCCAAAACTACGAAGCTGGTCGCCTTCCCGACGCCGAAGTTCTCATCGAACTGGCGAAGTACTTCCATGTTTCGATTGACTACCTCGTCGGCCTCACCGACGACCCTACGCCACCGCGTCGCAACTCCTCATCCGACCGGGATCCATAGGACGCTACGCGCTCACTGCGTCGTCGTACTCCAGCCCCAGGATCGCCGCCTCGCAGATCCTCATCACCGCCTCGGGATCCCCCGTCGCCCGCGCGTAGCCCCTCAGCACACATAGCGTCGGTTGCCGTGTACCGAGCTCTACCCTTGCGATCTGCGCCTGCGTTGTCCTTGCGCAGTAGGCCACGTACTCTTGCGTGACGTCGGCCTCCAGTCTCAGCATGCGAAGGGCTTGTCCAAGCCACATCGTCTCCGTCTCCAATCACCTCCTTTAGGAATATTCCTAGATATTGTAGATTCGGCTTTTCGCTTGTATTCTGTGAAACGTGAGTTCCCCTTCCCCACCTCCGCGCCTCGCCCCGCCATTCCCAAGGCGGGCGGGTGGGGACCACCATACTAGTTGTTTAGTTAGTGCTTTCCTGATAGTCAGGATGTCCACACCATCTTAAGAAAGCTTCACGATTCACTCGTACGTACTTCCCGATTCTCACAGATGGAAAATCTGGACGATAGGCTAATTCATAGGCTTTAGTTCTCCCGATACGTAGATATCTTGCTACATCTTCCATCGTAAGAATTGGGGGCAAGTAAGATGTTTCGATACCTTGAATCTCCTTACTCCCATGATTACTCATAAATTTCATCACCGCCTATCCATCAGCCAAGTTTGTTATATCTTTCTCCATCCGTTACCACTATTCTATGTTCACGATAGTGATGTGTCAATAGCATTTATCATACGTTTCGTGAACAAGGTTTAGGTTCATTTTTGTTGGTCTATACTACGTATCGCGAACATTTGACTAAGGGGGTATAAATCTCTTGGCTTCGATACCTGCACTTGCTTCTCGACTCCGATTGCTTAGACAGATGAAAAATTGGACGCAAGAAGAGTTTGGGCGCAAATTGAATATTTCCAAAGTTACAGTATCTAGTTACGAAAGTGGGGTAAGAACACCCGACGCGAAAACCTTAATCAAGATTGCTGATCTCTTTGATGTATCAGTGGACTATTTGTTAGGTCGCACGGACGGCAAGAACGAAGGATACGCCTCGGAAGTATTGGTTTCGAAAGATGAAAAGGAACTGCTTGAACGATTCCGCAA
Source organism: Alicyclobacillus acidocaldarius subsp. acidocaldarius Tc-4-1 (assembly GCF_000219875.1). Classification (NCBI taxonomy): domain Bacteria; kingdom Bacillati; phylum Bacillota; class Bacilli; order Caryophanales; family Alicyclobacillaceae; genus Alicyclobacillus; species Alicyclobacillus acidocaldarius. The sequence continues at coordinate 1,808,263 of NC_017167.1, forward strand.
TTTGTCCGAAAATGATGCTAAAGTTCTATTGCAGTTAGCGCGGATTCTCGAACGAAGGGGCCGAATATCTGATGAATTAAACCCTGTGAGTCACATCACCAGCGAACAAGGTAAGAACGAAACCGGAATTAGTAACAGCCACGGAAAAGAGACCATTACTTTCCTAGATTATTTGGAGATGTTGAGGGAGCAACGACCTTGAGAGGTCACGTCCGCAAGAGAGGGAATAAATGGTGTTTTGTTATTGATGTCGGTCGAGATGAACAAGGAAGAAGAAAACAAAAATGGTTTAGTGGTTTTGCAACAAAGAAGGAAGCCGAACGAGCGCTTGCAGCTAAACTTCAGGAGTTAAATAACGGGTTACTTTCCACAAGCGATATGACTGTCGGAAAGCTTCTTGAAGATTGGCTGCTCGATAAGCAATTACACGTTAAACCCACTACATTTCAACTCTATTCGCGTATTGTGACGATACACATTGCACCGATGATAGGTCACTTTAATTTATCTGATCTTCGCCCCGATCATATACAAACTATGTACCGCAAGTTACAACAAAAAACTCCACCGCTACAAGCGAAGACAATACGCACCATTCATAGTATTTTGCGAAATGCTTTAAAGAGAGCTCTCAAGTGGGGGCTCATACCTCGCGATCCATCGGAAGCTGTCGAGCTACCTCGCTCTCCTAGGCGGACGCTAGCAATATGGACTCCTGAGCAGATCCGAACCTTTCTCACTGCAAATCAGAGTATCGATTCGAGATACTACACGGTTTTCATCTTAGCGATTTACACGGGTATGAGAAAGGGAGAGATCCTCGCGCTTCGATGGAGCGACATCGACTTTGAGAGAAACATCATCCACGTCACCAGGACATTTAGTTGGGTGGATGGCGAAGCAATGTTCCTAGAAACAAAAACTCACCATTCAAATCGTTCTATAGCCATCTCCCACAATGTCAAAGTTCAATTGCTGCGTCATCGCGAGTTCCAAGAACAAGAAAAACGACTTTATGCAGATTCATATCATGACCGCGATTTGGTGGTCGCACGTCCGGATGGCGAACCTATTCGGCTTAGTTCGCTGCAAAAACAGTGGAGACGCGCGGTTAAGCGGGCTGGACTTCCGGAAATTAGATTTCATGATCTTCGACATACACACGCGTCGCTGTTACTTTTGCAGGGAGTGCACCCTAAGGTAGTTAGCGAACGATTGGGGCACTCGAACATTAGCATTACTATGGATACGTACTCACATGTTCTGCCCTCGTTGCATCGCGAGGTTGCCGAAGACTTTGCCAGTCTTATCAGTAACAAAAATACTTCGTAATCACGAAGGTTTGCATTTTGTTTGCGAGCAGCCTTGCAAACACGAGGTTTGTCAGTGTAGATGCCTTATTTTAAGCTACATTTTAGCTTTTCGATTCTATCACGTTTTGTTAGGTGTATGATAGACATTGTATCCGAGACAGTCCCCTCTGTCACTCGGATCGAAACGCTGACCTGCCTACCTGATGTCGAACTCGTCAGAACAGCTAGATGATTCGCCACACGAACCTGTAGAAACGCAGGCAAGTGTCCTCCTTGGGATAACGCATCCTCGACTGGTCGCGCAAGCGCGAATGCAACTGCCCGACACTGGAGAAAAGTCAGATTTCTCGCCTCGGAACGGAGAGCGAGCGAACCCGTCACCATGGTCGCGGCAGCGATCAGCGCTAGACCGGAAGTGCAAGCCAATACGTACCATATCACAAACCCCGAGTCTTGGTTGGACCCGTAGTGATACCTCATCGCGACGCCTCACCCCCCATTTCCAACGTCCCACGACAGGCTCTGACCATCTAGCGTTTGGACAGATATGGTGAGTAACCATCCCGCGGAAGCGGACTTCTGCGAGGCCGAGAAGGCCCGGACATCGGTGGCAATCACAGCCGGGTCAAGTCCGAGATTGTGTGTAAAATTGCCCTCTTCGGCGAATGGAGCGGTGAGCACTTAGGCCGTTGCTGCACAAGCCTGAGCTGATTCTCTCCAGGCCTGTTGCGCCTTCTTCCATGCCTCATACTCGTCCATGTTGAGATATTTCCGCCCTGTCGTCCATTCTTCGTCGATTTCCATCAGTAACGCCCCCAGCAGACGGATCGCCGATTCCCGGTTGGGGAAGATGCGAATGACGCGCTCGCGGCGCCGAATTTCTTCGTTGAGCCGTTCGACACCGTTGGTGGTGCGTAAACGCCGCCGATATCGCTCAGGTAGCACCAAAACCGCGGTGACATCATCAAACCCATCCTCCAACACCTGCACCGCCTTCGGCGCTTTCTCTGCATAGGCTTCGACAAATGCCTCCTTGAGCAACCGCGCGGTCTTCAGATCCGGCGCATCGAGGATCGCGCGTACCTGCTGGTACACCTCCTCCTGCAACGCCTTGGGTGTGGCGTCCAAGAGATTGCGCATGAAATGGGTCTGGCACCGTTGCCACGTCGAGCCCTGAAATTCGGTCTGAAGCGCCTTGACGAGTCCGCTGTGACTGTCGGACACGACGATATCCACGCCGCTCAAACCGCGTTGCTTCAGCCAAGCGAAAAACTCCCGCCAACTCGATTCCGATTCGCTGTTGCCTAGCATCAAGCCGAGAATCTCTCGATACCCCTCGTCATTCACACCGACGGCAATCAAAGCCGCGCGCGAACGGATGCGTCCGTCTTCCCGAATCCGGAGGACCAGGGCATCGACGAGCAGAAACGGATAGCGGTGCTCGGCGAGGCTTCGTTGGTTCCACGCCTGGACGATCGGGTCAAGGCGTTTGCACAGATCCGAAACCGTCGATTTCGAGAAGGACGTGCCACACAACTGCTCCGTGACCTTCGCCACATCTCGAGTCGACACGCCGTTCACCACCATCTCCATCAAGGCAAGGAGGAAGGCTTGCTCGCTACGCTGATACCGAGCAAAAAGCTCGGTTGAGAATTCGCCATTTCGAACCCTCGGCATACGTAACACGAGCCGCCCCACCCGTGTGGTGAGCGTGCGCGTGACGGTCCCATTGCGGTAACCCCTTCGCTCCTCTGTACGCTCGTAGGGTGCGGCCTTCAACTGCTCTTGAACCTGCGCTTGGAGAATTTGATTGACGACGCTTTCGACGAGCTTGGCCACCCCTCCATCCCGCTGAAAGAGCCCTTCCAAAATCGCGTCGTCCACGGTAATCTGGTACTGAGCCATCCGGTATCCCTCCTGGTGAAGTGGTTTCTTCTCCGTCTCACATTCTACCAAAGAGGGCCGGATGCTCATTTTATGTCACCTGGACCATCCGTTTTACACATGATACCGGACACGACTCACAGCCGTCCCACCTCCTGCCTTGACACGGACGAGTTGGTGATTCGCATTCAAATAGTAGGTATAGAGAGCCCCACTCAGTTCCCGAAGTACGAGGCTTGCGCCAAAGGCACTCGCGCTCGAGGACGCATGAACATCTGCCAAGGTGACGCGGCGCACACTGTCCAAAACCGCCCAATCCTCCGCAACCTGACTGACGCGGCCTGCACCTCTCAGGACAGCGATAGCTGTCATCGAACAGGTGAGAAGGACAAGTGAGGCGATGGAAATTGAAACCATGGCTTCAAGAAGCGAAAATCCCCCGTGTACATGTCGGGATGACGATCGTTTGAACGGCACTTTCACCGATATCCAGCGTGACCATTTGGTCCTGACATGCCGGAGCCTGTGCATCCGGCACCTGTGTACAGTGAACTGCATACACGCGACCGGCTTCCTGCACACTCTGTGGAATCGAACTACCATGCATCACATCCTCCATCACGCGTACCTCTGCCGCTTCGATCTGTTGCATCGAGACAACCTTTTCCAAAACCAGATACGCGTGAGTCTGAGACAGCCAAATCGCTGGAATCAGCATGACCAGGATCAGCGCAGCAAACAGGTTCTCCCACAGCATCATGCAGTCCATCCCCCCATCTGCCACCCGGTTCCCATATACAGATGCAAGTCGTCTTCGCGCTGCCCATCGGTTAGTCGGATGACACCGGCCACCTGCGCATTGCCGAGGTTGTCGTACGAAATGACGTGTGCCGGCAACTGAAGGTACCCATCCACATAGTTCACACCGAGCGCGAAAGCGTCCGACTCGAGCGTCTGAGTCCCCTGAAGAAGCCGATATCCTGTGTCGTAAGGGTCCAGCCACACCTCTGTGAAGGTGTCACTTGTGGATGCCAGATTTTGCATGGAACGCATCTGAGCCAATAAGGTGGATGCCGTGGCCCGAAGTGCCATGCCCCGTTCCAACGAAACCAGCGATCCCGTCAGCATCACGACAGAAACAGCGTAAAGGGAGAGAACCACCATGACCTCAAGCAGCGAAAATCCACCCTGGTCTTGTCGATGAACAGGTTGGCAACAAACACGCCCCATCCGGTCACATCCCTCCAGGGGACAGGCACGTAACGGCAATGTTATTGGCGTCCGAGTCCTGGATGACGTAATTGCCGGACAACGCATCGTTGGACAGCAAACCGTCAGAAACAAGTGCTTGAATTTGCTGAACGGAATTTCCAGTTGGCAATTGCCCGTGGATCAATTGATATTCGGCCAACGCTGCGGAAATTGTGCGCACATTGCCCGCGCACGCCGTGTTTTGAGCCCTACCAGACGCCCGCAATAATTGCGGGGTGATCATCACAATCAGAATGCCAATGATCACGACCGCGATCATGATCTCAATCAGGCTGAACCCTGTGGTTTTCCTCCCGAGCGGGAAGCTCCCCTGTGCGGAATCCGTTGCATACCATCACACCTCCTCGAAGCTAAGACAGGCGCGCGATGGCTTGATACATCGGCACCATAAGGCTGTACACCATCACGCCAACCACGAGGCCCATCACAGCCACGGCAACGGGCTCTGCGATTTGTGCGATGGACTCCAATCGATGAACGACATCCCATTGCATGAGACGCTGCCCTTCTCGCAGCCGATCCGCTACTTCGCCCGTGATTTCTCCGACCTCGACCAGTGTCAAAAAGAGGGGATCGAGCACGTGTCCAATCGACGCGAAGGCTTCACAGAGCGAGGCGCCCCGCCGAACTCGGTCGTGTACCACCCTCATCTGGCGACCAAGTCCGCCACGCCGGCCGGCGATCCACGCGACAGCATCCCACGCCCCAATGCCGGCCTCGAGTTGCGAAGCAAGTTGATCCGCTAGGCGCTCCGTGCGCATTCTGCGAATGAGCCGATCAAACGGCGGGCGGATGGGCGCAGAGGGCCAACGGTTCTTGATCAAGAGGGCAACGGCAACCACGACAAGCCCTGCGGTGAAGATCAACAAACTTGCGCCCGAGAGGGTCGTCGGCGTCCAACCTCGATGCGCTGCCGCTCCTGGAGTCAGCGCGGCAAGTTTCTGGAGCGTAGGAAGAATCGCGATCATCATGAACCCAAAGAGCCCATACGTCCCGCATAAGAGAATGAGCGGATAGGCCAATTGCTTCACAAGCGCCCGACGCCATCGCACACGTTCCATCATGCGTGACGCAACGCGCTGCATCCCCTCGGCAAATGCCCCGGCTCGTTCGGCCGCGGCAAGGCCCACCCAATCCATTTCTCGAACCCACTCCGCGAATGCTTGCACCAAGGGCTGACCGCGTTCTACTTGTTCGAGGACCGCTTCCGATAGAGCCACGCCCACATACGCGCTGCTCGAACGAAGCGTCGAAGCGGCCAAACGAACGTCGACCCCCGCCTGGAGCATGCTCGAAAATTCCATCATCCACAAGGCGATCTCGCGCTCCACGCGGGGCAAGCGTGCCAATCGCACGAGCGCGCGACGCAAACGAATTCTAGTGCGCCGACGCAAAGCCTTTCCCCACCCTCGATTTGCTTGGCACTCGGCCGGATATCGCCTGAGTTCCGTTCTCATGATGAAACAGCCGATCCACACCCAGGACACGATAGGTACGGCCGCCGTGCCCCGCAGACTCAACAAACACAACTCCGCTCAAGACTTCTTCCAAGATGGACACCGGAACCCCCAAGTCGAGAAACCGCGATACCACACCCATCGGTCTGCGCGCGTGAACCGTCGCGATGACGAGCCTCCCTGTCATCGCCGCCCGGCACGCTGCCGCCGCAGAGACCTCATCGCGGACTTCACCGATGAAGATGACGTCGGGATCCTGCCGAACCATAGCTCGAAGCGCCGAATCAAACGTGAGACCATGTTTTTCTTGGATTTCGACCTGGCGACATCCCGGCACTCGAACTTCCACAGGGTCCTCAATGGTAAAAACGATTCGCCCCTGATGGAGCAAGTGTTCTAGCATCGCATAAGCTGTGGTGGTTTTCCCGGCTCCCGTGCGACCTGCGAGCGCGATCAACCCGCTATCACGTTGCAACCAGCCGCGAATGCGGGACAGCGATTCCTGCGAGAGACCGAGGCCCTCCAGCAGGTTCGCTGAAAGCCCCGGATGAAAGAAGCGCAAAACGAGAGATTCTCCTCCAAAGATAGGAACACAAGACGCGCGAATGTGTGCCATCTTCCCGTCTGCTATCCATTGAAAGCTACCTTCCTGCGGCAGGTGTCGGACCGTGACGTCCATACGTGCTAGCGCTTTGAGACGACGTACAGTCTCCTCTACGAACGCGATTCCACTCATAAACGGCATCATCTTCCCGCCTAGGCGAAACGAGACCTCTAAACGTCCGTTCATCAGATAGAGATGAACGTCGCTCGCGCATGCGCGAATCGCTGCGCTCAGAACTGCATCGACGACCTGAACCGCTGCAAATCGCTCCATGCATTCTCACGCTCCCTTCGCCCAAAGAATTCGCGAAGCGAGCGCGACTTCCTGTTTTCTGGAATTTATCTTTCTGATGATTTTGTAAATCGAACGGGGAATCTTATGAGGACCGCTGGTGAGGGGATTCACGCCACTCATACTGAGCGATGGCCACTCGTTCACCCAACGGTGCGAGCAGAAGAAGCCGTTTTGAGGTCCAGCGAAGGACGTGATCGCGACGACTTGGCCACAGTTGCCCTCCAGGATGACTGTGATACGTGGCCCAAATCTCGATGCCGTGGCGATGTAGACTCGTAAGAATCTCAATCCACGCGCTCGGCTCGACCGCGAACCCCATGGCGCTTGCCACGATGGGCAGCGCCACGGCCCACGGCCGCCCTCGCGCGATCACAATGAGGCCAGCGCATTCCGCTGGAAGGGATTGCCGCACGTGGGTCTCCAAGAATGGCCGCAGTTCCTCCGGAAAGGACAGGGAAACATTAGTCCACAAAGTCGAACACCATATCCCCGATGCGAATCACATCGCCGTCTTTCGCACCGTGGGCACGCAAAGCGTCGTCCACGCCGCGCGCCTGCATGATGCGCTGGAATCGTTTTACTGCATCGTACTGATCGAAGTTCGTCATCTTCACAAGTTTTTCTATCTCAGGATGTTCAACAACAAATACGCCGTCTTCTTTTCGAATTTTGAGCGGTTTCTCATCGGGTAGGCGATAGACTTTGCGCGCCGCTTCGTCTGTGGACGAGGTTTCTGCCGACGTGGGCACCGCTGTGGCCTGCACCAGCTGATACAGTCGTTCGGCGAACGGCTGAATTCCTTGATGCGTAGCACCCGATAGCGGAAACACCTCAAGCTCAGGATAGGCAGCCCGAAAACGCGCCAAATTTTCAGTTGCGTGGGGCAAATCCATCTTGTTAGCCGCCACGACCCGAGGCCTGTCCGCAAGTTCCGCCCGGTATTTTGCAAGCTCGTCCTCAATGATGCGGTAATCTTCGACGGGATCGCGTCCGTCTACAGCTGCCATGTCGATCACGTGGACTAACACCCTTGTTCGTTCGATGTGCCGCAGAAACTGATGGCCGAGTCCGCGTCCCTCATGTGCGCCTTCGATGAGCCCGGGCAAATCGGCCATCACGAACGAACGGCCGTCCCCCAGTTCTACCACGCCGAGCTCAGGATGAAGTGTGGTAAACGGGTACGCACCAACCTTGGGTTCAGCGCGCGTCATCGCGCGAAGCAACGTGGATTTGCCCACGGAGGGATACCCAACGAGCCCGACGTCGGCCAACACGCGCAGTTCGAGTTCAATGACGCGCTCTTCTCCAGGCTCTCCCTTCTCAGCCATTTCGGGAGCTTTGCGAACGGAATTGGCGAAATGCGCGTTCCCACGCCCTCCGCGGCCGCCTCTCGCCACCACGAGCCGGTCTCCCGGACGAACCAGGTCTCCCAGAAACTCCCCTGTATCGCGATCGCGCACAACGGTCCCTGGGGGAACCTTGATCACGAGATCCTCGCCATCCGCTCCGTGTCGATTCGAGGGACCTCCGGGTTCGCCGGACTTCGCCTTAAAGTGACGTTGGTACCGAAAGTCGATGAGCGTGCGCAGCCCCTCATCCACCACCAGGACCACATCGCCGCCTCGGCCTCCGTCGCCCCCCGCCGGCCCTCCTTTCGGGACATATTTTTCACGACGCCACGACACAATGCCGTTGCCGCCGTTCCCGCCTTTCACGTAAATGACCGCGTGATCGACGAACACATCATCACCCCCTTGCAAAGTGAATCCTCACATAACGTTCTTCCCAATCTGCGACCTCAAGATCGCGAGCGTCCCACGCGACCCAGAGTGCGTTCGAGCTCACTCTGAGCTTCATCCGGAGCGATCTCCCCCCAAGTGCCAGACGCTCCTCGAGCTCGGTCAAGAACGAGATCCATTGTACAACAGTGTCGCCGTCAGGCGCCTCCTCGACAAGGATATCGTCCACGACCACGTGAGGACATGCCGCAAGCGTCCACACCACGAGTTCCGCGCTTGAGCCAACCGCTTGCTGGACGCGACCGAGCGATTGCAACCATTCGGCCAGTCGATCCATGGCCGCTATCGCGCGATCGGCGCGATTCATCTGAATGAGCGCCCGAATGATTTGGAGCTGGTTCAACACATCGTGCCGATGCCGCCGAAACGATTCTAGACCGGTCGCGTGCTCCAAGCTATGAGACACAGACCACCCTCCTCCAACAGAAAAGAGGCAATCTGAAGCGCTATTGCGCACAGACTGCCTCGCCGCAGACTTTCGTCACTTGCCGACGACTTCCGCCTCCGTGGCGACAGGATAGACGCTCACGCGCTTCTTCCCCTTGCCAAACCGCTCGAAGCGCACCTGCCCTGTGATTTTCGCGAACAGCGTGTCGTCTTTTCCAATGCCGACGTTGCGGCCGGGATGGATCTTGGTGCCGCGCTGCCGCACGAGGATGCTGCCAGCGTGCACGACCTTGCCGTCGGGTTCCTTGACACCCAGTCGCTTGGAGATGCTATCGCGGCCGTTCCGCGTGGAGGAAGCGCCCTTCTTGTGCGCAAAACGCTGCAAATCAAGTCGCAACATCATGGATCATCCTTTCCGTCGCTCTTCTATCGCATGCGGAGCTGTGGTGGCATGCGGATTAGCGCGCACGAACGTGTCGAATGCGCACATGGTCCGGGTACTGCTCCGCGACCTGTTCGATCCCGAACAGCATGCTATCGAACAACAACTTTGCGCGTGAATTCAGCGCCGGAGGAAAGCGACACGACAATTCATCGCCTCGATCTCGCACCTCGAGGGGCGTATCCGCAAACCGCTCCGCCGAGTTGATGAAATTGTACACCAACACGCTGACGGCCGCACAGACGATGTCGCGCCCCGCCTCCGCGTAACCCGCGTGACCGCGAACGCGAAAGCCCTCCAGTCCTTCACCGCGCAGGAGGACGTCCAACTCGATCATGCGAGCTGAATGGACTCCACCGTGAGCTTGGTGTACGGCTGACGATGACCCTGCTTTTTGTGGTAATTCTTCTTGGGCTTGTACTTGAACACGATGATCTTTTCGCCTCGGCCGTGTTCCACGACCTTCGCGACGACCTTCGCCCCTTGAAGATAAGGCGAGCCCACCTGGACCTGGCCTTCGTTCTGAACGAGAAGGACCTTGTCCAAGACGATTTCCGATCCGACCTCACCCTCGAGCTTCTCCACGACGAGGGTGTCGCCCTGGCTCACCTTGTACTGCTTCCCACCAGTCTCCACAATCGCGTACATCCGACAACGCTCCTTCACTCAGACTCGCTGCTCCGGCAGGCTGCAAGGCGCGCAGCCTTTGAAAGCCGGCGGCATGCGGTTACAGTGATGCACTCGAAGCATTGTATCACAACTTTGAAACATCCACAACGCCAGGATTCGACAGTTCGCCCACCGGTGTATCCCACTTTCCGGAGAACACTGCCTCGGCAATCTCCCATTCCTCGACGATATCGACGACCCGGTCTTCATCGTCGAGCACGTAGACCATATGGACGCGATCCGGTGCAAACTGTCGAACCACATGCCGAATCGGCGTGTCCATCCGTGCCACGAGCGAACGCGCACGTGCGACCGGTTCAGACCGCCTGCGCTTGGCGTCCAGAAAGCGAACGAGGTCCACGCGCAGGTCTCTCAGGCCTTGCGACGCCGAGACGGCGAGAAAGAGACCTAGGACAAGCGCGCCAAGGTGCGGCCTTCCCGCAAAGAATGCGATCACGCCGAGGGCCATCAATAACGCCGCGATCACAAAGCCCATTCGATATGCTCCTTCCGTCGCGCGCGCGTACCCCACGCTGCGGCTTCGGCTCGACCGCCACAGCCGCCCGCCGTCCAAGGGAAGGCAAGGAAGCAGATTGAACACAGCGAGCCACAGATTCAGCGTCACCCAGGCGCGGTACGATTCGGACGACGAAACGCCGCTCGCTGCAAGCGTGAGACCTAGCCATCCCAGTCCGAGGTTGACCACAGGTCCGGCGATGGCGACCAACGCTTCATGGCGAGGGACACACCCCAGATCGCCGTTTGCGAGCTTCACGACGCCTCCAAACGGCAAAAGCTGAATTACCGCCACTTTGTAGCCCAGCGCGCGCGCCACCGCTGCATGCCCCAACTCATGCAGGAGGACGCACAGAAACAGGATGGCCACGTGCAGGGCCATGTGTGCGACACAGGCTGCCAACGCCGACAACACAAAGAGCGGGTGAATGCTCACCCGCACCCCTTGGCGCACAGTCCTCGCCCGGCCAGACGTCATGCGCTTCCCCCTGCAAAGGAGATCCATCGCTGTGGATTCTCAAATTTTCCGTCTTTCTCGAGCGAAAAACGAAACACGGGATGAGCGGGGTGGCTCGGCAAGGTCCCAATCTCCTGCCCGGCGAGGACGACATCGTCCGGGTGCACCGCGACGGAACCCAAGCCGCCGTATAGCGCGATCCCGTCCATGCCGTGATCGATCTTCACCAAATACGTGTGACCCGTCTCATACACGCCGAGAACGGTACCAGGCGCCGCTGCCTGCACTGGATCGCCAGCGTCTCCCTGCACCCAGACTTCCGGATGATTGGGGCCGTAGCCCTGGACCACGCGGCCGAAGACAGGCGCCCGCATGCCCGCAGCCTGAACCACGCCCAGCGAAATGTGACGGACACGAAGCGACGCCAACAGGCGATCCAGCACAGGTTGCACGCGATAGGTGTAGTCCGCATCGAACGCATCGATGGCATGGGCGGCGATGGGCGAAGGAATTCGGGGATCGTGTTCCACCGCGTAGCCCGCGGCTACGAGCATCAGCGCGCCGAAGAACTGCCACGTCAATCGAGGCGCACGGCGCACCTGGCTCGGGTTGCCGGCCTCATGAGGCTGGAACCCGCGCGCCGATCTCGAAGATCGCAATCGCACAGGACGAAGCCAAGTTGCGCTCTCGACCTGCCGAATCCCGCCGTCGTCGTCCGCTGACCCGTAGGGGGAAAGCGGCGACTCCGGCCAGTCTTCGCCGCCCGCGTCGCCCATGGTCCAACGATTGGGGGCTTGGCGGGAACCGACCTCCATACCGTTCGAATCGTCCGCCCCTGAAGGCTCCTGTCGTTTCCACGGCCAGGCTCCGAAGTTTCGCGGCATACCCGTCCTCCTCTCACTACAACATCTGTACGCGATGAGGAGGACAGGTATGCGCATGGCTTGTTACCGACCGCCCACCCACTTGCGGAAGCGACCCCAAAGTCCCGATTTTTCCTCGAGGTGCATGAGCGGCACGGATTCGCCGAGGATTCGCCTCGCGATGTTGCGATATGCCGTTGCGGCCGGGACGGCGGTGTCCAATACGACGGGTTCACCGCGGTTGCTGTTTCGGATGACCCGTTCGTCATCCGGAATCACGCCGAGCAAATCGCAACCCAAGACCTGCACGATCTCGTCGATATCCAACATGTCTCCGCGTTTCACCATGTCTGGCCGGATGCGATTGACGATAAGCCTCGGCTCCCCGACCTTATCCCGTTCCAGCAGTCCGAGCACGCGGTCTGCGTCCCGTACCGCTGTGTGTTCGGGCGTCGTGACGACGATAGCCATATCAGCCGGCGCCACAGCCACTCGAAAGCCTTCCTCGATGCCTGCGGGACAGTCGATCATCACGAAATCGAACGACCGCTTGAGTTCATTCACCAACTCAACCATTTTTTCCACAGAGAGCGCGCGCTTGTCCTTCGTTTGCGCGGCCGGGAGCAAGACGAGGTGTTCAAATCGTTTGTCGCGGATGAGCGCCTGTTCGAGCCGACAGTCGCCGTTGGCCACGTCGACGATGTCGTAGATGATCCGGTTCTCCAGTCCCATCACGACGTCAAGGTTCCTCAGCCCGATATCGGCGTCCACCATACACACCTTTTTCCCAAGGAGGGCGAGCGCTGTCGATACATTGGCCGTCGTTGTAGTCTTGCCCACCCCGCCTTTGCCGGATGTCATCACAATGGCGGTGCCCACTCGCTTCACCTCCGCTCTTCACGGCCGGAACGTTTTCGGAGCTTGTGCCATGGAAGAAAGTATTTCATTTCCGCTACGCGCATCTCCCGGCCTTCCAAATAGGCGTACTCCATGGTCGCGCGCATCTGAGGCGCACGACTGACCACATCCGCGATGCGAATTTGCATGGGAGCAAACTCCGCGGCCGCGACAATGGCCGTTTCATCGCCGCCCACGCCCGCATGAGCAATGCCCAGAAGGCGGCCGAACACGTAGATGTCGCCCGTCGCCTCCACCACGGCGCTCGGGTTCACGTCTCCGATGATGACGACATCCCCGTCAAAGGACAGGGGTTGCCCCGATCTCACTAAGCCGTGATAGATGTGTTGCGCGCGCGCGTCGTGGTAACGGCGCGATGCGTCCCGCGCCTCCGGAGTGCTGCCCCAAGCCCTCACCAGGAAGTTGTCTCGCTTCCGAAACACGTCTAGAATGCGCCAGGTCTCCTGGGGGGTCAAGGTTCGCTTGCCGTAATCGACATAGACGTCCACAGTGGGGCCTTCGAACAGCTTCCCGGTTTCACCCGTGATGAGGGTCTCGAGATACGCGCAGACGCGTTCCACGTCCGCTCGCTCGTCCAACAGGAACGTGAGACCTTCGCGCGTGCCCTTCACCGTCACGGGCGGCCTATGATCCATCAGCGGCTCACTCTCTAAAATCAACGGCTGTTCCCTCCAGGATGGCGCGATCGCCCAACAGGCAATATTCGCCCTGAAATCGCCGATTTCCTTCCCATCAACGAAATCAGCGAGTTCAGGGCGAATCCGTAGTGTGCAAAGCATCATATCGGCGCCGCCGAGGGCGGGTAAACCACGCGCTGTACAACGGATACAAGGCGAGCGCAACGACACCGTTGACCATCATCGCCTGGAGCGACGCAGACATCGCGAACTGGATGGAGTCACTTGTCAATTCAAACAAGCGCATGAAACCGTAGGTCAACCACGAATGCACGAAACTGAGACCCATCGTGGTCAGGAAAGCGATAGCAAGATTCTTCTGCATGAACTGGCTGAAGACTGCGGCCGCGATATAGGCGGTCAACCCGTACGCGAATGCGTTGAGTCCGATGAACGGGCCATAGCAGACATCCTGGATGAGGCCAATCGCAATCCCGAAGACCATCGCCAAATTCGCGCCACGGAACAGCGCGAGGAGGACGAGAATCACGAGCACGAAGTCCGGATGAATGGCGTCCATCGGCGGAATCTCGAACAGCGTAGCCTGGAGAATCAGGCCGACCCACAGGGTCACGAATGCGATGGCGGCCTTCACGGTGAACTCCCCTGTTCCCGCACCACGAATACGTCCTGTAGAAAGTCCATCGGAGCTGCCGGCTGGACAATCGCAGATTTCGCGGTGTTGTGCGCGCCGTAAACCACTTTCGTGATGGTGCCAATCACCAGCCCCCGGGGGAAAACGTCGCCGAGCCCCGATGTCACAACTTCATCGCCCACGAGCTGAGAGGATGGCAATTGGATGATCTGGCCGAGGAAGTCCAGGTTGAGCTCACCGGGGTTTGTGGTGGACCCGGTGACCACGCCGAAGGGCTGCATATGGCTCGCCTCGACGAGCGCCGAGACGCCATCTCCCAACTCTGTGTCGGTGATGAGCACCACTCTGGCGCTGTGCGCGCTAACCGTGTCAACGCGCCCCACGAGACTCCCGTCCGGCGCCACCACGGCCATGTTTGGTTGCACGCCGTCCGCGCTGCCCACGTCGATTGTGAGCGCCGAATTCCACTCCGATGGCTCGCGTCCCACCACAACAGCCGGAATCTCATGCAGCTGGTTAACCGTGCGGCGATAAAAGTGGAGCATGGTCTCCAAGCGCTGATTCTCGGCCTGAGCATCCGCGAGTTCGGCGCGCAAGGCTTGGTAGTTCTCCATCTCCTGTTTCAGCGCGGCATTCTCTTCGTACATTTGACGGAGGTTCGACAGACCGGCAAAAAACCCCGTCAGCTTGCTCACCGGGCGATACACGATTCCGGACACGGCGCTCTGGATGTCCATCAACACGCGCTCTGGAAAGGTCGCGCGGCGTCCCGTCTGCGACAACGTCAGTCCCGCGATAATCATGAGGACGATGAGGCTGCCGAGGATCAGGAACAGCCGGCGACTCGTCAAATATCGGGACACGGGTATCCCTCTTCTCCATCACCTTACGCTCGGCCTTGGGCCCGCCGCATCGCGGCCGAGCGTTTGCGATACACGTCATAATTGTCCAGCGCCTTCCCCGTACCGATGGCGACGCAATCCAGCGGGTTCTCCGCGACGAGGACGGGCATGCCCGTTTCCCGGGCCAGCCGCTTGTCGAGGTTGCGAAGTAACGCTCCGCCGCCCGTGAGGACGATGCCGCGGTCCATAATATCGGCAGCCAACTCCGGCGGCGACTTCTCCAGCGTCACTTTCACCGCGTCCACGATGGCGAGCACCGTATCGGATAGCGCTTCGCTGATTTCCTTCGACGTGATCGTCACGTTTCGAGGCAAGCCGGTCAGCAGATCCCGGCCGCGAATTTCCATCGAACGTTCCTCGTCGAGATCGTCGGCTGCCCCAATCTGAATCTTGAGGTCCTCGGCGGTTCGCTCGCCAATCATCAAATTATAAGTCTTCTTCACATACTGGATAATGGCCTCGTCCATCTCGTCGCCCGCCACGCGAATCGACTTGGACGTCACAATGCCGCCGAGCGAGATGATTGCGACCTCCGTCGTGCCGCCACCGATATCCACCACCATCGAGCCAGTCGGTTCGCCGACCGGCAACCCGGCGCCGATGGCTGCAGCCATCGGCTCCTCAATGACCTGCGCATCCTTGGCGCCCGCCTCAAGGGCCGCATCTTCGACCGCGCGCCGCTCTACTGCGGTGATGCCGGAAGGAACGCTGATCATCACCCGGGGCTTCCCGGCCCAAGACGACTTCGTCTTCATCGCCTGACGGATGAAATGGCGCAACATGGCCGACGTGGTCTGAAAGTCGGCGATCACGCCGTCCTTCATGGGGCGGACCGCGACGATGTTGCCCGGCGTGCGACCGATCATCTGCTTCGCCTCGGCGCCCACAGCCTCAATGCTCCCGGTATCGGTGCGAATCGCCACAACCGAAGGCTCGCGCAACACGATTCCTTTGCCCTTCACGTAGACCAGCGTGTTCGCCGTACCCAAATCGACACCCATATCCCTTACGGAAAACATTCAACGGTGGCTCCTCTCATGAAGTGGAATCCATATACCCTTCCGCGCGCAAACTTACAAATCGCCCATCGCCTATCACAATGTGGTCCAGCACCGCGATGCCGAGTATCCGCCCCGCCTCGACGAGACGCCTTGTGACCGCAATATCTTCAGGGCTAGGAGATGGGTCGCCACTGGGGTGATTATGTATGCACAAGATGCTCGAAGCGCTGATGCGGATTGCACGGCGAAAGATCTCGCGCGGATGTACAATAGAAGCATCCAGGCTGCCCACAGACGACATATCCTCAGCCAGGACTCGGTGTTTCGTGTCCAGAAGAAGTGTTACAAAATGTTCCTTTTTAAGATACCTCAGTCGATCCATCACATACTTTGCGGCGTCCTCCGCAGTGCGAATCTGCCGTTTGTCATTGGGTGGCTTTCGCACCACACGTCTGCCCAACTCGACGGCCGCCGCAATTTGCACGGCCTTGGCAGGCCCGATGCCGGGAACGGTGAGCAGTTCCGCCACCTCGAGATCCGCAAGCCTGTCCAAATCGCCCAAATGGCGACAAAGCGACTGGGCAATCTCGTACACGTTCTGCTTCCCGTTGCCCGACTGCATGATGCAGGCCAAAAGCTCGTCCACGCGCAGTGCGCTCGGTCCGAGACGCATCAGGCGCTCGCGTGGGCCATCTTCCAATTCCGAAGCAACGCACACATCCCAGTCCACGTTCATCCCACCTCGTCTCCTTGGATGACCTGAGCATACGGAAACGAGCGGATGGGGACAAACGGCTGCAGGAAAACGATGATACGGAAGTTGAAGACCCAAAAAAAGGGTCCGGTGCGTCCGGACGGATCGAAAGCGCTACGAAACCTGCAACGGATCGCGGGACTCATCGGTTCACACTGCGAGCATACCGCGACGGTACTATTGTGAACATGTTCGACACTGTTCGTCAATGGCTCATTTTCGACAACTCGGTGAGGCCGGCCCATCCGCACAACTGAATCCAGTCGTCGAGCGCCCGCACCGCCAAGGCTTCCGAGCTGCGCGCATTCCCTTGACGAACGGCGGCAAGAAGCCCCTGAAGCGCCTGATGCAGATCACCCGCGACGCGGCCTTCATCGCCCGGCCATGCGCGCCAGACGCCCGGTGAGATGGCGAGCGCATTCTCGAGCGCTCGCCCGGCATCGACTTGCCTTCCCCCATCGGCAGCCCAGGACACGGCCGCCAACAGCGCACTTTCCGCGGTCGCGAGTGCGTTTTCGTCCTGATTGACCACGCCCGGGGGGAGTACGCCCGAAAACGTCGCTTCCCCCGCGCGCAGTCGAACCGCCTGAATCTCGTAGTCGCTTGGCCGCAAACCTGCCACCTTCAAAACATGGCGGATGCCAACAGGCGTCAACGCGAGCCATGCTGAGCCACTCGTCGACCGCAGCGGAACGGCGACCTCGATGGACAGCCCGGGATACGCGACTGACGTGGAGGGACTTGCCACTCCCCCGATGGACTGTCCCCGCGCTTCCGTTCGAATAGTCGACACATGGGCCCCCGGTGCTGCAAGCTGATGAAATCCCACGAGCGCCAGGGAGCCGAGCATCATCCCGCTCGCCAATCCTGTCTTCAGCCCAGCTCGAAAACGCCCCTCTCCCGCCGGAAGGATCCACTCCCGCATGGCCGCGATGACGCGGTTCAAGCGTGAGCGCGAAGTTGACGGCGATCGCGCTTCCTCGATCCGCGCGCGCATCGCGGTAAGGGTGATGGGGGCGCGGCGGCGCTCGATCCGGAGCACCGGTTCGCCTTTCTCGGAAGCCATGCCGCGATCGGGAACGGTCCAGGTCTGCGTCCCCATGCGAACGCGAACCGTGTGCGATGGCGGTTTGCGATCTGCGTGGCTATGAATCGGGTTCGATGCGTTCAATTCCACCGCCTCCCGGCCGTTTCACGTGAGAGTCACGGCTAGTCTATGAGCCGGAAGTAGGCGGTATGCAAGTTTCGAGAGATTCAGCGGGAGGAAACCCTCCGCGCGCTCCCTCTGCAGGAAGGACGCGCGCGAGGGGCGAGAGGTTCATTCCGTGTCTACGGGAGAGAAGAGATAGAACGTGAGGTTCCCGGCGGTGTACGTGTGCATCTGCGCCCCGATGAGGGGATCGATCTCGTCCACGGGCACCATCCACACGCCGTTCGAGCGAATCAGCGGCGCCTTCAGGCGCACTGGTTTGCCGTCGATGGTAACCATGCCCGAGCGCTCGTCGATCGCAACATCGTGGCCTTGGTACGAGAAACGGGCCACGCCGTTTTCTGCGTGCAGGATGACATCGAGGTTCTGGGCGTAATGATTCAAGCTCAGGTAGGTCACACCGCGCAGGATTTGCGGCTGCGCATCCGGCGTTACGGGCTCACCCGTCGTGGGATCCAGAAAGACGGGCGGATTGTTCAAGTGCCAATCGAACATATTCATCAGCGATCCGGCCAGGGTGTCGTAGGACGCCGGCCCGAGTGAACCGAGGCCCCAGTTTTGCTCAATAAACTTGAGAATGGACGTCTGATCGATCAGGGTGTTATCCACGAAGTTATGCTTGGCGTACGGCGAAATGACCAGGAAAGGCACGCGAGGGCCATAGCCGGCGCGATCGGTGCCGTTTTGTAACACCGGCTTCCCGCCGAGGACGTCCACAGCCGGATCATTCGACCCATTCACAAGCGGCGGCATGACGTGATCGTACCAACCATCCGAATCGTCATACGTGATGATGATGGCGGTGGAAGACCACTCCGGCGACGCCTCGATTTGGTTGATGGTCTGAACCAACCAGCGCTGCTCGTCGAGCGGATCGGAGTAACCCGCGTGGCCGTCCTCGTATTCGGGCGCCTTGAGGAAGCTGACGGCTGGCATATTTTCGTTCTGAAGCGCCATGAAGAAGTCCGTGATGTCGTACTGGTGGTTCGCCTGATCCGTGTGTCCGATCATGGACACGCTAGATGGCGGCAGATGATTGGGATTGGCAGTGGACGCGTAATACTGGAACGGCTCGTGGTGTGCGCTGTAATCGGTGGTCTCGTCCGTGCCCGCGATGTTGTTGTCTTTCGCGTTGGGATTGGCGAAGCCGCCCTGGAACCAGCCCCACGTGATGCCCTTTGCGTTCAGCAGATCCCCGATGTTTTTGCCAGACATGGCCATGGTCATGCCCTTGGAGGCGCTGTCGTAGTAGGGATCGATATCGCTGATGTCCACGCCGTTTTGGGTGACGGCGTTGGTCGGGAAGTTTTTGCTGCCCGGCTGTACCACCTGCGCCGTACCCGTCGTCTCATTGGACGAATAGACCGTCGCGCCGGCCGTGTCGCCCGAGATGAGGTTGATGGCGCCGGGCGTGGACGGCCCGTACTGCGTGCAGTACGCGTTGTCGTTCAGCGCGAAGTGCTGGGCGTAGTACCACAGGGCGGTAACGGTGTTTCCGTCGTAGTAGTCGAGATCGATGGGATTCCCCCGGCCTACGGTGTTGATGAAGTTGTCCATGCGGCCACCGTCGACCGACTGTTGCTCCGGCGTGTAGTTGTGATTCATGTCGGGCGTCACGGCCTGAGAGCGGTCGAGGCGCTGCGGGTTCGCGCCATTCGGGTTGTTCGTGAGGAGACTGCCCGAAAGGCCGTTGACGCTCGGCGTGTCAGGGGCCGCGTAGAAGGGCGGCTCGCCTGCGGGATTGGCGGCATTCGGATACGTGCCAAAGTAATGATCAAAGGAGACGTTTTCGTCAAAGATGACCACGAGATGGTGAATCGGTGTCGCCGTGGTGACGGACGGCGCGGCCGTGTCGCTGGCGAGCGCCTGCGGGGCCATTGCCGTGAGCAGGGCCACGGAAGTCGCGAAGACAGAACACCATCGTCTGGCTTTCACAGTGGGTGAACCCCCTCCCCTATTGGTTACACGAGCCGAATGTAACCTGGAATTGTTGAAAGAATATGAATCGAAGGTGAAGAGGGCGAAAAGATTTGGTGTTGAGCAAGGAGATCCATCTCATGTTTCACTTGGGCGAAAAAGAAAAGGGGGCACAAAGCCCCCGCATCACCCTTACCCCTATACCGTTCGCGGTTTACCCCAGAACGTAAATCGTGATGGTGCGAGCCCCCCACGCATCCGCTTGCGAGAGAGAGGCCATACAAATGTCGATCCGGTCGCCCACGATGGCCGATCCCGTGTCGGCGGCGATGCACACGCCAATTCCCGGAATGTACACCCGAGATCCGAGTGGGATGACCCGCGGATCTACCGCGATGACGCCCGGCTCAGCTGGCACCCCCGTTGCGGTTGTGCCACCCGCCACATACGCGGTAGCCACAACCGTCAGCGCTTCGCGGATGAGCCCCGGATTCGGATTGGTAGACCTTGTCGCGAGCGTCGCCTGCACAGGCTTCGGCTCGGCCGTTCCGACCTCGACCACCGCATCGATAGGTTCCCGCACGATCCGTCTGACCACCCGTGTGGCAATGCACTTGCCATCCCGATAGACGCGCGTCGTCTGAACTTCCAGCAACCCTTTCACACCGTGCGTCACGTACTGGACATGTCCTCGAAGGAGTTCACTCGTGCTGCGACGTATGGTCTGAAACGGTATCTCCTGCGTCTGGGTGGTGGTCTCCGTCACGTAACGGTGGATCTCGATGGTCTCGCCAAGCCGAATCGCGTCTGTCACCTTGACGTTCATTCGATCCTGCGGCGTGAGCTCAATGTGTTCGCCCTGCAAGAGCTCTCCCACGGTCTTGGCGAAGGTAAAGACCGTCTCCTTCTTCCCTTCGACGTCCAACGTCACTTCCTTGGGACTCTCGATGGTCACCGTCTCGCCATTGACGACAGAGCTATCAAGTGCCGGGCTGACGCGGTCCCTTTTGCCGATGCGGACTCCGTGCTGCTCCAGGAATTCTTCCAAGGTTCCGGTCGAAAACCCACGCAACACCTTGCGCTGCCCATTGTCTGACACCGTGATGGTCTTGTAGGTGCTTGCAACTGCCGTGCCCGCACCGCCAAAGCCGACGGCTGCCGCCGTCACGGCCGCCACCACGGCTTTCGACTTTGGTAGACGCACTCCCTCACCTCTTTCCGTTTTTCCCTCACGGATAGGGGGTCGGGCTGCGGACAGTATAACGAGATTGCGGCGGGATTGCAAACCACGTTCTGTAAGCGCATTCTCCGCCGCTTTCTCAGCAGCCTGAAAGCTTGACTCTAGCCTATAGAAAAGGCTATGGCGGATGGACGGGAAACATGTCGGCGGAAATCCAGAGATTTTCGTGTAAAATCGACAAGGGCGGCGCAGTCGGTTTTGCCGACTTTGCCGCCCTCCGCCGAAATCCGCTTCACACGAGCGCCTGTCGCTCCGGGATCTGCAGGATGTTCGCCAACCCCTTCGCCACCTTCCACACGTCTCCCGCGCCCATGGTCAAGACGAGATCGCCCGGATGCACACTTTGAGCTAGGTACTCGATCACGTCGTCATGCGTCGGGATGTAGCGGGTGTTCGGATTGCTCATGCGCGCGATCTCGCTTGCGAGCCTGGCTGCGGACACGCCGTCGATCTTGCGTTCCCCGGCCGGTGAGTAGATGTCGCAGAGAATGACCTCGTCGGCCTCTCCGAACGCCTTGGCAAATTCCTCGAACAAAAAGAACGTCCGCGTGTAACGCTGCGGCTGAAAGACCGCCACAATCCGCCTGCCTGTGGACTTCGCCGCAGCGATGGTGGCGCGGATCTCCGTCGGATGGTGTGCGTAGTCGTCGACAATGAGCACGTCCGCCACCTCGGCCACTACCTGAAACCGCCTTTTCGCCCCGTGAAACCTCGACAGCGCGCGGGCCGCGGCCTCGAACGGGAGCCCGACCTCCATGCAAACGGCAATGGCGGCGAGCGCGTTCAGCACGTTGTGTTTGCCGGGAAGGGCGAGGTGAAGCGTTCCGACGAATTTCCCGTTCATGTACACGTCGGACTGTGAGGCGCGATCGCCCAGGACCACATGTTGCGCGGTCATGTCGGCGTCCTCCGCGAACCCGTAGGTCACCACTCGACAGTGCGCCGCGGCGCGCAATTCGCGGAGCTTTTCGTCATCCGCGGACATCACCAAGAGCCCCTCGGACGGGATCTGGCGGATGAACGTCTCATACGCTCGGACGAGGTTCTCGAACTTTCCGTCGTAATGTTCCAGATGGTCCGCCTCCACGTTCGTGACCACCGCGATGGCCGGCCGATAGTGAAGAAACGATCCATCCGACTCATCGGCTTCCGCGACGACAAACGGCCCCTTGCCTGCCTTGGCATTGTCGCCGAGATCTGCCACGACACCTCCGACAACAAAGGTCGGATCCAGTCCATTTTGTTCCATCGCAAACGCGATCATCGAGGTCGTGGTCGTCTTGCCGTGGGCGCCGGTCACCGCGATGCCGACGCGATCGTCCATCAAACGCGCCAGCATTTCGCTCCGGTGAATCACGGGAATATGGAGCGCCCGCGCCGCCTGGAGTTCCACGTTATCTGGTTTGACGGCGGTACTGTGGACCACAATGTCCGCTCCCTCGACGTGCTCAGGGCGATGCCCGTAATACACCGTCGCCCCGCGCGAGGCGAGCTTCTCCGTCAGCTCGTGACGAGATACATCCGATCCCGAAACCCGATATCCCAGATCCAGCATCACCCGCGCGATGGCGCTCATGCCGTAGCCGCCGATCCCGACGAAATGCACATGTTCCGAACCGCGCACGCGCCTCACCGTCCTTTACTGCCATTCCTCTGCTCCAAGTGCAATGATAGTGTTCCGCGCCAACTCCGCCATATACAAATTTCCCCAAATCACGATCGGCTCTTGACCCGCCAACGCCTCCTGAATGGCGTCCTCGATCGACGACATCACGCAAACCGAAAGATCTGGCCGCATCTCGCGAACAAGCGCCGCCAACGCCCTCGGGTCTGCGCCTCGCGGATGAGGGGATTTCACCATCAGCGCCGCGCGCGCCAAGGGCAGCATGTGTGCAAGCATGCTCTGCACGTCCTTGTCAGCGAAGGCCGCGAAAACCATGCGCCACCGGCTTGATCCCATGCCCTTCCCCAGGCGCCGAAGCGCGCGGGCAAGCGTGCGCGCGCCTTCTTCGTTGTGCGCGCCGTCGATCACGACAAGGCGGCCCCCGATGTCAAACAACTCACAGCGAAGCGGCCAGCGCACGCGCTCGAGAGCCGCCAGCGCGCGCGCCCAGTCCGCTTCCGCGATCTGCCCCTCGCCTAACTCCAGCATGGCGAGGCTCACCGCAGCGTTCTGCGCTTGATGCTCGCCGACGAGGCCCAAGCGGACAGAAGGCGCGTCGCGGAACAGCCCTCGATAGGTGCCGCGCAGGCGCGCGTCCGCGCCCGTGATGGTGAACTGCACCTCGCGACCGACGTGAAACAAGTTCGATCCCAGCCGTGTCGCCGTGCGCTCGATCACACGGTACGCGCCATCTGTGCATGCGGTGACTACGGGCACGCCTGGCTTCACAATCCCCGCCTTCTCGCGCGCGATATCGACGAGCGTCGGGCCGAGAATCTCGACGTGATCGTAGGAGACGTTCGTAATGGCCGTCACGTGCGGCCACACCACGTTTGTGGCGTCCAGACGGCCGCCGAGTCCCGTTTCCCACACCACGCGCTCGACGCCATTCGCCCGAAACGCGAGGAGCGCCACCGCAGTCAGCACCTCAAACTCCGTCGGCGGATCGGAGGCGTCCGCGGCGCGGCGCACGGCGTCCACATGCTCTGCGAACTCCTCCTCCAATATGGGCTTGCCGTCGATGGCGATCCGCCCGTTGAAGCCGCCCAATCCCGGCGAGGTGTACAGACCGGTTCGATGTCCGAGCGCCGTGAGCATGGCCGCAAGCATGGCGCAGACGGAGCCTTTGCCATTCGTGCCAGCGACGTGATAGAAACACAAGCCGTCTTCAGGATGATCCAACTTCGACAAAATCCGACGCATCCGGTCAAGGCCCGGCTTCATGCCGAACCGCCGGAGCGCGCCGATATAACGAACGGCCTCCTCGTATCGCATGTGCGCTTCGCCCTTTACCCCTCGAGCGACGCCATGCGCTCCTCGACCGTCAGCAACTTCGCCCGATAGTCGGCAAGCTTCTCCCGCTCTTGGGCGACGACCTCCTGAGGCGCGCGATGGACGAAGTTCTCGTTGGCAAGCTTCTTCTCCAAGCGTTCGACCTCGCCCTTGAGGCGATTCGCTTCTTTCCTCAGCCGCTCGCGCTCCGCGTCCATGTCGATGAGGCCAGCGAGCGGGATGTAGATCTTCGCGCCGGTGACCACCTGGACCGCGGCCTGCTTGGGCGCCTCGATCCCGGCCCCCACGTCCACGCGCTCTGCGTTGCAGAAGCGGGAAATCATCTCCGTGACCTGATCCACTACGCCTCGAACCCGTTCCGAATCGCACGCGATGACGATGGGAATGGAGGTCTTCGGCGGAATCTGGAGCTCCGAGCGGACGTTTCGCACAGCGCGGATCACGTCCATGGCCACGCGCATCTGCTCCACGGCGGCTTCGTCCTGCGGCAGATCCGCCGCCTCCGGCCACGCGGCGTCGATCAACATACCTGTAGTGTTCGGCAGCGCCTGCCAGATTTCCTCCGTGATGAACGGGATGTACGGGTGAAGGAGTCCCAACACCCTCGAGAGCACGGTGAGCAGCACCGACTGAGTCTGCCGCTTTTTGTCCGCGTTATCGCCGTACAGGTTGATTTTGGCGAATTCGATGTACCAGTCGCAGAACTCGTCCCACGTGAACTCATACACCGTGCGCGCCGCTTCGCCCACGTCGTAGTCCTCGAGCGCCGAGGTCACACGGCGGATCGTCTCGCCCAGCCGGTGCAGGATGAAGCGATCGGCGAGATCGAGCGACTGTGCGTCGAGCGGCAGAGGGGAAAAGCCCTCCTCGAGATTCATCAGCACGAATCGAGCGGCGTTCCAAAGTTTGTTCAGGAAGTTCCGGGCGCCCTCGACCTTCTCCCACGAAAAGCGAAGATCGTTGCCGAGGACGGTGTTGGACGCCAACATGAAGCGGAGCGCGTCCGCGCCGTACTTGTCGATCACGTCCATCGGATCGATGCCATTGCCCTTCGACTTCGACATCTTCTGTCCCTTCGCGTCCCGCAACAGGCCGTGCAAAAGCACGGTTTGAAACGGCATCCGGCCCGTGAAGTGCACGCCCATGAAGGCCATGCGCGCCACCCAGAAGAACAGGATGTCATAGCCTGTGACGAGCAGGCTCGTCGGGTAGAAGCGCGCCAGATCCGGTGTATTCTCAGGCCATCCCATGGTCGAAAACGGCCAGAGCGCAGAGGAGAACCAGGTGTCAAGCACGTCCTCGTCCTGCGTCACGTCCGCCGATCCGCAGTGGAGGCAATGGTCGAGGTCGTCCCGGGACACGGACACCTGCCCGCACGATGCGCAGTACCAAGCCGGGATTCGGTGGCCCCACCACAGCTGGCGGGAGATGCACCAGTCGCGCACGTTCGTGAGCCATTGTTCGAACACCTTCATGAATCGGTCCGGCAGGAACCGCAGCTCTCCCCGGCGTGCGCGCTCGAGGGCGTCTCGCGCGAGCGGCTCCATGCGGACAAACCACTGCTCCGACAGATACGGCTCGATGACCGTGCCGCAGCGCTCGCAGTGACCCACGGCGTGTTGAAGCGGTTCCTCCTGGACGAGGTAGCCCTCTTCGCGCAACGCCTCGACCACCCGCTCCCGCCCTTCCTCGCGCGAGAGACCCGCGAATCGACCGGCGAGATCGGTCAGGCGACCATCCTGATCCATGCAGACGAGCGCCGGCAGTCCATGCCGCTCGCCGACCTCGAAATCGTTCGGGTCGTGCGCGGGCGTGATCTTGAGGCAACCGGTGCCGAAATCTCGCTCGACGTAACTGTCTGCAATGACGGGAATGGAGCGATGGGTCAACGGAAGCCGAAGGGTCTTGCCGACGAACGAAGCGTAGCGCTCGTCATCCGGGTGCACGGCGACGGCCACGTCCGCGAACATGGTCTCGGGGCGGGTGGTAGCGATGACAAGATGGCCCGAGCCATCCTCGACCGGGTAACGGACGTGATACAGGACACCTGGCTCCTCGATGTGCTCCACCTCGATGTCGGAGAGCGCGGTCCGACAGCGAGGGCACCAGTTGATGATGCGGTTTCCGCGATAGATGAGGCCTTCCTCGTACAACCGCACAAACACCTCGCGGACGGCGCGCGACAGCCCGGGATCCATCGTGAACCGCTCGCGAGACCAGTCACACGAGGCGCCGAGCGAACGGATCTGGCTCGTGATAGTACCACCGTACTGCTCCTTCCACGCCCAGACCCGCTCCACGAACGCCTCTCGCCCCAGGTCGTAACGCGACTTCCCTTCTTGCTCGCGCAGCGCCTGCTCCACGCGCGCCTGGGTGGCGATCCCGGCGTGATCCGTGCCGGGCACCCAAAGGGTCTCGTAGCCCTGCATGCGGCGGAAACGCGTGGCGATGTCCTGGAGCGTCGTGTCGAGCGCATGGCCGAGATGGAGAACGCCTGTCACGTTCGGCGGAGGCATGACAATCGAAAAGGTTCCTCGGGTGCCTTCGCGAGGCACGAAGTGGCCGCCGCGCTCCCACACCTCGTAGATACGCGATTCGACGGATTTAGGATCATACACCGTGGAGAGCGTTCGTTCGCTCATGTGAATCCTCCTCGTCTCATGGAAAAGAGCCCCCAGTCCTTCAGGACGGAGGGCTCCGCGATACCACCTGAATTCCCCGCGCCAAACCGCCCGGGGCACTCGAACATCGATAACGGGATGACCGGCACGGCTCCAGGACGACCTTCAAGCGGCCGGAAGGGGCGCGGTCTCAGCACTCTGCCCGCCCTCTCTGGACAACCGGCGACGCCCTACTCCTTCCCTTCTTCGCCTTGGCGTATGGGATCTGGTACGTATAGTACGCAACCTGGGAATTGGTTGTCAAGATTTCGGCCGCCGACCTCGCCCGCGGCGTTTCTTCTTCCGGTGAATGCGCACGCGCGGCCGCTCGTCCCCTTCCGCCCGCCGCGCCTCGGCCTCCTTCTGCGCTCGCTCGGCCGCAAGCTGGGCTCTGCGCCGTTCCGACCAGTCCGTGCTCCACCCGTAGACCCACGCAAAGACGAGCGCGATGACAAAGGTCATCGCATTCCGCAACAGAAAAGCGCGTTCCTCTCCGTGCGCGATGATTGTGCGCGTCTCGGCGTAACCGAGCGTGTACTGAAACAAAAAGCCCAGCAAATAGCTCACGGCGGCCACAACCAGGCCGTTCAGGCTCCGCTTCTCCTTGGCGCGCTGCATTACCGCGATCACGGCGATGAGCGTACCGAGTTCCGCCGAGAAGAAGAACGAGTACTTGCCTCCGGACGCGTAGTATACGATGCACTCCAGGACTGCGACCGCGGCGACCGTCAACAGGTCGAACCGCCAGTACCAGCCGCGCCACACGCCCGTTTTCCACGCGTTCGTTATCGCCTCCAACCGACTTCCTCCAGACCTGCCGCGAATGTAGACGACCCTATGTTATCAGATCGAACGCCGTCTGCATACTCAAAGACCACTCCGTCCAACAGCCGCATATACATGTATCGGCTCAGTGAGGAGGTCAGCCTCGTGGGATTGTTTCAAAACTTGCTCCGCTTCGTGAAACTGCTGCTCGCACTCGCGATTTTGCTTTTGTTTTTCAGGGCCATTTTCTGGCCAAGTGCGCTTGATCTCCTGATCCTCATGCTGCTCTTCCTTGTATTTTTTCTCATGTTCATCGGCGCGCCATGACTGGGTAATCCACACAAAAACGCGGGAACCGCGACCTCGGCCACGATTCCCGCCCGTCCCCTCACGCATGGGTTCCACTTGCTCAATTGAGTTGCACGACTTTCTGAATCGTCACCCTGCGCTCGGGTACCAAAAGCGCCATCCCAGGCTCCAGATGTCCCTGAAGCCAAGGGTTGGCTCGCTCCAGCTCGCTCGGCAAACAACCACACCGTTCCGCCACACTCTCTAAGGTCTCGTGTTCGAGCACGATGACGAAGCGCAGCGTGTAGCGCGGCTCCGGCGCGTTGAAGTCGACGAACGACCACAACTTCTTGTCCTTCGCCTTAAACTGCTCGCTCTCATGACGCGCTTCCGCGCCCTCTCCAGGCTCAGCTGGTAGGTCGACCGACACCGGCGCCTCAGCGCCAGACTGCTGCTCGGCGGGAACCTCCACCGTATCCTCCCGAACCGACGCGAAGAACGAGACCTTTGGCGTCGGGTCCGCCGCGACAGCCGGCGGCTCCTCGCTCAGAACGTGGGCCTCGCTCAGAACGTGGGCCTCGCTCAGAACGTGGGCCTCGCTCAGCACATCTTCCTCAGATTCGGACCGAGCTGAAACGCTTGGTTCCTGCTGCAAGGGGGCACGCGCATCTGCGTCGCTCGTGGCTTCGAACACCACGTCATCCGCCTGATGGACGAATTCGAAGGAGGCCACGGGTGCCTGCGAGGCCGAGACTGGGTCGCTCGACGCATCGAGCCCTCGAGGCCCGATTTCTCCCATCGCATCCACCGGCCCCGTCTCCGGCAAGAAGCGATCGAACTCGGCGAGATCGCGCTGAACCGTCGGGGGTCCCTCATCCGCACCGGCGGATGCCCCCGCAGATTCCGAGGGTTCCGCGCCACCGCGCGCCTCGCTCACCGCCTCGACTGTGGACTGGACGTTTGCGCCAGAGGCTGTTTCCTCGTGGGCTTCGCCGCGCAACGCGGACTCGAACGGCATCTCGGCAGTCACCTGCAGAGGCCCATCGCTCGCGGAGTTTTCCTCTCCTTCGGCCGAGAACATCTCCTGGACTTCCTGTGCGCCGCAGCGAAACAGATACCCTTTGGAACCGTTTAGCCCGTGCACCTCGAGCCATCCACCCAAATGGAGCCACGCGTCGCCCGACACATCGAGCTCAACGCCCGCGAGCCGGCTCTTGACGTTCAGTACCCCGCCCGGTTGCGCAGAGGCCGGAACGCGCAAAAGGAACGGAAGCCGCTGATGAACATGGACCACGTCGCCGCTCGACGCCTTCTGCACGTAGGCCGCAAAGACGATCGCGCCCTCAAGCTGATACGTATCGCGGTCCTGATCGAACGCGACGATCTCCGTCGCGACGGTCGCATCTTGCACCACATCGCCGGAGGCGACTTGTTCGGCGTAGACTTCTTGATCGACCGGCAGCCGAATCAAGAGTTCGCGCGAAACTTCGGACATTCGAGCCCCTCCTCAAACCGCAGGATTCCACCACCAATCTATGTCCCGCGAAGGCGAGATATGTCGATGGGAACGCGGTTCGAGAGGGTAATTGACGTCGAGACGGTACCGCGTCACGCCCTCCGCTTCGCGATGCGCGGAAAGACGCGCTCCATAGCCTCGATGGTCTTTTCGATCTCGACCTCGCCGTGCACCATCGACATGAAGCCACTCTCCAACTGAGCGGGCGCAAATGCCACGCCTTCCGCCAACATTTCGTGGAAGAAGTCGGCGTAGAGCGCTTGATCGCAAGCTTTCGCCGTCTCAAAGTCCACGATGGGGCCGTCATGGAAAAAGAGGCCAAACATACCGCCGATGGCGTGGCCCGTAGCTGGCAGTCCATACGTCGCGGCGAGTCGACAGAACGCCTCCACAAGCCTGCGACCGTACGACTCCAGGCGCTCGTAAGCGCCTTCGGCCGCCGCCCGTTTCAGCATGCGAAGCGACGTGAGGCCTGCCGCCATCGCGAGCGGATTTCCGGAGAGCGTACCGGCCTGGTACACCGGTCCCTCCGGCGCCACGAGCGCCATGAGGTCCTTGCGCCCGCCGTAGGCGCCCACAGGAAGACCGGCGCCGATGACCTTGCCGAACGTCGTCAGATCCGGCAGCACGCCGAACCGCGCCTGCGCTCCGCCAAGGCCGACGCGAAAGCCCGTGATGACTTCGTCGAAGATGAGGAGGGCGCCATAGCGACGCGTGATGTCCCGCACGGCCTCCAGGTACCCCGGCCGCGGCAGCACACACCCCATGTTGCCCGCCACGGGCTCCAGGATCACGGCCGCGATCTCGTCGCCTCGATCGGCAAACAGCTTCTCCATGGCAGCGGCATCGTTGTAGGGCACCGTCAGCGTGCGCTCGGCCACGGACTGGGGGACGCCGGGCGAGTCCGGCAGGCCGAGGGCGGCCACGCCCGATCCCGCCTTGACAAGAAACGAATCGGCGTGCCCGTGATAACAGCCGATGCACTTGACAATGGCCGTCCGCCCCGTGGCGGCGCGGGCCAGGCGGATGGCGCTCATGGTCGCCTCGGTGCCGCTTGAAACCATGCGCACCTTCTCGACCGAGGGCACGAGCTCCACAATCTCCTCCGCCATCTCGGTCTCAAGCTCGGTGGGCACGCCAAAACTCGTCCCGCGCGCTGCCGTGTCAGCAATCGCCCGGACAATATCTGGGTGCGCGTGGCCCCAGATGAGCGGTCCCCAACTCATCAGATAGTCGATATAGCGGTGGCCGTCGATGTCGTACAGGTACGGCCCTTCGCCGCGATCGGCGAAATACGGCGTGCCGCCGACCGCGCGGAACGCCCGGACGGGCGAATTGACGCCCCCCACGAGAACCCGCTTTGCCCGTTCAAAGGCTTGCTTAGAACGCTCCCCGACCATGTCCACTCCTCCTCAGCGCGCCTCTTCCCGCAGCCAGCGGAGCACGTCCGGCGCGTGATACGTGAGAATCAGATCCGCGCCCGCGCGCTTGAACGAGGTCATCATTTCCATGACGACCGCCTTTTCGTCGATCCACCCGTGTTGCGCCGCCGCCTTGACCATGCTGTACTCGCCGCTCACATTGTAGGTCGCGATGGGCACGTCAAACGCCGCGCGGAGGCGAGCCGTGACGTCCATGTACGAGAGCGCCGGTTTCACCATCAGCATATCGGCTCCTTCTTCAAGGTCCGATCTCGCCTCGCGCATCGCTTCGCGGCCGTTGGCAGGGTCCATCTGGTAGCTCTTGCGATCGCCAAATTGCGGCGCCGAGTCCGCCGCCTCGCGGAATGGACCGTAAAACGACGACGCGTATTTCACTGCGTACGACAGGACAATGACGTCCTCGAAGCCTCTCGCATCGAGCGCCTCGCGGATGGCTGCGACACGGCCGTCCATCATGTCCGAGGGCGCGACGATGTCCGCACCGGCCTGCGCGTGCGACACGGCCGTCTTGGCCAACAGTTCAAGCGTCGGATCGTTCACAATTTTCCCGTCCCGGACGAGGCCACACTGGCCCAACGGATTGTACTCGCACAGGCACACGTCCGTCATGACCACGAGATCCGGATTTTCAGCCTTGATGGCGCGAATGGCCTCCTGCACCACGCCGTGCTCATGGTACGCAGAGGAGGAGAGTTCGTCCTTCTCGCGCGGGATGCCAAAGAGGATCACCGACTTCAGGCCGAGTTCCGACAGCGACGCGATTTCCCTTCGCAGCGCGTCCAAGCCGTAGCGGAAAACGCCCGGCATCGAATGGATGGGCGAGGTCCCGTTCAATCCTTCTTGGACGAACATCGGATAGACGAGATCGTCCGCGTGGACGCGATGCTCCCGGACGAGATCGCGCAGATAAGGCGTGCGGCGCAGGCGCCGGTGGCGGCGAAATGGACTCATATCGATCACGCTCCCTTAGGATACAAAGTCTCGAGATGGTGAATCAGCGCTTCGTGCGACGGCTCGGGCGGAGGCTCGAGATGGCGCACGCCCAGCCGGTCGAGCGCGCTCGCGGTGGTTCCGCCGAATGGCAGCCACGCGAAACGCCCAGGCGCGAAGATCAGGTCGCGCACAGGGTGCGCCGCGATGGCGGACACAGCGGAGGGGCTGAACAGGACGACGATGTCGCCTGAGCGTTCCGCTAACTGATCCGCCGCTTCTGGCCGGAGGACGGTGTCATACACAATCCACTCGGTCACGCGGCGCCCGACGCGGCGGAGTTCCTCCGGAAGCACCTCGAGGGCCAGACGCCCGCGCGGGAAGATAAAGCCGCGCGAAGGTGGACACACTTCGAGGAGTCGCTCGGCAAATTCTTTTGCGCCGCGCACGCCGGGAAAGTGCACGGCGTTCGGCGCCACGGCTCGGAGATCGCGCCACGTGGCTGATCCGAGTGCAAAGGCGGCTGGCGCCTCCTGAAGGCGCGCCACCGCCGGTGCACAAGACGCGAGGGCTCGGACGGCCGCGGCCGACGTGAACACCCATGCGTCGTCGCGCGCGGTCACTTCCGCAAGCTGTGAGACCGCCTCGGCGAGCGGTACCGTCTCGATGAGCGGCATGTGCTCCGCGCGAAAGCCGCAATCTCGCAGCGCCGCGGCGAGGACGGCGCCGCGATTTCCAGACTGCGTCACGATGACGTCCGGTCGTGGCATCTCAACCACCTCACGCAGGTCGAAGCCATGCCTCGGCGCCCTGGCGAAGCATCTCTTCAGCCACTGCGACGCCAAGCGCCCCCGCGTCGTCCCCTGTGCGCTCAAGCTGCAGGTGATGGTTCCCGGAGGGATCGGCGACAAACGCGATCAGGCGCAGCCCGCGCCCGACGGATTCAGCGTAGGCGCCAATGGGCACCTGGCAGCTTCCCTCGAGCCGCGCGAGGAACGTCCGCTCCGCTTCTACCGCGCGTGTGGCATCTGGATCCGAAATGGCGGCCAGATGGCGCATCACCTCGTCGTCTTCGGTTCGGCATTCCACGGCAAGCGCGCCCTGCCCCACCGCGGGCACAAATCGATCCACGGGGAGGTACTCAGTGATCTTCCCGGCCAGCCCCAGGCGGTGCAGCCCGCTCGCCGCAAGCACGATGGCATCAAATTGTCCCTCTTCAAGGCGCCGTAGCCGCGTGTCGACGTTGCCGCGCAGCGTGTCCACACAAAGATCCGGCCGGAGGCGGCGGAGGGCCGCCTGCCGGCGCAAACTGCTCGTCCCCACGCGAGCGCCCGATGGCAGATCGAACAGCCCTTGGCCCGTCCGGCTGATCAGGGCATCCCTCGGATCTTCGCGGGGCGGCACGGCCCCAATGGTGAGGCCCTCGCGCAGTTCGAACGGCACGTCCTTGAGACTGTGTACCGCCAGATCGGCTTGTCCAGTGGCAAGGGCTTCCTCGATATCCGCAACAAACAGCCCCTTGCCGCCTACCTCGGACAGCGCTCGATCCACGATCTCGTCGCCGCGCGTCCGGATGGGCACGAGTTCAAACTCGACGCCAGGCGCCACCCGTCTCAAAAGATCCACCACGTAATTCGTCTGGGTGAGCGCGAGCGCGCTCCGCCTCGTCGCGACTCGTAACGTCCGCAATTCCATCCTCCCTCGGGTCATGGCAGCCTTCCGCCGACAAACAGCAAATTGGAGAGCACCGCGACAAAGCAGATGACCTGAAACACCATCATGGCGCGGGTCGCAACTCTCCGGCGCATCCGCCAGACCAAGTAGCTGACATATAGCATGAGACAAAACGCAGTCACCATAAACTTGGGCCATGTGAGCAGCCATTGGTGAAGCACTCTATCGCCCCACCAAAGCCCCGTCACCACGGCCAGAAACAGCAAACCTGCCCCCGTCGCGCTCGCAAACAGCGACAAGCTGTCGAGCGTGGCGAGCGAAGGCAGGTGCAGGTACCAGCGGTCGAACAGGCGCCGGCGAAGGCGCTCCTCAAGCACGAGGTGCATGAGTGCAAAGGAAAAGCTGAACGCAAAGGCCGTGTCCCCGAGCACCGCCAGCGCGACGTGGAGCGCGAGAAGGCTCGACGCAGGAAGAAACGACGTGTTCGACTGCGCCTGCAGACCTCCCGCCAGAAGAGCGAGGCCAAACCCTACCGCGTTCAACAGGAGCGCCACGGGGCTCCAAGCGGCGCCGCGCCCCATCGCCACCGTGACGGTGATCATGAGCCACGCGATGAACAAGGCGAGATCGCCACGAGAATAGTCCGCCGCGCCACGCAGGGAGGCCAAGCGCGCGAGAAACACAGCTGTCACGAGTGCAAAGGACGCTACATACAGCCCATAACCGACGCGCAGAGAGAAAGGTATCGCCCGCACGAACGACCAGCCGGACCACACGAGCGCCAACGCATACGCAACCATGCTCAGGACATACCACGTCCCCATGTCTATCGCTCACCCTAGGAGAGCGCCGGCCGCCGGGCAGCGTCGGCCGCATAGGAAGAGCCTTGTCCCCACTCGACGCGAACGCGGTTGTGGCCCGTTTCAGGCTCCAGGCCAAACAGCGCGGCGAGCGTCTCCGCGTAACCTGGGTCGCCCGACTGCAGCGACAACTCCTTGACGTTTTTCACAGGTTCCCTCAGCAGTTGGTGAACGATGCTCATCATGTGCTTGTGAATGACTTTCTGATCTCGCTCGCTGAGGTGAGGGAGTTTGCGCACGAGGCTCGCCATGACCTCGCGCTCGATGGCCTCTCCGCGCTGATGCAGTGCGGCAATCACAGGTACGACCTCCTGCTCCGCCAACCATCGAGAGAAGGCGCGCACGCTCTCGTCAATCATCGCTTCGACCGCAGCCTCCTGGCGAGCGCGCTCCTCGAGATTCGCGGCGACCACGCCCTCGAGATCGTCCACATCGTACAGGTAAGCCGACGTCCAACGCGACACCTCGGGATCCACGTCGCGCGGGACGGCAATGTCCAGGATGACAAGCGGCCGTCCGCGGCGCGACGTCATGGCATTCGCAACCATTTCCTGCGTCACCACGTAGCGCCCTCGACCGATGGCACTTAGCACCACATCCGCGCGGATCAGCGCTTCTGCAAGCCCTACCTCATCCAAGGGCCGCGCGTCACCACCGACTTCAGCGGCGAGCGCCTGCGCCCTTTCCAGCGTCCGGTTGAAGATGAGGAGGGACTTCGGCTGGTGTGCGGCGAAATGGCGCGCGGCGAGTCCTGCCATATGACCAGCGCCAATCACGACGACCTGTTTATCCCGAAGCTCCCCAAGCACCTTGCGCGCAAGCTGCACAGCGGCGTAACTCACAGACACAGCTTCTCGCCCGATGGATGTCTCTGTCTGAGCCCGCTTGCCCACATGGATGACTTCGCGGAACAGCCGGTTCAACACAGAACCTGTTGCGCCCTCCTCGAGCGACAACTGGTACGCATCGCGCACCTGGCCCAGGATCTGCGTCTCGCCAAACACGACCGAGTCGAGCCCACAAGCGACCCGCATGGCGTGCCGCACCGCATCTTCCCCTTCCCGGACGTAGGCGTACCGCTTGAGCAAGTCTCGATCCACGCCGGTGAGGTGGGCGACGGCGGACAGCGCAAAGTCGGATCCGGCCCGTGCGCTCGGGCCGAGGCCATAAACCTCGAGGCGATTGCACGTCGATACCACGACGCTCTCCAGCACAGTTCGCGAATCGCGGAGCTGCGTCAAAACGTGACGAACCTCGGCCTCACCGAGGCTCACGCGCTCACGCAGTTCCACGGGCGCTGTTTTGTGGCTGAGCCCCACAACAAAGATCTTCACACGCGTCACCCCCACGTCCTATCCCATTATAGAGCAGCAGGAGCGCCTGCCCAAGGGCTTCGGCCCATCGGGTGTGACGCTCCCTTGAACGTTGTTGAGAGGGGCCGATGGTGGAATAACCCACCCTCACGTCTCTCGTTTCTCTGGATCTGCCGAGGTAAAGGAGATGGCGGGATCGGACGACTCGCCCGGGGCGCTCGACGCGCCTGCTTCCGCGAGATCGCCTTCCATCACAGCCCACAGCGCTTCCAGTCCCGTTCGTTTCTCGGCGGAGACCGGCCAGATGTCCACCGGTGTGCGAAGCGTCTCGCGGATGACCTTCACGTGTTTCGGAATGTGGCTTTTCCCTATCTTATCCGCCTTCGTCGCCACCACGGACACGGGCACGCCCAGCTCGAGCAGGGCGGTGTGGACCGCGACGTCATCCTTGGTGGGCTCGTGCCGAATGTCGATGAGATGAAAGATCCGGCGCAGGCAGTCGCGTTGATTCAAATAACGGTCGATCATCACCGCGAACCGCTCCCGCTCCTGCTTGCTCACGGCGGCGTAGCCATAACCGGGAAGATCGACAAACCGAAACGATCCGTTGACGAGGTAGAAATTGATCTGGCGCGTCTTTCCAGGTTGTGACGAGACGCGCGCAAGTTGCTTTCGGTTCAACAGCCGATTGAGCAACGTGGATTTCCCCACGTTGCTGCGGCCGAGAAATGCAAATTCGGGTAACCTCGTCTTCGGCCACTGATCCGGCCGAACGGTCACCGATTCTAATTCGGCACTGCGGATGATCACTGGTGCGCCTCGCCTCCTCCGAATCGGCTGTCCGACCACACGTCAGCCCACCAAGGTTCGTCCGCCAGAGAACCTCCAGCGTGATCGAGCGGATTGTCCACCAGTGCCAGGCGCAAGACCTCGTCCATGTGGGAGACAGGGATAAACTCGACTTCCGACTTCACGAGGTCCGGCACGTCGTCCAAATCCTTGACGTTTCCCTTCGGGATTAGAATGGTCCGGATCCCGGCGCGGTGGGCCGCAAGGCTCTTCTCTTTGAGCCCCCCAATGGGCAGAACCCTCCCGCGCAACGTGATTTCGCCCGTCATCGCCACGTCTCGACGCGCCTTGACGTGCGTGAGCGCGGAGACGAGGGCGGTGGCCATCGTGATGCCCGCGGAAGGCCCGTCCTTGGGGATGGCGCCCTCTGGGACGTGGATGTGAATGTCCACTTTTTCGTGGAAATCCGGCGGAAGCCGGAGGGCTCGGCTGCGCGAGCGCACGTACGATAAGGCCGTCTGCGCGCTCTCCTTCATGACGTCGCCGAGCTGGCCCGTCAGCACGAGCTTTCCAGAACCAGGGACAATCGAGACCTCGACGAGCAGCAGGTCTCCGCCCATTTCCGTCCACGCAAGCCCCGCGACAACCCCGATCTGATCTTCCGCCTCCATCTCGCCGAACTCATACTTGTGAGGCCCCAGATACGACCGCAGGACGGAACTCGTGACCGTCACGCGCTTCGCCTCTCCAACGGCCACCGCTCGGGCCACCTTCCGGCATACGGCTGCCAACTGCCGGTCCAACTGTCGCACGCCTGCCTCGCGCGTGTAGTGCCGAATGATCTCCAGCAACACGTCGTCCGACATGCGAATGCGATCTCCCTTGAGCGCGTGGGCGGCTCGCTGCTTCGGCAGCAGGTGCTCTCTGGCGATATGGAGTTTCTCGATCTCCGTGTAACCCGAGAGCTGAATGACCTCCATGCGGTCCCGCAGCGGTCCAGGGATCTGGTATACGTTGTTGGCGGTCGTAATGAACAGCACGTTGGACAAGTCGTACGGGATTTCGATGTAGTGGTCGGAAAACGCGTGATTCTGCTCGGGATCGAGCACTTCTAGCAGCGCTGAGGCTGGATCGCCGCGAAAATCGCTCGCCATCTTGTCGATCTCGTCGAGCAAAAACACCGGGTTGATGACACCGGCTTGCCGCATGCCCTGAAGAATTCTCCCAGGCATGGAACCGATGTAGGTCCGGCGATGGCCTCGGATTTCGGCCTCGTCCCGTACGCCGCCGAGCGACACGCGCACAAACGGCCGCTTGAGCGACTTCGCGATAGACCGCGCCAGCGACGTCTTTCCCACGCCCGGAGGACCGGCCAGGCAAATGATGGGGCCGGCCTGCTTGTCGGTGAGCGCCTGCACTGCGATGAATTCCAGGATGCGCTCCTTCACCTTGTCGAGGCCGTAATGTTCCTCGTTCAGGATGCGCTCTGCTCGCGCGACGTCTGCAGTTGACTTGGCCGATTCCAGCCAGGGCAGCGCAAGCAACCATTCGACGTAATTGCGAACCACGGTGCCCTCGGCCGACGCAGGTGGAATTCGTTCCAAGCGAGCGATTTCCTTTTCCACCCGATCCCGCACGTCGTCGGGCATGGGTTTGGCGGCGAGCTTTTCGCGAAGTTCATCGACCTCAGCCTGGCGCCCCTCCTTGTCGCCGAGCTCCCGCTGGATGGCCTTCATTTGCTCGCGCAAGTAATACTCCTTCTGAGTCCGCTCCATCTGCTTGCGCACGCGCTGGTGAATCTTTCGCTCGAGCTCCAGGACTTCGCGCTCGTCGGAGAGGATCTGCAGTAGGCGCTCGAGGCGCTTCTCGATGTCGAACGCCTCGAGGATGTCCTGTTTCTCCCGCACCTTCAAAGGCAGGTGCGATGCCACGGCGTCCGCAAACTGGCCCGGATGCGACATGTCTACCACGGTCGCGTACGTGTCGAGATCGAGCTTGCGGGACAACCGCACGTACTGTTCAAACTGCTGGGTGACCGAACGGCGCATCGCCTCGATGCCGGGCGTGGTGGGAACCTCCTTTGGTTCTTCATACGTCTCCACGCGCACGGTGAAGGATTCCTCTTCGGAGACAAACTCGCGCACCACGGCGCGCTTAAGCCCCTCGACCAGCACGCGGATAGTCCCGTTCGGCAACTTGAGCATCTGCTTCACGCGCGCGAGCGTACCGACCCGGTACAGGTCGTCAGACGACGGATCGTCCACCTGCCCGTCCTCCTGAGAAGCCAGCACAATGAGGTGGTCGTTCGACACCGCCTGCTCAAGTGCGCGGACCGACTTCGGCCGACCGACGTCAAAATGCAGCACCATGCCCGGGAACACGAGCAGGCCGCGGAGCGGCAACAGCGGGTATACGTCCTTGGTCTCTGGCGCCGAATGCCCCTCGGTCACCATGCCCCCACCTCCGAACTCTCTCCCTGACGATGCCCTTCATTGTATCCAATCGCCGCGGCAAAGTCGAACGCGTCACGACGCTCATTGTGCGAGAGGTTTCTGGATCATGGCCGCGGCAACGTCGGACCGGACGCCATGATCGTCAAGGCCGCTCACCAGCGAGAGGCGCAACACATCCTCCAGCCGCTCGACGGGGACCACCTGGATGTCCGCGCGTTGGCGAAAGGACTCCTGCCAATTCGCCTTCGGAATCAATACGACCTTCGCGCCCGCTTCTGCCGCCGCGGCGATCTTGGCCGTCACGCCGCCGACCGGTCGGACCAAGCCCAGAATGGAGAGTTCCCCCGTCATGGCCACGGTATGCAGCACAGGCTCCATCCGGACGGCCGAATAAATGGCGACCGCCATGGCGACGCCCGCACTCGGCCCATCGACGGGCACGCCGCCCGGAAAGTTCACGTGCAAGTGATAATCAGTCGCTCGAATGCCGTACAGGCGTTCCAACGTCGTCAAGACGTTTTCCAACGAAGACTTGGCCATACTCTTGCGGCGGATGGATCGTTCGCGCCCGCCAATGGTCTCCTCCTCCACGAGGCCGGTGATGATCAGACGGCCGTCTCCATCCGGCGCAGGCGTGGCTGTCACTTCAATCTCAAGTAACATGCCGAGCTGAGGTCCGTACACCGCGAGGCCGTTCACGACACCCACTTGGGGCTTGTCTGCGATCTTCCTGTCTGGGCGGGGCGTGAGACGGCTGAACTCGACGACCCATTCAATGTCCTCTCGACGGATGGACGATCGCTTTTCCATCATCGCGAGGCTACCCGCCATCTGAACGAGGTTGACGGCGTCACGCCCGTTGGTGGCATAATCGGCGACGGTATCCGCCACGCCCTCTTCGAAGGGCATGCCTAGCTTCTCCGCCGCGCCTTCGGCCACCTGGCGAATCTCTTCACGCGTAAGGGCGCGGAAGAAGATTTCCACGCAGCGCGAACGGAGCGCCGGCGGCAACTCCTCGGGCGATCGCGTCGTCGCGCCAACCAGCCTGAAATCGGCGGGCAAACCGTTTTGGAAGATGTCGTGGATGTGCACCGGGATGTTGGTATCCTCACTGCTGTAGTACGCGCTCTCGAGGAACACCTTCCGGTCCTCGAGCACCTTCAGCAGCTTGTTCATCTGAATCGGATGGAGTTCCCCAATCTCGTCGATAAACAGCACTCCGCCGTGCGCCTTGGTGACCGCACCCTGCTTCGGTTGTGGAATGCCCGCAATCCCCATTGCGCCCGCGCCCTGATAAATGGGATCGTGTACGGAACCGATTAACGGGTCGGCAATTCCACGTTCGTCGAAGCGCGCCGTGGTCGCGTCGATCTCGATGAACTTCGCGTCCGGTTTAAAGGGCGAGCCCGGCGTCCGCTTGGCCTCTTCGAGAATCAAGCGCGCAGCTGCGGTCTTCCCCACGCCAGGCGGTCCATAGATGATGACGTGCTGCGGGTTGGGACCGCACAGTGCTGCGCGAAGCGCGCGCACGCCGTCGTGCTGGCCGATGATATCGTCAATTCTCTGCGGTCTGGTGCGCTCCGCGAGCGGCTCCGTGAGCGAGATGGCGCGCATCCGACGCAGCTTCTCGAGCTCTTTCTTAGACTCGCGCTCGATAGCGTGTCGGCTCTGATTCTGGGTGCGAAGCAAATTCCAAAAATACATCCCAATCACGAGCGCGAAGAACAGTTGTACGGCTGCCAGAATACTGGCCGTCATCCGGATCCCTCCCTCTTCCTGCTGCGCTATGCAGTATTGCCTTGCAGGAAGAGGGATAAACGAAAAGCCAGCCCGCTGGGGCTGGCCCGGAACCGCCGTCAGGCGGTCTCTTCTCGCTGGAACGGGATGACCGTGCCGTCTTTACGAAGGACGATAGGCGGTCCCTCGCGCAACACGGCAGCCTTCGTAATAATGCATTTTTGCACGTCATCGCGCGAGGGCAATTCATACATCACGTCAAGCATAATCGACTCGATGATTGCCCTCAGCCCGCGCGCACCGGTGCCTCGCCGGATGGCCTCTTTGGCAATGGTCTCGAGCGCGTCCTCGTGAAACTCAAGCACAACATTATCCATGTCAAGCAATTTTTGGAACTGCTTCACAATCGCATTTTTGGGCTCCGTCAGGATGCGCTTCAAGGCTTCTTCGTCGAGGGCATCCAGCGTCGCGATCACGGGCAGGCGCCCAATAAACTCCGGGATCAACCCAAACTTCAACAGGTCTTCCGGCAACACATGCTGAAGAATGGCGGAATCCTTGGTCTCGCTCGAAGCCGATCCCGCCGCACCGAACCCTATGACCTTGCTGCCGAGCCGGCGCTTGATGATGGTCTCCAGGCCGTCGAACGCGCCTCCGCAGATGAACAGGATATTCGTCGTGTCGATCTGGATGAACTCCTGATGCGGATGCTTCCTCCCACCCTGCGGCGGCACGCTCGCGATGGTGCCCTCGAGGATCTTCAGCAGCGCCTGTTGCACGCCTTCGCCCGAGACGTCGCGCGTGATGGACGGATTTTCCGACTTGCGCGCAATCTTGTCGATCTCGTCGATATAAATGATCCCGCGCTCCGCCTTCTCGATATCGTAGTCGGCCGCCTGGATCAGCTTCAGCAAGATGTTCTCCACGTCTTCGCCGACGTACCCGGCTTCGGTGAGCGACGTCGCGTCCGCGATGGCAAACGGGACGTTCAGCGTGCGCGCCAACGTCTGCGCGAGCAACGTCTTCCCGCTTCCCGTAGGCCCAATGAGCAAGATATTGCTCTTCGACAGTTCCACGTCGTCGTTCTTCTGCGAACCCGCGTTGATGCGCTTGTAGTGGTTATACACCGCCACGGACAGCGCCCGCTTGGCGTGTTCTTGACCAATGACATATTGATCCAAAACCGCCTTGATCTCGGTCGGCTTCGGCACATCCTTCAACTCGAACTCATCGTCTTCACCGAGCTGTTCCTCGACAATCTCGTTGCACAGCTCGATGCACTCGTCACAGATATATACGCCGGGGCCAGCAACCAACTTCCGCACCTGCTCCTGCGTCTTACCGCAGAAAGAGCACTTCAGTTGGCCCTTCTCCTCGTTAAATTTGAACATGGTTCGTTCCCCTCCTCTTACGAGGTTACCACACCGGCCGCACAAGGCAAAGACATCCGATTCCCACCTTCACCGAACCGGATGCAGCGGATGCAACACTTCGTCAATCAGACCATAGGCTTTCGCCTCTTCGGCCGTCATGAAGTGGTCGCGATCCGTGTCCCTCTCGATGACCTCGAGCGGTTGCCCCGTCCGTTCGGAAAGCAGGCGATTCAGCTTATCCTTCGTCTTCAAAATCCATTCGGCATGGATTTTGATGTCCGAAGCCTGGCCCTCGACGCCGCCGAGAGGCTGGTGAATCATGATCTCTGCATTCGGCAGGGCGTACCGTTTTCCCTTCTCACCCGCCGCCAACAGGAATGCGCCCATGCTCGCGGCCATGCCGATGCACAGCGTGGACACCGCCGGGCGGATGTGCTGCATGGTATCGTATATGGCCATGCCTGCGGTCACAGAACCGCCTGGGCTGTTGATGTACATCTGAATGTCCTTCTCAGGATCGTCGGCCGCCAGGAACAGAAGCTGTGCGACGATCGAGTTCGCGACCTGATCGTCGATCGGCGTTCCCAGGATCACGATCCGATCCTTCAGCAAGCGAGAATAAATGTCGTACGTCCGCTCGCCGCGGCTTGTTTGTTCGATCACATACGGAATCGGATAATACATGCAACAGCCTCCCTCTCCCTGCGGCCATGTAGAGGACAAGACAAGGCTCTGGCCTTGTCTTGTCTTGAACTCGCCTCGATCAGTTGTCGGTCGGCGGCACGATCTTCGCGTGGTCCACCAACAGGCGCACCGTCTTGCGCGTCTTCAGATCCGCCCGCAAGCTCACGAGCTCTGGGTCACGGAAACTCAGGAGCTGACGCACCCGGTCCGCATCTAGGCCGGTCTGCTCGGCCATGCGCGCAATCTCTTGTTGGACGTCTTCCTCGGTGACTTCCACCTTCTCGGCCTCAGCGATGGCTTCGAGCACAAGGCTCGTGCGAACGTTTTGCTCCGCCAGCCCGCGGTACTGATCACGCAGCTCCTCCATCGTCAATCCCGTGAACTCAAGATACGCGTCAAGCGGAATCTGCTGCATTTGCAACTGTTGCGCAAAATGGCCAATTTGGTGGTCGATCTCCCGCTCAATCATGACCGGCGGGATCTCCATCGTGGCCCGCTCAGTCGCCTTTCTCACAACTTCATTCTCAATATATCGCTCGTGCTCGAGTTTTGCCCGCTCTTCGAGTTTCTTGCGAAGATCGGCCATGTATTCATCGACCGTCTGGAATTCGCTGATCTCCTGCACGAACTCGTCGTTCAGCTCACGCAGCACGGGCCGCCGGATCTCATGCAGCTTGACGTGGAAGCGCGCCACCTTGCCGCGCAAAGACTTCACGTGGTAATCCTCCGGGAAGGTGACCTCGATGTCGCGCTCTTCACCGGGCTTCATGCCTATCAGCTGATCTTCAAACCCCGCGACGAGCGCCCCACTGCCAATCTCCAAGCGGAAGCCTTCCGCCTCTCCGCCTTCGAAAGGCTCGCCATCGACGGTCCCTTCGAAATCGATGGTGACCACGTCGCCCTTCTCAACCGCCCCATCCTCGACGGTCTCGATCTGAGCATGACTCCGGAGGACATTCTGAACCTCTTGTTCGACGTCCTGGTCGGTGACCTCGAAGACCTTTTCTTCCACTTCGATGCCCTTGTACTCGCCGAGTTGAACCTCGGGTTTCACGGTGACGGTCGCCTTAAAGATGAAAGGCTTCCCGTTCTCCACCTGCACGACGTCGACCGAAGGCTGATCAACCGGCTCAATACCCGTCTCCATGACGGCTTCTTGATAGGCCTGCGGCAAGAGGATGTTGACCGCGTCCTCGTACAACGACTCCACGCCAAACCGCTTCTCGAACAGCTTGCGCGGAACTTTCCCCTTCCGGAAACCTGGAAGGACAACGCGCTTCACGACGCGTTTAAAAGCCTCATCTAGCGCTTGGGCGAATCGCTCGCTGTCGACCTCCACTTCGAGCACACCCACATTTGCGCCAGTCTTTTCCCACTTCGCTGCCATTCAACCGATCCTCCTAACTGTGTCCCACAAACCATCCGACGAACCCGCGTGCGCGCGTTCGCGGTCACCACTCTCGCTTGAACCGCGTGCGAGGCCCATCTGTGAATTGAGCACCCCGGTGGGTGCTCATGGCTTGCCCGCGTGGCGTCTCAGGAGGGATTTGAACCCCCGACCCGCGGTTT
Source organism: Alicyclobacillus acidocaldarius subsp. acidocaldarius Tc-4-1 (assembly GCF_000219875.1). Taxonomy (NCBI): domain Bacteria; kingdom Bacillati; phylum Bacillota; class Bacilli; order Caryophanales; family Alicyclobacillaceae; genus Alicyclobacillus; species Alicyclobacillus acidocaldarius. The sequence goes on from NC_017167.1 coordinate 1,852,443, forward strand.
AGAAGACCGCTGCTCTATCCCCTGAGCTACTGAGACACGAATGGAGCGGGTGAGGGGAGTCGAACCCCCGCCGCCAGCTTGGAAGGCTGGAGTTCTACCGTTGAACTACACCCGCATATCATACCACCTTCGATAGTTTAGTCGATCAGGCAGGGGATATCAAGATAGCGCCTTCCCGACGTGGTTCACGTCCATTCGTCTCAGGTCATTTCAGGAATGCGAGCTAATAACTCGCGCACGGCCCGCGCGCGGTGAGAGAACTGGTGCTTCTCCGCGGCGGACATCTCCGCGAATCGGCGCAATGCTCCCTGCGGAGAAAACAGCGGATCGTATCCAAACCCGTGTTCTCCCCTCGGCTCGTCGTAGACGAAGCCGTCCACCCGCGATTCAACCTCCAACATGACCCTATCCTTGCGAGCGAGGACAAGCGCGCAGGCAAACCATGCTTCAGCTTGCCGAAGCCCCCTGGAGCGAAGCGCATGGACGAGCTTGTCGTTGTTGGCGCCATCATCCGCACCTTCCCCCGCGTAGCGCGCCGAGTGTACACCCGGCTCGCCGCCAAGCGCGGGAACCACAAGTCCGGAATCGTCGGCGAGTACGGGATCCTCGACGTATGCCGCGTAAAACAGCGCCTTTTGACGCGCGTTCTCTAAGAAGGTTTCACCCGTTTCAGGCGCCTTCGGCAGCCCTGAAGGGAGAGGCACAAGTTCCACTCGACCCCCAAGGATCTCCGCGAACTCTCGAACCTTGTTCCGATTCTGCGTGGCCATTACGATGCGCATCTGCACCACCTCCTCACGGCGCGACCTGTTGCAAGGGCTCCGCAGGTAGGGGAAGCGACACATGGCGGACGGCGCGATCGCCAGGCGTTTCACCGAACCAAGTCGTCAGGGCCATGCGGAGGCTCGCCGTATCCCCAGTCGTCAAAAAGCAGGCGTCCGGTTCGCCATCATCCGGAGCCTGAAGGCCGCGCTCGGCGAGCCATCGCGCGACCCGCTCTGCAGTGGCGTCCGCTGACGAAATGACGCGGATGGACGGACCCAAAACCCGCCGAATGACCGGCATGAGCAGCGGATAATGGGTGCACCCGAGCACTAGGGTGTCGATGCCCTGACGGAGGAGCGGCTGAAGCGATTCGCGCACCACAGCCTCCACGGCCTCGCCTTCCACGTGCCCCTGTTCGACCAGTGGAACAAAAAGCGGACACGCTACCTCGACGACAGAGACATCCGGGCGAAGGGCTCGGAGCGCCTGGGCGTACGCATGGCTTGAGACGGTCACCGAAGTGCCGATGACGCCAATTCGCCCGGTTTCGCTCGCCTCTACCGCCTGGGACGCCCCGGGCTCGATCACGCCCACGACGCCGATGCCGAGCTCGTGCTTCAGGCGCGACAGCGCGACGGCTGTCGCCGTATTGCAGGCGACCACGAGCAGCTTGATGCCGAGGCGCTCCAGGTAACGCCCGATTTCGAGCGCAAAGCGTTCCACTTCGGCTGGGTCCCGATCGCCATAGGGACAACGGGCGCGATCGCCGAAGTACACCATGGATTCGTGGGGCAAGCGGCGCTTCATCGCGTGAAAGACCGTCAGCCCCCCGATGCCGGAATCAAACACGCCGATAGGGCGATGCGCGCAGTCCATGTTCCCCACTCCTCTAAGTTCAAACACCCGCGTACCTCGGCTCTACGAGCGACGGTCACGAATTACCCATATTCGTCAGAAGAAGATCGAGTGCTTGTAGGATGGCGCGGCGCTGCTCAATGGAGACATGTTTCAAAATCGAATCGAGGTAGGCCCGGCGCGCGGAGAGCACCGCTTCAATGACCTGCGCGCCCTTGTCCCGGAGTTGCACACGAACGACGCGCCGATCCACGAGATCCCGCTGGCGGGCCACATACCCAGCGCGCTCCAGCCTGTCCACCAAGTCAGTAGTAGTGCTGTACGCGAGGTACAGCTTGGCCGACAACTCGCCGATGGTCAACTCGCCCTCATTGTACAGCGTGATAAGCGCATCAAACTGGGGCGACGTGAGGTCGTAGTCTTTCAACAGAACCCTGCCGCGGCGCCGCACCGTGGCGGCGACTAGGCGCAATGCCTTTTCAATTTCCTCAACAAAGGGACTGTAGTCTGCCAAAGGATACCCACATCCTGTCCTGGCCCAGAGTCCAATAAATCGTACCATTGCCCACTTTTTTCGGTCAACGGGATCGGGCATCAAGAAAGGGCGCCGGTGGCGCCCCAGCCTGTTGCCCTTGAATTATTCTTCAAATGGCCACGCCGGAAGTCGGCGCGACAGCGGTTTGTCTCGTCGGTATCCGAGCGCGTACTCCGCCTGCAGGATGGTGTGGATCTCGCGCGTCCCCTCATAAATCACCGGCGCCTTGGCATTTCGCAGGTACCTCTCCACCGGATACTCGTTCGAATACCCGTAGGCGCCGTGAATCTGAACCGCGTCCGACGCTGCCTCCCATGCTGCGTCACACGCCACCCACTTCGCGAGCGAAGTTTCGCGCGTGTTCGGCAAGCCCTGGTTCTTCAGCCATCCGGCGCGGTAAACCAGCAAGCGAGAGATGTCCAGGTTTGCGGCCATCTTCGCAATCATCTGCTGCACCAACTGATGCCTGCCGATGGGCTGGCCAAACGTCTCGCGCTCGTGACAATACTTGACCGATGCCTCGAGGCAAGCCGCGATGCATCCGCAGGCCCCGGCCGCCACCGTGAAACGCCCGTTGTCGAGCGCGGACATGGCAATTTTGAAACCTTCGCCCTCTTCTCCAAGGCGATTCTCGACTGGAACGCGGACGTGATCGAAGAACAGTTCCCCCGTATTGCCCGCGCGAATGCCGAGCTTGCCCTTGATCGATCTCGTCGAGAACCCTTCCCAGCCGCGCTCCACGATGAACGCCGTGATCCCGTGGTGCTTCTTTGAGCGATCCGTGTACGCAAAGACCAGGAAATGATCCGCGACGTCGGCGAGCGAAATCCAGATCTTTGAACCGTTCAAAATGTAGAAATCCCCGTCCCGCACGGCCGTCGTCCTCATCGCAGCCACGTCCGACCCCGCGTTCGGCTCCGTGAGTCCAAACGCCCCGATTTTCTCGCCGCGCGCCTGAGGAACCAAGTACTTTTGCTTCTGCTCCTCGGTTCCCCACTGAAGCAGCGTGAGCGAATTGAGACCCGTGTGAACCGAGACGGCCGTTCGAAACGCGATGTCTCCGCGTTCGAGCTCTTCACAGACAATGGCGAGCGTATTGTAGTCCATCCCGGCGCCGCCGTACTTCTCGGGAATACACACGCCCATGAGCCCCAGCTCTGCCAGCCGCCGGAGCACACCTGGCTCAAAGTGCTGCTTCTCGTCCCACTCGCGGATGTAGGGCAAAATCTCCTCGTCCACGAACTTGCGGACCACATCCCGAACCGCCATCTGTTCTTGCGTCAGGCTGAAATCCATGACACACGCCTCCCCTGTTGAGCCCGCGGCTCTCACACTTGCCTACCTCGATGTCTCCAGATCCGACGGCGGACGACTCACCACGACACCCGCCGCCTTTAACGCTTCAATCTCGCCAGGAGGATATCCCAACTCCAACAGAATCTCCTCCGTGTGTTCGCCAAGCCCCGGCGGGCGCTGCCGCAGGTGAAGGTCCCACCCTTCTCCAAAAAAAGGCGATCTCGTCACGCAGAACGATCCCACCCCGGGGTACTGAGTCTCCCACAGCATGCCTCGAGCTGCGACCTGCTCTAGATGAAGCACGTCATCGATTCGGTTCACTGCAGAACAGGGCACGCCCGCCTCCATCAAAACCTTCTCCCATTCCTGCACAGTTCGTTCGGCTAGCCGCGCTTCGAGTTGAGCCGCTAGCTCACTCTGATGGCGCACGCGGAGCCCGTTCGTTTGAAAGCGTGGGTCGTCCGCGAGCTCAGGACTTCCGATGGCTTCGCAGAACCTCCGAAAGAGCCCGTCGTTCCCGACGGCGACAACCAGCCACCCGTCCGCCGCTTCCAACGCCTGATACGGCGCGAGGCTGAAGTGAGATGAGCCCAGCCGTTCGCCTACGTGACCTGTTAGGAAGTACGCCGTGGCGTAATACGTCATGAGCGCCACCTGGCCTTCAAACAGGCTCGTTTCCAGGTAGGTGCCGCGCCCCGTGTGTTGGCGCTCCAACAGCGCGGCGCAGATCGAGAGGGCCGCCCAGAGCCCGGCCGTCAAATCGGCGATGGACCAGCCGGTGCGCACAGGCCCGCGCCCCGCCTCGCCCGTGACCGACATCAACCCACTCGCGGCCTGAATGGCGAGATCGTACCCTGGCCGATCCTTCCACGGCCCCGTGCGACCGTACCCACTGATGGCCGCGTAGATAAGGCGGGGATTCTCCGCTCGGAGCGAGCGATGGCCCAACCCCCACCGCTCCATCGTTCCTGTGCGGAAATTTTCCACGAGCACGTCCGCTTCCTGCGCGAGCCTGCGCACAATCTCGCGCCCTGCTTCGGTCTTTAAATCGACCGCGATGCTCCGTTTGTTCCGGTTGAACGCGAGAAAATAGCTGCTCACGCCGTCCTTGGTGGGCTCATACTTGCGGGTCTCGTCGCCCTGCGGGCTCTCGACTTTGATCACGTCGGCGCCGAGATCGCCGAGAATCTGGGTACAAAAGGGCCCCGCGAGCACTCGACTGAGGTCGAGCACGCGGACGCCTGCAAGCGGTTGCATGCGAGTCACCTTCTTCTCGGACGAAAGTCCTGCATCAGGTCAGCGCTGCACGGCCTTGGTGTTCGTTCTGACGGCCGTGTCCCTGAAGTCCGACGATGAACGGCCCTTGCGATTCCGCCGCACGCACCTCCACGACCACCGCGCCTTCGGGCACGCGCTCGCCTTCTTCAGCAGAACACAGCCGCCCAAGCGCCGCCTCATACCGCTCCTCGGTAATCTGCCATGCTTCGCGCGCAGACCAAAGCGCATCGCGGATGGCCGCAAACAGGGCATCCTCCCAGGCGGGCACGTGGCACCGGACGTACACCGGTCTTCCTTCCACCAATGCATACGCCAGCTGTTGAGCTGCGCGAACGTCCACGCCGGAGCTCGACCGGTCTGCCTGTGTCCAGATCCGCAATCCGCTCACCTCAGTTTCATACTGTAAACTCCGATTCACTACAGAAATGATGCCTGCTCTCATGGTAGATCACAAAACAGGTGGCGGCAAGACAGGGATCAAAAAAGCTGGCCCGAGGGCCAGCACACGATAGCTGCGAAAGATGGCGCTGAACGTCATGCCTCAGAGCGAGCGATCAAATCCGCCACACTAGGCGAGGGCTGTGGCACGTGAACCTGCACGCTCTTCAGCAACGCCTCCGCCATCAGGATGAGACCAATGGCGGCAGAAATCAGCCCAGAGTACCCTCCAAACGCACTGTTTACGCCGGCGAGGTTGGCGAGCGTGCCGCCGAGGAATGCGAAGAAGACGAACAAGAAGAGCAGCCCAAACATCAGTTGCACCCGGAATGCGGCGATTACGAACGGCACGGTGACAATGGTCCAGATGAGCAGAAACACCCCGAGCGCCTCGTTCGCCTGCGTACCAAATTGAAGCACGCCTTTCAATTCGAGATAGAAGAACAGGAACAGGGACGTGAAGAACGCTCCGTAAAATCCGTTCACGCTCAGGCCGAAGGTGTCCCCGCGGACGTAGGAAAAGATGCATGCCAAGAAGTACACGAGACCGCCACACACGAGGATGGCGGGCATGAAGAACAGTGTCACCTGCGGAGGCACCAGATGCGCGTTCGGCAGATTCAGCAACGTCTGCGCGACGACAAATGCCGCAAGTCCCACCACAATCGGATCGCCAAGCCGCTTGTCGTGCATCATCGATCTCCCTTCACATCGCGTTTTTTGAATCCGCTTACATTCGTGGTTCCAAAAACTCGTCAGCCTTCCGGCCCTCACTGTCCCCACAACCAACTGTTTCATATCAGAAACACCGTTTCATCTTGATGCCGCTCGCCCCCTTGCGACGAACTTCGCTTCAATCTCCATACTAAGGTCGAATGAAAGCGCTGTCAATCATGAAAGTTCCGATTTCTATACTCAGATTGCGACGCGGATTCAGGCGCCGTGGGGACTCCTGTGGTCTTTTCTGTGCGCTGCGAGCATAGGGATGGAATAGGCGCCAGAGCGCCAGGGCCTTCGCGGCCTGCGGAAGAGGCTCAACACCCCTACTCGCGGTAGGGGTGTTGCCTGTCAAATCGTGATCTCGCCCAGGCGCACCAGTTCCACCACGGCCTGCGAGCGCCCTTTGACATTCAGCTTCTTCATGACGTTGGATATATGGTTCCGGACGGTCTTCTCGCTGACGAAGAGTTGCGAAGCGATTTCCTTCGTCGTCTTATCCTGAACGAGCAGCTCAAACACTTCTCGTTCTCGGTTGGTCAACAGCGACTTGCCGCGCCCGTCCTTGACAGGTGCCATCCCCACGATCCCTCCTTGCCCGGTCATACAAGAGCGGGATACAGTCAGGGTATCGTATGTCGCCCGCTGCGCGACCGTTCCGTCCCGCGCCCGAGATGGGCGAGACCGCGGGGATGATCTCGACATCCGTCAAGGTATACAGCGCCGGCTGACTGCGTCTTGCAGTTGTTGAAGAGCCTGTCGCAGAAGTGAACGCGGACAAGCGATGTTCATTCGCTGGAACCCAGATCCCTGCGAACCAAAGATGTGCCCCTCGTTGAGACCGAGGCGGGCCTCCTCACGCAAAAACCGATCCAGTTCTTCGTCAGACATCCCTAGCGCTCGGAAGTCCAACCACACCATGTACGTGCCTTCTGGACGGATCATGCGAATATCCGGAAGTTCCTGCTCGAACGTGCGCTCCATCTCACCGAGGCTCGCCTTCAGATATTCCAGGAGCTCATCGAGCCATGCCGCGCCGTGCTGATAGGCCGCAATCATCGCCTCGATGCCGAAGACGTTGAGTTCGGCCATGGAAGCTCGGCGCGACGCTTTTTCGTACGCGGTTCGCAGCGACTCGTTTTCCGTCCAGATATACGCGGTGTTGAGCCCCGCCAAGTTGAACGTCTTGCTCGGCGCGTGACACGTGATGCTGTTTCGCGAGCACTCCGGTCCGAGCGAAGCGAACGGGGTGTGCCGATGAGGGGCAAAGACGATGTCCGCGTGGATCTCGTCGCTCACCACCAGCACGCCGTGCCGCTGGCAGATATCCGCGACGCGCTCGAGCTCGTGTTTCGTCCACACGCGGCCGACCGGATTGTGCGGCGAGCATAGGAACATGACCTTGGCGTCTTTTGCCTTTTGCTCCAGGTCGTCGAAATCCATCTCGTACCGCCCGTTCGACTCCACGAGCGGATTTTCGACCACGCGCCGCCCCCATCCCTCAATCACGCGCCGGAACGGGTGATAGACCGGAGGCTGAATCAGAATGCCATCGCCAGGTTCGGTGAAAGCCTGGACGATCACCGAAAGCGCTGGGACCACACCAGGCGCAGGCACAATCCAGTCCGGCGAAATCTCGAGCCCATGCCGCGCCTTGATCCACTGGACGATGCTCTCCGTATACCGGTCCGTCTGGATGGCGTAGCCGAACACCCCGTGCTTGGCCCGCTCGACGAGCGCGTCGATCACGGCCGGCGGCGAGGGAAAGTCCATGTCCGCGACCCAGAGCGGAATGAGATCGTCCCTCCCGAAACGGCGCCTCAGGCCGTCCCACTTCATGCACCCTGTGTTCCTTCGTTCCACATACCTGTCGAAACTGGACATGCACCCGACCTCCCGATGCCGCTCCTCTGTGGGCGCGACAGCATCGCACCGACGTACATCAATGTATCACAACGGACGGCGTCACATCCTGGTCCTCGGTCATGGCAACCTATTTACCCAAATATCCGATATGGATACCATGAAAAAGCGCGCTGTGGTACGCTTGATCCGGAGATGGAGATCCATCGCGTGCTGGAGGATTGCACATGACCGCCATGAGCCACTCGCGAAGCCGCCTGCTGACGCCAACCGGCGGCTATCTCCGCGGATACGATTACACATTGAATCCGTTCATCGGCTGTGCATACGGTTGCAAGTACTGCTACGTGCAGGCGTTGCCTGTGGCGCGCTTCCGCGGCGAACCTTGGGGTTCGTACGCCGAAGCCAAGCCAATCAACCCGGAAGATCTGCTGCGAGAACTGCGCAGGGCGCGGCAGCGCGGAGGAACGCGCATCTTCATGTCGTCCAGCACGGATCCGTATCAGCCCGCGGAATGGCGCGTGGGTGCGACGCGTACCGTTCTGCGGACGCTCACGTCAGCGCCCGAACTCGTGGATTTTCTGTTCGTGCAGACGCGCTCTCCGCTCGTCGCCCGGGACGCCGATCTCCTCGCATCCCTGCGCCATCGCGTCCTCGTCTCCGTGACCCTTGAGACGGATCGGGAAGAGGTCCGGCGCCGTTTCACGCCCTTCGCGCCGACCGTGCGAGCGCGCATCCGAGCCATCGAAGCCCTTCGCGCGCATGCAATCCCTGTGCAGGTCGCCGTGGCCCCCATTTTGCCGTCATCGCCCGATTTCCCGCGGCTCGTCGCCGAGCTCGCGGATTTCGCCGCCATCGACGACTGGTTTATCGGAGACGGTGCGAATGGGCGGCGAAGTCGCGCGCTGGGTGTCGAACAGTGGTACCTGCCCGCGGAGCGGGACGCGTGGTATCGCCCGGAACAGGCGCGGGACTTTGCCGAACTGCTCGCAGAAAGGATGCCCCGAGACCGCATCTTTCTGCACCAACAGGGATTTTTGCCGCTCGACGTACGGCGGCCCTTTGACGAAAGGATCGATCCAGAGCATGCGTGAAAGCATTCCTCTGTATAAGCAACTGAAATCGGAGTTACTCGAAAAGATCCTGAGCGGAGAATGGCCCCCTGGCGAACAGATCCCGTCAGAAGCGGAGTTGGCATCCATGTATGACGTCAGCCGCACGACTGTCCGCCAAGCGGTGGGCGATCTCGTCACCGCGGGATTCATCGTGCGCCGGCAGGGCAAAGGGACCTATGTTGCGGAGGTCGATCACCCGGCCACGTCTACGACGCTATACGGGTTTGCTGAGGAACTCCGGGCGGCCGGACTTCCCGTGGAGGTGCGCGTCGACGTGATCGAGATGCGCGTCTGTCCCGACGATATTGCCCGCTGGCTGCGGATGACGCGGTCCCGGCAGGTGCTCTACATCGAGCGCACCGCGTACGTGGAGGATATGGCCTATTTTCATGAGCGCTCCTACCTCGTGCCGCCATACCAGGTGTCGTCGAGGATGACGCCGGACCCGAAGATGTACGACTCCATCTACGGTTTTTTCGAACAAAACGGCGTCCGGATCAATTCGGGCAGCCAGACCATCTCAGCCGACCTCGCGGATGAGGACGATTGCGCGCGATTCGGGCTGACCCCGCCCGCCGCCATGCTGTGTATCGAACGGATCACGAGGGACGAGTCCGGCGCACCCGTCGAATATTCGCTGGTGCGCTACCCGTCGGATCGGTACCAACTTCGGGTTCACCTGCTTCGAAATCCGCGTTGACGAGCGGCGAGCGCGCGGCCTCTGGCCAAATCGCTCGCCGCCCTGTAGAATGGAACTGCACAGTTCAACTTGTTATGACATCATGACAAGTCAAACCGGGAAGTAGCGCGCCGGGCAAAGGGGCATGCTGTGGTCTGAAGACCTCCGCTACCGGAAGCGCGGCCAAAGGGGGACAGGAAGATGCAGCAGGCGACGCTGGCGAGGAAGGAACACCGATTGCCGCTCGAGGGCGTGATTCGCCGCCCGGAAGGCATGTGGTTCATCGTCGGTACCGTGTGCTTCGGCGCCTTCATGGCGGCGCTCGACGCGAGCATCATCAGCATTGCGCTGCCCAAGCTCGAACAGGCGTTCCACACCACGATGAACCGCATCGAGTGGGTGAGTCTTATCTACCTTCTTGCACTCGCTGGGTGCATCGTGGCTTTTGGACGACTCTCGGATTTCATAGGCCGGCGCCCGATGTACACCATGGGATTCGGCGTGTTCATCATCGGGTCTGCGCTGTGCGGGGCCTCGTGGAATCTGTCCAGCCTACTCGTGTTTCGGGTCGTGCAAGGCATCGGCGCGAGCCTGCTGCAGGCCAACAGCGTGTCCATCATTACCGCCGCCGCCGACGCCGAGCGGCGGGGCCAGGCCATCGGCTTTCAGGCGCTTGCCCAAGGGCTCGGATTGAGCCTGGGGCCCCTCGTCGGAGGCGTTTTGACGCACGTCGCGTCCTGGAGGCTCATCTTTTACATCAACCTGCCTGTAGGAATCTTGGGTACCCTTGCGGCCCTCCTGTTTCTCCCTCGCGATCGCCGCGAGTCGCCCCGTCCACGATTCGATCTCGTCGGCGCCCTAGTACTCGCGTTTCTGCTCATCGTCACCATGTACGTGCTGAAGGAGGGCTTCCGCCCGGAGAGCCGTCCCACCATCACCGCGATGTTGCTCGCCGTCGCAGTACTTGCTGCGGCGTCGTTTGTGGCTATCGAGCGCAGGGCTCCCGCTCCGCTCGTGCCCATCCACTATCTCCGCGAACCCGTCGTCTGGCTGGGCAACTTGACGTCTATCCTGTCGTTCAGCGTGATGTACGCCGTCACCCTCGTGGTGCCCTACTGGTTCGTGCACGTCGAAGGCCTGTCGAGCGCCAAAGCAGGTCTCCTGCTCACGGCCCTTCCCGTGGGCATGGCGCTGTGCACGCCCTTCGCCGGCCGACTCGCCGACCGGTGGTCAAAGGTCAAGGTTTCCGCGGCTGGTCTGGTGCTCGCCGCCTTGGGATCCGCGTCGCTGTTCGTGTTCGCCCGTGTCACGCCTGCTTTCCTCGCCGGCCTGTTTCTCGTGGGATGCGGCGTCGGGACGTTCACGCCCGCCAACAACGCCCGAGTGATGAACGCGACGCCCGCCGCTCACCTCGGCGTCGCCGGCGGCATCCTCAACATGAGCCGCACGCTCGGCATGGGCCTCGGCGTGACGGCGGGCGGCGTCAGCGTCGAACTCTTCACCGCTGCTTTTGGCGCCCACGGCATGGCACTCGCGTATCGGTGCAGCTTCCTCGTTGCGGCGGCGCTTGCCGTCATCGCCCTCGGTCTGACCCTGCTCCATCAAAAGCCATCGCGAGAAGCGGCTTGACTCCGGGATCCACGCGATCCCGCTTGACCGCCTCCGCCTCGCACGAACGCGAACAGAACCCACGCATCTCGCGCTCACACGCCTCACAGCATAGAAAACGGCGATGGCAGTCCAAGTATCCACAGTTGATGTATCGATCGCAAGGCGCGCCGCAGATGGAGCAGTGGGAGATGACTGTGTCCTCTTCCGTCTGGTTGATGCGCACGGCGACGCGATCGTCAAACACGTAGCACTTGCCCAGGAATTTTCTCCCTCGCACCTCCGGATCCTTGCCGTACGTGATAATTCCGCCATTCAACTGATAGACCTCGTCGATGCCTTGTTCCATGAGATACCCGGACAGCTTCTCACAGCGGATACCGCCAGTGCAGTAGGTCAACACCTTTTTCCCACGCCATTCGTCCTTGTGGCGCTGAATCCAAGCTGGGAATTCCCGAAACGAGGACACGTCCGGCCGCACAGCCCCTTCGAAATGGCCGATCTCGTATTCGTAGTCGTTGCGGCCGTCGATCACGACGACGTCGTCTCGGCCGAGCATCTCGTACCACTCGCGCGGAGACAGCCTCCGCCCCGTCTTTTCCCAGGGCTTCGGGGCACCTTCCACACCAAAGTGGACAATCTCCCGTTTCCGCTTGACAGAGAGCCGAGGAAACACATGTCCCTCGGCCGGATCGACCTTAAACACCATGTCCGCGAAACGCGGATCCTGACGCATGCGGTCGCGGTACGCCTGGCACGCCGACGCTTCTCCGGAGAGCGTCCCGTTCAACCCCTCCTCGGCCACAAGAATGCGGCCGAGAAGCCCCAATTCCTCGCACATCGCTCGCTGCGAGCGAGCGAGGTCGTCTGGATCCTCGACTGGCGTGAACTTGTAAAACAACATGACCTCGTAGGCCATCGGCACTGGTCCCCTCCTCTTTCCGCGTGCTTCCACAAAAACGAGCCGAGGTCGCAGTTACCTGCAGACCTCGGCCGGCCTGGCTCCGACGATCACGGCGTAGTCGCGCCACTCGACTGGGTAACCTCATTCGGGCTCATGATCAACCAGCGGCCGTTGACGCGCTTGACATACAACACGCCGCCCTGCTCATTCGAGAACTCGACCTCCGCCACGTCGCCTCGCTGACCCAAAAGCGCATAGTTGACTTCGGACGGATCGAGCGACAGGTACAGATTGTACAGCGACGCATGCCAGCCTGGCGTCTGCTGGAACGTCGGCGTGAGCAGATGGTACGCCTCGTTGAACTGCCGCAGTTCCACAAAGTCGATGAACCGGCGCACCGTGTTGACCGGCGTATTGCTCGTCTCCTCCTGGATCACCGGCCGAAGGAGGAAGTAGCTCCCGAACCCGAGAACCAAAAGTGACACGATGAGCGCGATGAAACTCCTCGTCTGCGCCCGCTGCCTGCGCTGTGCCGAGACGGCCTGCATCGTTCATCCCCGCCTTTCCCTGAATCCACGGCGCCCCAAAGCTCTTACTTGCGCAGCCATGCGCCAATCGCGCGGTAGGTGACCTCTCGGTTCATCACAGCGATGGACGTCGTGAGCGGAATGCCCTTCGGACATACCTCCACGCAGTTCTGCGCATTGCCGCACTCGAAGATGCCGCCCTCGCCCATCAGCGCCTGCAGGCGCTCCTCTTTGTTCATCTTCCCCGTCGGGTGCATATTGAACAAGCGCGCCTGAGAGATGGCAAAAGGACCAATAAACGACGTCTTGTCGTTCACATTGGGACATGCTTCGACACAGGCGCCACACGTGAAGCAGCGAGACAACTCGTACGCGATTTGCTGTTCCTCGCTCGACATGCGCGGACCTGGGCCGAGATCGTATGTGCCATCGATAGGAATCCAAGCCTTGATCCGCTTGAGTGCTTCGAACATGCGGCTGCGGTCGACGACGAGATCGCGAATGACTGGGAACGTGCGCATTGGCCGTATCCGAATGGGCTGCTGCAACTTATCGACGAGCGCCGAACACGCCTGGCGAGGCTTGTTATTGATGACCATGGTGCACGCCCCGCAGACCTCTTCCAGGCAGTTCATCTCCCAAGTGACCGGCGCGACCGGCTCGCCCTTCTTGTTCACGGGATTGCGCTGGATCTCCATCAAACAGGCGATGACATTCATGCCTGGGCGATACGGAACTTCAAACTCCTCCCAGTACGGCTCCGAATCCGGCCTGTCCTGACGCTCGATGATGAGATGCACCTTGCGACCCGAATCCGTCTGCGCCTGCTGCACGGCCTCCGCTGTTGTGCTCATTCCTTGGTCGCCTCCTTGCTCACCGCGTAGTTGCGCTTACGCGGCTTGATCAGCGAGACGTCGACGTCCTCGTACGAGATCTTCGGCCCGTCCGGCGTGTACTCGGCGATGGTCGTCTTCAGGAAATTCTCGTCGTCGCGCTCCGGGAACTCTGGCTTGTAGTGTGCGCCGCGGCTCTCGTTCCTCATCAGCGCTCCGATGGTAATGGCACGCGCCATGATGAGCATATTCTTCAGGTGGCGCGTGAACTGGGCGACCTGGTTCTCCCAGCGCGATGTGTCGGACATCTTGATCCGCTTCCAGCGCTCCTGAAGCTCCTGGATCTTGGCGTCCGTCTCCTTGAGCTTGTCGTTGTACCGCACGACGGTGACGTGATCCGTCATCCACTTGCCAAGCTCGCGGTGCAACTGGTACGGGTTCTCGTCGCCGTCGAGCTTGAGAATTTCCTCGAATTCCTGCTCGTATTTGCGGCGGTACTGCTCAAACAGCGACTCGGGCAGGCTATCCGCAGACTTACGCAGATTCTTTGCCCAGCGCACGGCGTTCGGGCCGGCGATCATCCCGCCGTAGATACAGGACACGAGCGAGTTGGCGCCAAGACGATTTGCACCATGGTATTGATAATCCGCCTCGCCTGCGGCAAACAGGCCCGGGATGTTGGTCATCTGGTCGTAGTCGACCCACAGCCCGCCCATGGAATAGTGCACAGCCGGGAAGATCTTCATCGGGACCTTGCGCGGGTCGTCGCCGACGAATTTCTCGTAGATATCGAGAATGTTGCCCAGCTTCCGATCCAGCACGTCCGCCGGGATGTGGGTCAGGTCGAGATAGACCATGTTTTGCCCGTCGACGCCAAGCCCCATCTCCACGCAGACCTTGTGAATGGCGCGCGTCGCGATGTCGCGAGGCACCAGGTTCCCGTATTCGGGATACCATTCCTCCAGGAAATACCACGGCTTGCCATCCTTGTACGTCCAGACGCGGCCGCCCTCTCCGCGGGCGGACTCGGACATGAGCCGCAGCTTGTCGTCCCCCGGAATAGCCGTTGGATGAACCTGGATCATCTCCGGATTCGCGTACTTGACGCCCTGCTGATACAGCTCGGACGCCGCGGAGCCCGTGTTGATCATCGAGTTGGTGCTTTTGCCGAAAATGAGTCCGTTGCCCCCGGTGCACATGACCACCGCATCGGCGCGGAAGTAGTGGATCTCCATGGACCGAAGATCCTGCGCGACAATGCCGCGACAGATCTGCTCGTCGTCGATCACGGCGCCGAGGAAGTCCCAGCCCTCGTATTTCTCGACCAGGCCTGCCACTTCATACCGGCGAACCTGTTCGTCCAACGCGTAGAGCAGTTGTTGCCCTGTCGAAGCGCCCGCGAATGCGGTGCGGTGATGCTTGGTGCCGCCAAACCGGCGGAAATCCAGAAGTCCCTCCGGCGTGCGATTGAACATGACACCCATGCGGTCCATCAAATAGATGATGGCCGGCGCCGCCTCGCACATGCCCAAAACCGGAGGCTGGTTGGCCAGAAAGTCGCCACCGTAGATGGTGTCGTCAAAGTGCTCCCACGGCGAGTCACCCTCGCCCTTTGTGTTCACGGCGCCGTTGATGCCGCCTTGAGCACACACGGAATGGGAACGTTTTACAGGGACTAAGGAGAACAGTTTCACCGGCACGCCAGCTTCCGCCACCTTGATGGTGGTCATGAGACCGGCCAGGCCGCCTCCCACGACAATGATGCTCGTGTTTGCCACGTCAATTCCCTCCCATGCTCGCGTAAGCACCTTGCGAGAGGTCCATGTGCACCTCAGACGTTCATCCGGAACGCAATCAGCGACGCCACACCAACCGCCGCCAACACGACAAAGATGATCATGGTCACCCACGCGGTGATGCGCTGCGCCCGGCGCCCGACCGTGATGCCCCAGTGAATGGCGAACGACCACAGTCCGTTCGAGAAGTGGAACGTCGCCGCGATCACGCCCACGATCATGAACGCGAAGTACGCATTGTTGGTGACGAGCTCGTGCACCATGTCAAACGACGGCGCATTGCCGGAAAACCGCGTCGTCCACAGGTGGAAAATAATGAAAACAAAAGTGATGATGCCCGTCACCCGCTGCAACACGAACATCACGTTGCGGCTGAACGAGTACCGGTTCGCGTTGTAGCCAGACACGAACGCCACGTATAGCCCAAACACACCGTGATACGTGATGGGCAGGAAAATGAACACGAACTCAATGACGTGCAGGAGCGGAAGCGATTGAATCGCTTGCACGGCTTCGTTGAAAGCTGCCGCACCGCCCAGAGCCGTCGCGTTCGTGAACAAGTGTTCCAGCAGGAACAGTCCCACCGGAATCACGCCCGAAAGCGTGTGGAGCCGCCGCCAGAAAAACTCCCGGTTGTGCTGGGCTGCTTGGGCCACTGCCACTTGGGTTCCTCCCTTCAATCCCCCAAAAAGAGAAGCGATATGTACGCGCGGCGGGATCGCCGTGCAAGTGCAAAACACCGCAGGCCAGCGCGACACGCCGCCACCGTTTGGCACCTTCTAAATTGTAATGATTGGCCATCGTAGAATCAAGAAAACGGTGCCTCGGACGAAATTCCCATCTCGACCTTCTCCCGAGCGACAAGCTCTTCCCGGACCCTGGCCACGATCTCCCGCGCGAGTTTGTCGCCAATCCCGAGACCGCGAAAGTCCTCCGGCTGCGCCGACGCGATGGCCTTCAGGCTGCCAAACCGGCGGAGAATGGCCTTCTTCCGCTCCGGTCCCACGCCACGAATCTCGTCCAGGACGGATTGAAATCCGCTCTTGCTGCGCCTCGACCGGTGGAACTCCACCGCGAACCGATGCACCTCATCCTGGATGCGCTCGAGCAGGTAGAACGCAGGACTGTGTCGTTCGATGCGCACAGGCTCTTCCTCGTCCATGAAGAAGAGCTGGCTCGTGCGATGGCGCTCGTCCTTCGCCAGGCCGCAGACGGGAATATCGAGCCCAAGCTCGCCCTCGAGGACGGACAACGCCGCGCGCAATTGACCCTTCCCGCCGTCAATCACGACGAGATCGGGCAGCGGCTTATGCTCCCGGACGAGCCGGCTGTACCGCCGTCTCACCACTTCCCGAATCGCTTCGTAGTCGTCTGGCCCTTGGGTGGATCGGATCTTGTACTTGCGGTACTCCGACTTGGCGGGCTTGCCGTCGATGAACACGACCATCGCCGACACCGCGTCGACGCCCTGGAAATTGGAATTGTCGAACGCCTCAATCCGCCGGGGAGGCTGGATCGCGAGCACCTGGCCCAATTCCATCACCGCGCCCAGCGTGCGGTCCAGGTTGCGGTCCATCAGCTGGATTTTCTCCGCCAGCGCCTGGCGCGCATTGTCACAGGCGAGATCGACCAGATCCCGCTTGGGCCCGCGCTTCGGCTGCAACACCTTCGCATCGACGACCATCGCAAGGGCTTCGCTCGGCACGCCCTCGGGCAAGAGGATTTCCTTCGGAAGATCCACCCGCTCGTGGTAGAACTGCTCCACGAACGACATGAAGTCGGTCAGTGGATCGTCGAAGTGCGGCGCGATCTGCACCTGCCGCTCGACGAGCTTCCCGTTCCTTACAAAAAACACCTGGACACTGAGCAGCCCGCGGTCTTCGGCGAAGCCGAACACGTCTCGGTCGATCCCGTCCGTCCACGTCACCTTCTGCTCCTGCATGACCTGCTCGATGTGGCGAATCAGATCGCGAAGTTCCGCGGCCCGCTCAAATTCGAGCGACTCCGCCGCCGCTTGCATCTTCTGCTCGAGTTCGCGCACGACATCCTGGTGCCCGCCGTTCAAAAAATGGCTGATTTCCTTCGCCATCGCTTCGTACGTGGCTTCATCCACGTCATACACGCACGGCGCGAGGCACTGGTGGATGTGATAGTACAGGCAGACTTGCTTCTTGAGCGTCTTGCACTTGCGCAGCGGATACAGCCGATCCAACAAGCGCTTCGTGGCCTGCGCCGACGTGGCGTTGGGGTAAGGCCCGAAGTACTTCGCGCCGTCCCGCTTCACCTGGCGCACAATCTGCAGCCTCGGATGCCTTTCCCTGGTTAGCTTGATGTACGGGTACGACTTGTCGTCCCGCAGCATGATGTTGTAAGGCGGCTGGTGCTGCTTAATCAGGTTGCATTCGAGCAAAAGCGCCTCCGCGACGGTGTCCGTCACGATGTACTCAAAGTCGCGGATCTGCGAGACCAACACCTGTGTTTTCGTGTCATGCGACCCCGTGAAGTACGAACGCACGCGATTCCGCAGCACCTTGGCCTTGCCCACGTAAAGAATTTGACCGCTCTCGCCCTTCATGAGGTAGACGCCGGGCCGCTGCGGCAACAGATCCAGCTTGTCTCGGATGACCTGGTTCACCGCCTCACCTCCTCAATCGGCTCGCGCCACCACAAGATAAGTGCGTCCTCCCGCGCGCTCGACGTAGTCCACGTAGCCACCGTCCGCGCCCCAGGCAGACACGGGCACCTCCAGGCGAAACGACGGCTGGCGGCTCCCTGGTGCGTGCAGGGCGCACATCGCGAGCGTCTGTCCTTCCGGCGAGGACACCGGGGCGACCGCGTACAACACGCCGCTTTCACCTTGGACGACGGCGCCATCCGTCGCAGCAGGCACGCCAGCGTAGACCGTCGATTGCCCCGTTGGCGCCACGCACACCCACATGCCCGCCGCCACTGGAGCCGCCGAGGTTCCCTGATACACAAAGCCCGCGGGCGTGACGTGTGGATTGCGGACCACCCCACTCACGTCGATACGGGCGGATGGGCCAAGCGACGCCGAGCCCCCGCGTGCGACAATGGGCGCGAGATGGACGGGAGATA
The DNA here is from genome assembly GCF_000219875.1 of Alicyclobacillus acidocaldarius subsp. acidocaldarius Tc-4-1. Lineage (NCBI taxonomy): Bacteria > Bacillati > Bacillota > Bacilli > Caryophanales > Alicyclobacillaceae > Alicyclobacillus > Alicyclobacillus acidocaldarius. The sequence goes on from NC_017167.1 coordinate 1,870,748, forward strand.
CCGCCGTAACCCCTTCTTGCCCTGATACGGATTGCCACGCAATGCCGCCTGGCCCCGTCGCGATCACGACCTCGCCGCCGTCGCCCACGTTCAGCGTGGTCAGCCGCGACGGCGATCCGCCTGCAAACGGGACAGCGTACACGTCCACCCTCGACGCCGCGCCATGAATGCGATTCTCCGTCCAATTCACCGTAACCACAGCCCAGGCGCCCGCCGACGAGAGCGACCAGGAGCGAAACAGCCAGGCACCTCCAGTCCCCGGTGAAGGGGGCGAAAGGGTGACCTTGCACGTCCAACGCGGGTTAGCCAACAGGCTAAGCCCATGGAGCGCATAAGCGCTCAAGTGAATTTCATCTCCTTGGGTGCCGAGCGACAGACTGCCCGTCACCAGCTCCCCATCGCCGAAGGTTAGATGGCCGAGATCGACCGGCTGACGCGTGATGTCCAACACGGCCTGCACTTGCACAGGGAGGTCGGCGCCCGCGACGGGCTCTGGCGACGCTCGGTGGACGCTTGAAGGCTGCCCCACTCCCGACGACCGCTCTCCCCACCAGCCGTACCCTACGAGGGCGAATCCGAGCAGGACGAGCATGCCGGCGGACGCGCGCGCCACCCGAGAGCCCGAGCGACGCGCGTCGGCCTCTTCGTACGCGATTTGGGCGCGCAACCGCTGCAGCGCTCGGTTCCGGAGCGCCAGTGGGAGATCGCGAAGAACCGCCTCTGGCAACCCCGTTTCCTCGAGTTCCTCCCCTCCGTCTCTCACCTCGAGCGTGTCGGCGGTCGCCTCGCTCGGCTCGTCCTCCGCTGGGGACGAAATCCCGAGGGATGTCAGCGTCTTCTCCACCCGTTCGCGAAGGCGCGCCAGGTCTGCTCGGCGGCCGATTCGCATCCACACGGCGAGCATGAGGTCCACGAAGGCGTCTTCGGCCTCAGGCGTCTCCCCCATCCGCTCCACGACGGCACGCCACACAGCGGGACCGAACCGGTCCACCAGAACATGAGCCATTCGCCGGCGCTCCGCACCCGACCTACGTGCTCTCATGGATCACGCTTCCCCGTTCTCTCCAGGATGGATAGTCTCATCATAGCCCACGAAAGCCGGAAAGGACAGCGACCCCCGCCGCGCGTGGTGTTGAGCAGAAACAAAACGAAAGACCCCCTGCCGTAGCAGGAGGCCTTTCTGGAATGGGTCATGAAGGACTCGAACCTTCAACCACCCGATTAAGAGTCGGATGCTCTACCAATTGAGCTAATGACCCGTGGTGACCCTAAGGGGATTCGAACCCCTATTACCGCCGTGAGAGGGCGGCGTCCTGAGCCATTAGACGATAGGGCCAACTGGCTGCCGAACTAGGACTCGAACCTAGACTAACTGATCCAGAGTCAGTCGTGCTACCATTACACCATTCGGCATCGTAGCCTTACCTGACGCCCTACCGCTCTTCCGGGCGGCTCAGCCGGTTGCGTAATTCAATATACATGCTTCCTCGTGCCGTGTCAATAGCTGCTCGTCAATTTTTTTGTCGATCCGTACCGCCTGCGCGAACGGCGGCCGGCGGGCGATCCCGCCGGCTTTCGCCTCACCCCGTGACCACCTCGCCAGCCTCGATGCGATCGGCCGTTTCCCGCAAACGGCGCACGGCTTCGTCGCGTCCGATGAGGGCGATGACATCAAACAGGCCGGGTCCCACCGTCAAACCCGTGATGGCCAAACGCACGGGGTGAATGAGTTCGCCCGATTTCACGCCCATGTCTTCAATCCACTGCCGGAACTCGCGCTCGACGACGGGCGCCAGAAACGGTGCCACCTCTGTCAGGCGATCCGCCACGGTCCTTAGCCTACTCGCGGTCTCCGGATGCGCGAAGTGCTTGCGAACCCCCTTTTCGTCGTACGCGCGGACCGGTTCAAAGTACGGTTGCAGCCCGTCGACCAACTCCTGAAGGTTGCGGCTGCGCGTCTGCACGAAGGCAATCACGGTGCGGATCCACATCAGGACTTCCCGACGACACTCGTCTGCCGCCACATAGCCGCGCTCCACCAACTGCGACCACGCCTCATCCATGACAGCCTCAGGGGACTGCTGCCGAAAATAGTGGGCGTTGAGCCACTCCAGCTTCTTGACGTCATAAATAGCAGCGTGCTTGGCCACCTTCTCCAGGTCAAAGAGCTGAATGGCCGTTTCCCGGTCCACAATTTCCCGATCATCCCCCGGGGAGAAGCCCAGAAGCAACAGATAGTTCACGAGCGCCTCAGGAAGGATGCCCATGTCCCGATACTCACTCACACTCGTGGCCCCATGGCGCTTGGACAGTTTGCTGCGATCCGGCGCGAGGATCATGGGCACATGCGCAAACGCCGGCGGCTCTGCGCCGAGCGCCTCGAACAGCACGATGTGACGGGGCGTGTTGGACAAGTGCTCCTCCGCCCGGATGACGTGTGAAATTTTCATCTCCACGTCGTCGACGCAAGACGCGAAGTGGTACGTCGGCGTATCGTCCGCCTTCCAGATGATGAAGTCGTCGATCTCACTGTTCGCGAACGCCACGTCCCCGCGGATCAAGTCGTGAACAACGGTCTCGCCCTCCACGCGGCTGCGGATCCGGTACACGTGAGGCTCACCTGCCGCGATCCGGCGAGATCGCTCTTCAGGAGACAACTGGCGGCAGCGGCCTACGTAGCGAGGTGGCTTCCCCTCTCGTTGTGCGGCCTCGCGGTCCCGAGCGAGTTCTTCGGGCGTACAGAAGCACGGGTACGCCTTGTCCTCAGCCAGGAGCCGGTCCAAGTGGCGGCGGTAAATATGCATGCGCTCCGATTGGCGATAGGGGCCGTAGGGCCCTCCCACGTCTGGACCTTCGTCCCATAGGATGCCGAGCCAGCGCAATCCCTCTAAGATCTGCTGATACGAAGCTTCCGTCGAACGGGCGCGATCCGTATCGTCGATTCGAAGGACGAACTTTCCTCCGTGCTTTCGCGCAAACAACCAGTTGAAGTACGCCGTGCGCGCGCCCCCGATGTGAAGAGCCCCCGTAGGGCTCGGCGCAAAGCGAACACGAACTTCTTGAGCCATGCCCCAACCTCCTGTCAAATTGCCCGCGGATATCCGCCGCGCCTGTGCGCACACTAGGCGCGAGGTGAACCGTGATGAAGGATGCGAACCGCCATTCCAAGACGCCCGCCATTTCGAGCTCCAACTCCGGCGCGTACGATCCCGGCCCCGTTGATCAAGGGGAGACCGATTACCCGACGGCCGACGTCGCTGCCGCACAAGCCGCCACCTACGATCTCGCCGTCGAGGAGTTCCCGGAGGGCCCCTATGGCGCCGCGACCGACGAGCGGTGCCTCGGGAAGACGTCCCCGTGGCTGCCCGGCCAGATGGTGAGCGGCCGCTTTCGCGACACCAATATGATCACGTCGGATCGGCATACTGCGCCGTACGAGCAGGACGGCGATGACACGTATGAGGATCGATCCTAAACGCGCGCACGGCCGGATGGCAACTTCCAACGTTGCCCCGGCCGCGCGATGGCGCCATGTTGGCCTCAATGCGTTTGGCCGACCACCTCGAGCAGCGCGGCGATGCACATTTCGTTTTCTTCCGGCGTGCCAAAGGTGATACGCACATACGATTCCAATCCGCGGAACCCGGTTCTCACCAGGATGGCCCGCCGCATCAGCGCCTC